>CAISPW010000058.1 GCA_903887465.1 uncultured Oscillochloris sp. | reverse complement strand
GATTTTTGGCGGCGGAGCCGCCAAAAATCAACAAAAAAAGACCTTTCGGGGGTGGCTTTGCTACCCCCAAACCCCCGCCGGAGGCGACGTTGCAACCGCCCTGAGACATGCGGCGATGCAACAACGTGCCGCTGCCCAACGTATACTCTATCAGGAAGAACGGCGGGCGTGCGCCCGGCGGTAGTGAAGGAGAATCCCCATGTCGATGATCCAGCAGACATCGATCCCCGAGATGATCGCCCAGAGCCGGGACGTCATCAGCAACCCGAGCGTCGGCACCTTCGAGCGCTACGAGCAGCGGGGCACGACCATCAATGCGGCGATCTACGTCGGCATCGCAGCGGCCATCAGCGGGGTGCTGGGGCTCACCGGCGGCCTCGGCGGCCTGCTCACCGGCGTCGTCGGCACCCTGATCGGCTTTTTCGTCTTCACTGGCCTGGTCTTCTACATCGGCAAGAGCGTCGCCGCCGGCACCGGCACCTGGGACGAGGTGGCCTACAGCTTCTCGCTGTTCATCGCCCCGCTGACGGTGGTCGGCGCGCTGCTCGGCCTAGTGGTCTGGATCTTTCACTTTATCCCCGTTCTGGGCGCGCTGGTCGCTCTGCTGGGCATGCTCGTCGCCCTGGTGATCCTGCTGGTGCAGGCATATTTCGCCTACATCGCCGTCCAGTCCAGCATGAACATCCGCGACCAGAGCAAGGCCGTGATGACCCTCGGCCTGGCCGTGGTGGGCAGCTTTGTCGTTCAGTTGGTGATCAGTGGGATGTTCGCAATTTTGTAGATCCTGTCGCTAGGGCCAGGGCGGTTGCAACGTTGTTGGGGCGCAGCCCCAGCGACGTTGCATCAGCCCTGGCCCTAGGGCGGGGGATCGCCCCGCAGACAAAAACATATGCTACACTTGTGTGCGGCGACCCGGATGGGCACCGCACACACGTGTTTTTATGATCAAACTGCTGCACCTGGCCGACCTGCATATCGGCGTTGAGAACTACGGCAAGATCGATCCGGCCAGCGGCCTGCACAGTCGGCTGGTCGACTACCTCGACCGCCTCGATGAGGCGATCACCCTCGGCGTCGACGCCGGAGTCGATCTCGTGCTGATAGCTGGCGACATCTACAAGAACCGCTCGCCCAACCCCACCCACCAGCGTGAGTTCGCACGTCGGCTCAACCGACTGCGCTCGGCCGGCCTGCCCGTTTTTATCCTCACCGGCAACCACGATATCTCGCCTGCGCTCGGCCGCGCTCACTCGGTCGAAATCTTCGACGCTCTCGGAGTCGAAGGGGTGACGGTGGCCGACCGGCTGCGCCTGCATACGCTCAGCACCCGCTCCGGCCCGCTCCAGATCATCGCCCTGCCCTGGGTTACTCGCCACAACCTGCTGACCCGCGATGAGCTGCGCGGGGCATCTTTCGCCGAGATCGAGTATGAGCTGCGCCGCCGCCTGGAGAACTTTGTGGCTGAGGCCGCTGCGCGCCTCGACCCGACCGTCCCCGCCGTGCTGGCCTTCCACGGCAGCGTCGATGGGGCCACGATGGGCGCCGAGCGCGCGATTACCCTCGGCCAGGATCTGGTCATGGCCCGCTCCGTCCTCGCCCAGCCCGGCATCGACTATGTGGCTATGGGCCACATCCATAAGCACCAGATGCTTGGCACCGTGCCGCCCCTGGTCTATCCCGGCAGCATTGAGCGGGTAGACTTCGGCGAGCGGGATGAACCCAAGGGCTGCGTGATCGTCGAACTGGAGCGCGGCGTCGCCCGCTGGCAGTTCCACCAGTTGGCCGCCCGGCCCTTCGTGAGCATCGAGGCCGATGTGCGCGCCAGCAGTGACCCGCTGGGTCTGGTGACGACGCTGATCGGTCGCCACGACCTGCGCCAGGCCGTGGTGCGCGTGGAGATCCAGGCCAGCCGCGAGCAGGTCGCCCTGCTGCGCGAGGAGCAGATCCGCGCCCGCCTGGAGGAGTTCGGAGCCTTTGTGGTCGCCGCCGTGACGATCACGGTCGAGCGCAGCTCCCGGCGGCGCTACGGGGCCGAGCCTGAACTGATGGAGGGCATCACCCCGCGCCGCGCCCTGGAGATCTACCTGCACAGCAAGCAGCCGACCCTCGACCCCGCGCGCATCGCCGCCATGCTCGCCGCCGCCGATGAGTTGCTGCAGGGCGAACCTGCCTAGCGGCGCACCACAATGAACATCGTGACTATTTTGGGCGGAGGGACACGCCATCCCCGAACCCCTCCTCGCGGATATCTCGCAAGCTCACGATAGAAACTGTAAAGCTTTGTTGCACCTTGACAGTGCTGTGCATGGGTGCTAAACTAGCCCGGCTACTCAGATTTTGCCTATATCTTGTGTCAACATAATATAATCGGGCTAGATATAGATATCACGCCCCTCCACATCATCGCCAGCACCTACGATAATGGTCGCCCTAACGCTTACAACCCTGGCCCCCGCGCACGAGCGTCGGCCCAGGGCATATTAATGCCTTTGACGCGCTAGCGCACAGCGCGACTGCTGCGGTAGCGCATTCTGTGAATCTTGGAGGAGCCTGTCCCATGTCTACTGGAACGAACGGGTTCGCAAACGGGCGAACCGATGGCGAGTACCCGGCGATTGACCGGGCTGGCATCGAGGTGCCGACAACCATCGTTAAGCGCGACGGGCGGGTCGTCAGCTTCGACATCGAGCGCATCGAGCATGCGATGACGAAGTGCTTCGCCAGCCTGAGCCGCATCCCCCAAACCTCGATTGCGGATCTCTCCCGGCGCGTGATCAATATCATCGCCGCGAAGTCGCACCGCAGCCCGCCCACCGTCGAGGGCGTCCAAGATATCGTCGAGATGGTGCTGCAGGCCGCCGGCGAGTTTGAGGCCGCCAAGCACTACATCCTCTACCGCGCCGAGCACGCTAAAAAGCGCGTGGAGCGCCCCATCCCGGAGCAGGTGCGCCAGGCGTTCGCCGAGTCTGACCAGTATTTCCCGATGGCGCTCCAGAAGTTCCAGTTCTTCGATAAATACTCACGCTTCAACTATGATCTCGGGCGGCGCGAGACGTGGGTTGAGACGGTTGATCGCACCGTCAGTTTCCTGCACGAGCTGGCCGGATCGCGGCTGCCGGTGGAGACATACGAGCGAGTCCGCCGCGCCATCCTTGAGATGCGCTCCATGCCGTCGATGCGTATGCTCGCCATGGCCGGTGCGGCGGCCCGCCGTAATAATATTGCGATTTACAACTGTTCGTACCAGCCGGTCGAGAGCATCGACTCGTTCGTCGAGGCGCTGATAATCTCGATGAGCGGCTGCGGCGTGGGCTTCTCGGTCGAGGGCCGCTACGTCGAAAACTTCCCGCGCATCCGTCGCCAGACCAACCTTGAGTTGAAGCAGTTCGTCGTTGAAGACTCGGCCGAGGGCTGGGCACAGGCGCTGCGCGCTGGCCTTGAGACTTGGTTTGAGGGCGGGGACATCCGCTTCGATCTGTCGCTGCTTCGCCCCGCCGGTGCCCCGCTGCACACCAAGGGCGGGCGGGCCTCTGGCCCCGAGCCGCTGCGGGTGATGCTCGACTTCGTGCGCTCGCGCATCCTGGCCCGCCAGGGCAGCTACCTGCGCTCGGTTGACGCCCACGACATTATGTGTTCGGTGGGGAATGCAGCCGTCAGCGGGGGGGTCCGGCGCACCGCTATGATTTCCCTGTTTGACTACGGCGACGACGAGATGCACCTCAGCAAGAGCGGCGACTTCGAGCGCGAGAATAGCCAGCGCTGGAACGCCAACAACTCGGCGGTATGGCCCGAGGGCGGCCTGACCCAGCCCGAGTTTATCAGCCAGTTCCTAGAGATGGTGCAGTCCGGTCGCGGCGAGCCGGGTATCTTTAACCGTCAGGCCGCCAATGTCATGCGTCCGGCCCGCCGGCAGGCCGCAGAGTTTGGGGCGAATCCGTGCGGCGAAATTGTCTTACGCCCCTGGCAGTTCTGCAACCTCTCGGCGGCGGTTGCTCGGCACGAGGACACCTTCGAGAGCCTGCGTGAGAAGGTGGAGGTCGCGGCGATTATCGGGACGATCCAGTCGCTCGCCACCCACTTTCCGGGCCTGCGCCCGCAGTGGCAGCACAACTGTGATGAGGAGCGGTTGCTCGGGGTGGATATTACCGGACAGATGGACAGCCCCATCGCGCAGGATGCCGGGGTCAAGGAGCGGCTGCGCGGCATCGCTATTGCGGTGAACCAGGCGACCGCGCATGCGCTTGGGGTCAACGCCGCAGCGGCGATCACAACGGTGAAACCTTCGGGCAATTCTTCGCAGTTATTAAATTGCTCCTCGGGTCTGCACTCGCGCTGGTCGCCCTACTACATCCGCAACGTGCGCGTCGCCACCCACTCGCCGATCTTTAAGGTGCTGCGCGACGCCAGCGTGCCCATGGATCCCGAGAACGGGCAGACCCCAGAGAACGCGAATACCTGGGTCATCCACTTCCCGGTGAAATCGCCCGACAGCGCGATCACGCGCCAGGATCGCACAGCGATTGGCCAGTGCGAGTTTTGGCTCCAGAACAAGATCTATTGGACTGAGCACAATCCTTCGTGCTTCACGGGCGACACTCGCGTCATCACCGACCGTGGCCTGATGAGCTTCCACCAGATGGAAGATTATATCGGGGACGACCCGACACGCACGCCGCTGGTACTGGGCAAAGAGGGACAGTGGGTGCAGGCTACCTTCCACAGCTTGGGTGAGCAGGAGATCTGGGAGCTTGTGGTTGAGCGCTGCGGCATCCAGCAAACCATCCGCACAACGAAGGATCACGTATGGCCGGTTACATCGCCAATGCGCCGGTTTCGGGACAGCGCATTCGAACTTGTCCAGACCAGTCAGCTACCCGTCGGCTCGCGCAACTACAAGCTGTTTACGGTGAATCCTCGCGAGCAGATCACGCTTGATCTTGAGGGTATCCTCCACGGGATTACGTTTGGCGATGGGACGCGATCAAGCGGCCACGAGGGCCGCACCCGTTACTGTTCGATTGCGCTCTGCAACGACCCGAACGGTGTTGATAGCCGAGCCTTAGCGCCACTTTTTGCTGAGGCCGGCTTCAAGCCGAATGTCCGGGAGGATCGGCAGCAGATCCAGTTCTTCGGCTTGCCGGAACACTGGAAGACGCTTCCCGCAGCGGATGAGAACCCTGAGTATCTGCGCGGTTTTATCGCAGGCTGGTTTGCCGCCGACGGGCATATTGGCGGTACGATCACAATCTCCAGTGTGAATCGCGACGCGCTGGCATGGGTACAGACCATTGCGCCACGTGCCGGACTGGCGACGCCCACCGACATCGGCGAGCATTTTTCTGAGAGCGGCTTTGCGCCGGTCGCTTGGTATTCGCTTGCGCTGGTGAAGGAGTCCCTCGACGTTGACTTCTTCCTGCTTGAAGGCAAGCGTGAGCGATTCTCACCGGCCAAGTTTGCAAAATACTGGAAGGTAGCTTCGGTTCGCAGCACGGGCAAGCGGGAGCCAGTCTACTGCATGGAAGTGCAGGAGGCCGAGCCATACTTCACGCTGGAGGGTAATATTCTGACCCACAACTGCACCATCACCTACCGCCCCGACGAGGTGATCGACCTGATGAAGTGGGTCTGGGAGCATCGCGACCTGATCGGCGGGCTGTCCTTCCTGCCGACGTTTGACGCGAAGTACGACAACATGCCCTACGTCGAGATCACCCGCGAGGAGTACGAGCGCCTGGCGGGCGCGTTCCCCGAGATCGACTTCTCGAAGGTCTACCGCTACGAGGAGGAGGATCTCACCAACGCGGCGCAGGAACTGGCGTGTTCCTCGGGCATGTGCGAGATTGATCTGTAGTCACGCACTAGCGCAAAACGCGCCCGGCCACGTTGAGCGAGCGTCCCGATGTGCATTGTCACATCGGGACGTTTTGCTGCATCGCCGTGGGGCTAAAGCCCTCGGCTCGTGGGAGCGCAGGCGGCCTGCGCAATTGATAGCCCGCCCGTTTACGGGCTGGGCGCGTGACGTTGCAACCGCCCTGGGGACGATGCAACGCTCAGTTGTCTTTCTGCGTCATGTGTGATACGATCACGTTATATTGCTTCGTTGTACGCATCATCATCAGGGGAAAACGCCATAGAGACATCAAGCTTGGCCCGTCGCATCGTCGATCTCGCAGAGGATAAGCAGGCCCACGAGATCGCGTTGCTCGACATTCGCACGCAGAGTACGATTGCCGACTTCTTTGTGATCTGCTCGGGGGATAACGACCGGCAGCTCCGCGCGATCGTCGATCATATCGACGCTCAGGTTCAGAAGCACTATAGCCTGAACCCGCGCATCGAGGGATCGTCCGACACCGGGTGGATCGTGATCGACTACGGCGATGTGGTCGTCCACGTCTTCAGCAACGCTCAACGCGACTACTACCGTCTGGATCGTCTCTGGAGCAAGGTTCCACCGGTCGTCGTGGTTCAATGAGGCTTCCTATGAGCAAGGCACTCCCGCGGCGCAGAGCCGCCTCGCGCCGCAAGCGCGTGATCTTCTTCGCCGTTGGTGCCGCCCTCGGCAGCGCCCTCGGCTTGGTGATCGGCTCACTGCTGACGTTCTGGCTTGGTGAAGGCACCATGCGCGCCATCCAGCGCGGCATCCGTCGGATCACTGGCGACGACGGCCACCCGAACTTTGACCTGCTGCTACAGTAGGTTCCCTTAGTGCGCAGGAGTGCGCGCACGTAGCCTGCCTCGATGCGGCGGCTGGGGGTTGGCGTGTGCCTCAATGACGCAGTCTACCCTGCGGCTGGCGTGAACCCCGCCAGTTCAATTGCTATAGTATAGATAGTTATAGATAGATCGCGCGGCGCCGACAGAATGTCGGCGCCGTGCTGGTATAAGGAGGTATCGCGATGAGCGCGCACAGCATGGGCCTGGACGGCACCATCGTGGCCCAGAGCCACCTGGGCCAGATCGACGGCAGCGCCGGCCGCCTAAGCTTCTGCGGCTACAACGTCCACGACTTGGCCGACAACGCCCAGTGGGAAGAGGTGCTGCATCTGCTCTGGCACGGCGAGTTGCCCACCACCTGGCAATTGGCCGCCCTGCGCAGCGACCTGGCCGCCGCGCGCGTCCTCACCGCCGAGGAGCTCGACCTGGTGCGTGGTCTGCCCCGCGTCGGCCACGCACTCGATGTGCTGCGGGCCGCCGTGAGCCTGCTGGCCGGGCTGCACCGCCCCACGACAATGCGCGCCGATACGGTTCTGGTCGACGGCCTGCGGATCACGGCGAAGCTGCCGATGTTGGTGGCGGCCTACGCCCGCCTGCGCGTCGGCCAGGAACCCGTGACGCCCGACGCCGACCTTGGCCACGCCGCCGCCTTCCTGCACGCCCTGCACGGCCACCGGCCCGCCCCCGAGGAGCAGGCCGCCTTCAACACCTATCTGGTGCTGCTAGCCGAGCACGGCCTGAACGTCTCGACCTTTGTGGCCCGGATGGTGGCCAGCGCCCAGAACGATCTCTACGCGGCGGTCGATGCCGCCCTGGCGGCGCTCAAAGGCACTGCCCACGGCGGGGCCAACGAGCAGGCCATGCGCGCTTTTCTGGCCATCGGCGAGCCAGCGGCGGCCCCGGCCTACATCGAGGATCTACTGGCCCGCAAGGCCCGGCTCATGGGTGTCGGCCACCGCATCTACAAGACCGAGGACCCGCGTGTGCGCCACCTGCGCCAGCACTCGGCGGCGCTGTCTGCGCGCCCCGGCGTCGATGGCCGCGCCCACGTTGTAGCCGAGGCGGTGGCCGCCTACATCCTGGGCCACCCGCATTTCCAGGCCCGCACGCTCTACCCCAACGTCGAGTTCTACAGCGCCCCGCTGCTCTACCAGCTCGGCCTGCCGCTCGACACCTTCACCCTGGCCTTTGCGATCGCCCGCCTGCCCGGCTGGGTCGGCCACATCCGCGAGCAGCTGGCTGTGGCTCGCCTAGTGCGCCCCGAGGCTGAGTATATCGGCCCCGCCCCGCGTGCCTTCGTCGCCCTTAGCAAAAGGATGAGGGATGAAGGATGAGGGATGAATTGAACATTCATCCTTCATCCCTCATCCTTCATCCCTCATCCCTCATCCCTCATCCCTCATCCCTCATCCCTCATCCCTCATCCCTCATCCCTCATCCCTCATCCCTCATCCCTCATCCCTCATCCCTCATCCCTCATCCCTCATCCCTCATCCCTC
>CAISPW010000057.1 GCA_903887465.1 uncultured Oscillochloris sp. | reverse complement strand
TGCACGCGGCTGAAGCCGCTACTACGAACGCCGCAAACTGTCAAGCTGGATTGAAACATGCCTTAGACAAGGTTTCAGGTGCCAGGTTTCAGCTTTACAGTGTGGCGATGAGGCGAGGAATGCGACGAGGCGATGCTATCGCATCCTCGCCTCATCGCCAAACGGTAAAGCGGATCTGAACCATATCTAAGCGTCATTCTCAACGGGCATGCATGCACCGCAACCGGGGACGGAATCAAAAAGCAGTAGAACAATCCACAGATAGATCAACCCAACATTGCCAACCCAAAATAACGGTGTCGCCTGGATAAAGAGAGCCTCTAATGACCAGCGTCAGCATTGTTATCCCAACCTACAACCGCCTACCACGGCTCAAACACGTGATCGCAGCCATCGAGCGCCAGGACTACCCGCTGGAAGACATAGAGGTCGTCATCGTCTCGGACGGATCAACCGACGGGACTGACGCATATCTCTCCAGTATCAAGACGCCGCTGAACATCCGGTTTGTGCCGCAGGCCAACGCAGGACCAGCCGCAGCCCGTAATAATGGCATACGAAACGCGCAGAACACTATCGTCCTCTTCCTCGACGATGATGTCATTCCTAGCCCGAAGCTGGTTGCCGAACATATGCAGCTTCAGGCAAGCCGCCCAAATCTGGTAGTGCTTGGCCCCATGCTCACCCCACCCAACTTCAGACTCTCGCCATGGGTCGCATGGGAACAAGCGATGCTAGATAAGCAGTACGCAGCCTTGCAGCGTGGCAACTGGGAGGCCACCGAGCGGCAGTTCTACACGGGCAACACGTCGGTACCCCGCCAGGCGCTGCTGAAATCAGGCGGGTTTGATGAACGATTCCGCCGCGCCGAGGACATCGAGCTAGCGTACCGTCTAGAGCAACAAGGGATGGAGTTCACCTTCACAATGGCGGCGGTGGGCTACCACTACGCAGAGCGCAGCTTCGCATCATGGCTCCAGACACCCTACATCTACGGACAACACGACATCGTTTTCAGCCGCGAACACAAGAAGCCAATCCTGGAATTTGTCTACGAGGGCTATAAATATCGTAACCCGCTCACCCATATGATTGTGTTCCTCTGCCTCGATCATCCACACGTGAGCAGTGTAGTGCAAGCAGTAGCAAAGCGGATCGCCGATATGAGCTATCAGACGAGCAAACTCGGCAGGCGAATTTCAAGGGCGGCCTACAGTGCGATCTTCAACCTACGCTACTATCAGGGGGTTGCCGACGAGCTAGGGGGGCGGAATGTATTCTTTAGCGGCGCAAAGGCCAGTCGCGCCGAAAATAAACTATCGTCGTAAACACAGCTACAGGAATTCGTATGTTTGAGCTATTCAAGCAAGACGCGCGCCGCTGGATCGAGCCAGGCCAGATCAATGCACAGGCACCGCTACCAATCCTCACCATCCTGAAGCTACTCTATAACTGTATGTCGCTACGGGCGATGGCATGGTTTCGCTTTGGCAGCTGGTGCAAGCAGAATCATATCCCGTTCTTCTCAGGTTTCTCGCAACGCTGGATCTACCAACATTACGGCCTAGAGATTGTAGTCGGGGCCGATATTGGCGGCGGACTATACATCGCCCATCCGATCGGCACAGTCATCGCACCCAAGCGCATGGGCCGGAACTGTAGTGTGATTGCGGCGGTGACGATCGGAATGCGCAACAAGTGGGCCTTCCCGGTTATTGGCGACGAAGTCTTTATTGGCGCCGGGGCGCGCGTGCTGGGCGAGATCTGCATTGGGGATAAGGCGGTCATCGGCGCAAATGCGGTGGTGATCAACGACATACCAGCAGGCGCAACAGCGGTGGGAATCCCCGCACGCATAACACGAATCAAAGACCTTCACCACCCGATAAAAGCTTCGACCGCATAGATTTTAAACTTGGCTGGTTTCGCTATCGGAGCGGCTCACCAGAGGGGATGAACCTTTGGCGGCTGTTGAGGAAAGGCTGCTCGGCTACCAGAAAGAAGAGGTAGCTAAGGCCAACAATCAGCGGGATGCCCACGGAACCCAGCAGAACCATATTCCATATGGGCGAGAGATTCATAGGCAGCAGCACATACTGCCAGGCGAGACGGATCAGCGGCGAATGGATCAGGTAGATGCTATAGGCAAAGGTTCCCACAAAGGATAGCGGTCTCCAGGCAAAGACCCGATTAAGCCAACTACCCCGCCGACTTGTTGTGATCAAGAGGGCCACGCTCCACAAACCCACGACGTAATCACTCAGGTAGGCAGGAACCCAGCCAAGCACCCTGGGCCAGGCTAACATAATTAACGGTACGAGCAAAATCACCACGAGTGCGAACCATGGCACCCGGTGGCGCAAATTCACAAAGTACGGCGCATCCGCGTAGGCAATATGGGCGCTGAACATCCCGAAAGCAAACAACGCAATGTATTGCGGTGATGCCCCGTGCCCATCCATATTCACCGGGGTCTGTAGCAAAATGAGCGAGAGCGCGAGCGCGCCAATACACGCAGCCACCACAGCGCTCAGGGCTCCCCAACGCCTGAACATAATCACCAGCGCCGGGAAGAGAAAATAAATCCACCACTCGACCCCGATTGACCAAGCGGGACCATTGATCTGCATCGAGGTACTAACAAAGAGTTGCTGCACAAGAAGCATGTGGGTCACGAACCCACGAAAATCCAGCACATACGTCCCATCCCAATGGCCTTCGGGCTGCTTGCCAAGGAAGAGCCAGATCAGGATGATCGAAAAGATGATCGAGATATAGTAGGGCGGCAAGATGCGCCAGGCACGACGTTTGAAAAAGGCCATTGCGCCAATTCTTAGCTCACCACCGGCACGGATCACGGGCAGAGCCAGGCAGAACCCCGAGATCACAAGAAATAGGCCAACGGCAGCATGGCCAAGCTGCTCGTACGGCAAGCCTACCTCAAGCCACGCATGGTGGAAGACAACGAAGAGCGCAGCGGCGGCCCGCAAGCCATCAAGGTAATTGAGATGTCGGCCAGAGGATGACGAGCGAGAAATGGTGCTGGTGAGCTGTGACATAGGCTGGTGGTACTCTCAGCTCTCTGTGACGGCTCCCAGGGCTAAAGGACGTGGGCCTCACCCTGTGTCACTTTTTTCAGGGGGCCGTCCCAATGCGGCAAACCGGCCCATGGGTGCGTGCCAGCACTATTGCAGCATTAGGACGCACTTGCGGCGACCGCGCCGACACGGAACTGGGCAAAAACCGTAAGAAATTGACACCGGGTGAGGGACGTGGGCTTTACCCTGGCGATACCAGTCGCTTCTCGACTGGTATCCGAGTAGTATGGCCTACGTACCGAGGCCCGATCGGAGCACGCCCCGACCGCGATGGTACGTCGAAGGCACGTCACCTGCAACCTTTTACCCATCGGAGGTTTCCCCGATGGAACCGCCAAGGTTCAGTGGTGCAATGTACCAACCGTTGGCCCTGCAATCCTTCGCGACAGGGTGCCTCGTACAGAACAATCGTATCATAAATCGGAGTTTGGCGCAACCCAGTGCGCTAAAGCGGGCTAACGCATGGGTCGTTCCTCCCAGTGCTCAAGACTTCGGCGAACTCAGTCGAGCCGCTGCTGGGCTTCCTGCCCTGAAGGGTAAACATTCGTAAACTCTGGCTCACCCAACGATATAGAACTGGAGCTCCGGGCCGTCTACCGTGCCCGTCAGCGAGCCTAGAAGGCCCGTAGGCTCACGATAGACCAGTGGAGTGACCAGAAGGACGTGCGACTGAAACGCGAGGTCATTAGCCCCGCTAGTTCGCGGGACAGGCTGACCCAAGGGCGCATGATAGGTCACAGTACCCACCAACTTGTAAGATTGGGGGCGATCATCCTCGGTGAACGTGACGGGATGCGCAGGAATCTTCACCCAGGTCGCGTAGTCAACTGAGGTCCGCCCTCGCCTAAAGTAAATCTTTCGTGAGGCCATGCGCACGTATCTGGGCTGTACCCCGACGTCGGACTGGGCCCGCGTCGAAGAACTGCTGCACCACCGTACGCATTGGGACGAAATTGACCCCGCGCAGACGCTGGCTGACCCCGAGCAACGTCTGCTCCGCGCGATCCCGCGTAGTCTCCAACTCATCGCGCTCATCGTAGCCAAGGGCCATGATCTTCCCGCCATCCCCGCCCAATCCCCGCAGCATCGAGGGGCGTACCAAAAAGCGTGCCCTGGCACATCCTCCACCACCAGCGGATGTGTCTCCTCCACCGCCACTCCCGATCCCCACAGTGCCAAGGATCGCACACTGGCACATCCTCCACCGCCGCCAACCGGAGATGCGACGCTAACCGACACGTGATTCCCCTGGCGATCCGTTGGGCCAGGGGTGACGTGGGGTATTCAGCGCGTCCGGTACCCTCCACGAAACATTTCACATACCCCCGGCATGTCAGCAGGCGCGGTGTCTGGCTGTGCGGGCTGCTGAGGGACGATAGGCGCGGATGTGGGGAAAACTTCTTGTATCTCCGCAGCGGCCCGCACAGGAGCCGCTGGCCTGTCGCGCCCAGTTTCACGCCTTGGCAAATCCTCCTCCTCGCCAGTGCAGTATCAGTGGTGTACGGACTCCCGCTCTGCCCCAAGGTGTACGGTCGGCGTACGGTCTCCGTACGGGAGGTGTACGGTCGGTGTACGGTGGTGTACGGTCGTTTGAGGCGTCCTAATGCCATACCGTACACCGTACAGACCGTACACCATATTTCGACACATCATGGAATCAGGTGATCTGAATATTTCATATCAAAATGCAAAAGCTGCCTATTCTGACACGTGAGAGTTTTTAGGTGTACGATGTGTACGGTCATTGGTTTTATCGCTTTCTAAAGAGGTAAATAGACCGTACACCTATACCGTACACCACCGTACACCTCGTACACCGACCGTACACCTCAATACGCCTCGTACACCTCGTACACCTCGTACCCCACGCTAAACGGTGACGTCTACCACTCCGTTAGGGATGCGTAACACCCGTGCTTTGCCTCGCGGGTGTAAATCCTTTGGCATTGTCGGTGAGCCATCTAAGCCTGTCAGAATGCATCCGCGCCGCGCCCACTCGCGCCCAAACTCCTGCACCGCAGATGGGCCGACCCGCTCTAGAAACTGTGGTGAGGTGGTTAGGACACGCCAGTAGTCATCGCCGACTCTCCGGCATGCGATCATGCCGCCCCCGCGATCTGCCTCCAGGTATTCCCATGTCGCGGGGATGGTCGAGGTGTTTGAGAGCGAGCTATTGTTGTGTATCTCCGCCTGAGCGAGCATGGTCAATAACCGCTCCCAGGCGTCGCCGGCGGGGTCGGTACGCTCGTGGCCGACCCGCAGTAACTCGCCCCAGCGGGCGATGATCGTCTCCGCACCCACCATCGTCTCCACACCGGCGGATGCGAGCAGTACGCGCAGGGTGGCGGCGGCAATCGCCAGTGCGTCGCGCCACGGGCCCAGCGGGGCGATCCGGTCATCCCCCTGCCATCCCGTCACGTCGGCACGGTACGCGGGCCAGTCGCGCCAGATTGTCTCTAGCACGCGCGGCGCAAACAGGCCCGCCCCTGCCTCCCAGGCCGCTTCGAGCACCTGGGCACGGTAGGCACCCTCACGGCTCGCCCGCTCGGCCCCCAGCGGCGCGTGTTCGGCGCTATCCACGAATAACACGCGGTTGCGGCTCCCGGCGTGGCGGAAGTCGGGGATGGCCTCGCCGCAGAGGATGAGTGTTCCGGCGATGGCGGCACCGCCTCGCGCCTTGCCGTCGATGCCGCCGCGTGTGTAGCTCTGTCCATTGGCGAACTGGTAGCAATCGCCCTCCAGCCGGGCCGGGTTGGGCGCGGTGTGGGCCTCGTCGATCAGCAGCGGTAGCCCGCCCAGACGCTCCAGGCTCTGGAATAGCCCGGCGGTGGTACTCCGACCTGCCTCTAGCTTCAACGGCGCGGCGTTGGGCATCCCGAACGTTCCTGTGGCAAACTGTGCGATGGTGGTCTTGCCGCCGCCGCTCTCGCCAAAGAGACCGACCACCGGGTTACGGCGCGGGCGCATGCGGGCGATGATCGGGCCAGCGAGGGAGAGGGACAGCACCAGCCAGAGGGCAGGCACATCCCATGCGGCGGCTTGGCGCAAGGCTGCGGGGTACGCCTCCGCATTCGCGCCGACCATGATGCGTGGGCCGGACGAAGCGAAGCTTACCGGCGCATCAAAGCCGATCGAGCGGTCGGCCAACACCAGCCCATCACCCACCAGTCCATAGGCGGTACTCTCGGTTCGGCGGGGGATGGCTTGCCTATTCTCGTGTGCGAATTCGCCCAGGAAGGCCATGACTTTGCTGATGTTCCCGTCGTGAACGGTTGCCCCCGCCCCGCCGATCTGCTCGGAGAAGGCCCGCCGGTTGCTCAGGACATCGGCGGTGATGGTGCGTTCAACCCGTCCGCCATCATCCCAGGCTACCGTGTAGGTGCGCTGGCCGGTGTGAACGTCCTTGCCGATGGCACTCACAAATATTGCGCCAGAGTAGATCGGGCGGGTTCCGCCCAGCGGGTCGATTTTCACAATAACGTGGTTGCGTACGTCGTACCCGGCGGGGGCGAACAGGGCCGCGCCGGTATCAGGATGGGCCATGAAGGGGTTGCGGGTCTGGGATTGGGCCTGCACGAGGGGTTGGAGCAACTGGCGGAGCTGGGCGGCGGTGCCGCCACCGGCGAGGTAATCGTCTACGCCGACCTTCGTGCCGCGAGGGTCTTGGGGGAGGCTACACAGATAGACCGCGCCAATGCCGCTCCGCGCCGCCAGGAGGCGCACAAGCGCGTTAATGGCACGTTGGACGTGGGGGTTGGTTTTATAGTCCCCATCGGGGCAGATAATCACCTCACGACCGTTAAACGCAATGAACTGCATGTCGGGGGAGGCGACTCTCCCACCATTGGCGTTGGTGGCACGCCAGCCGTGGACACCATTGAGATTGATGGCGGCGATCTGGTCGCCAAAGGCAGTGGTGAGGGCATCGGATTTCTTGGCGCCCTCGGTGAGCCAGAGTGGGCGGGAGGGGTCGCCGAGGGCGTCACGATGACGGGGCAGGGCATCGAAAATATTGGTAAGGCCGGTCGGGTAGAGATACTTGCGGGGGCGGCCCTTACTGTCGAGCGTGGGGCTATCGGGGCGCAGGACGTGGGCGTAGGGCTGGTCATCACCGAGGCGGTGGAGGGGAATGACGAGTGCGCCCTGGTGCATGGCGGGCTTGATGGTGGCGGGCTTGACGCTAAGCAACTGGGCGGCGCTCGTGATGTCACCGGGTGCGAGGGAGGAGTAGCCGCGTTCGGTGATGACATCATCAGCAATGGCGCTGCTGCGCAGGTGGGCGAGGTGGCGGGGGTCGAGATCCGTCATACGGCACCCGCGTTCTTATCGATACATTCTTTGGGCGTGCGAGACCGACCGTTACGTATTGTGATCACGGCGATTTCCTGCTATACTAGGTTTGCTAAACTTAACTATCCCGGCGTAAGCCATCAAAAGAGCTGAGATCGCATCCTCGGCTCTTTTGATTTGTTCCGGCAAAGTATACCACGCTTTAATTCGGTAATGCCCTCTTCCTCTGTAGTAAACTTTGTGGCGTGGGATCGCTTGGTGTATGACACACATTTGTTCAAGTAAACAGTACTACACGATAAAATATATAGTATAAGCCAGATTCGGTAAGCGTAAACCCACATGCGAAGCAAGAAAATTCACGCTATCTGAGGTAATCAGTGGGGTTGGTACGGGCATACAGAAATCAGGCACTATCGCGCTGCGCTCATTTCTCCGTGTCCTGATGCGGAATCATATTTCCGCACGGATGTGTGCCATGCACTAAGATTGGATATGGGTGGGCACCGTCCGATCCGCACGTCACCGTGCTGGTAAAAAATAATCATGACCGACAAACCTATTTTGGTGCCCTGAACATGGTGACAGGAGCGTTCATTTTGGGCGAATACCCCATTGCAAATGGCGATACGAC
>CAISPW010000056.1 GCA_903887465.1 uncultured Oscillochloris sp. | reverse complement strand
TCTTCCGATCTCCCCGCACCTTACTGTACTCCACATACGGCGGGTTGCCCACAATCACATCAAAGCCACCCTCGCTGATAATCTCGTAGAAGGCGGTGAACCAGTGGAAGGGCTGGGTGTTAGATGAGCCGTCGGCTTCCGTGCGGATCTGGCCGATCTTGATCAGGTCGTTGTCAAGGCTCGCGTTCACCGCATCGAGTCGCTCACGGATCGCATTGCGGGCGTCGCGACCCTCGGTGGCGGAGGGGTTGAACTGGAGTTGCGCGTTGCGGTAGTCGGTCAGTTCGCGCTGCACGGTCTTGATGTCATTGAGCAACTTCTGCTGTCGCTGGTTCATTCCTACCGCTTTGCCGCTGTAAACCAGCCCAATCTCCTCGGGGCGAGCATAACCCACCAGGGCGTTACCGGCACGGATATTGAAGTCAATGTCGGGCAATGGCTCAATATGCTTCGCCTCGTCTAGATCCGCGACCATGCGCAGGAACAGCCGCAACTTGCAGATTTCGGTCGCCTCGGCCATCAGGTCTACGCCGTAGAGATTGCGCACCACGATACTCTTTGTGATGAAGTAGTCACGGTTCGCGTGGGCCTCGGCGGCAACCAGCACCTCGACCATCGGCATGCTCACGGCCTGCTTCTGCTCAACCAACGCTTCCATACGGTCAAGCACCGCCGCGTAAATTGGCGTGAGGATGCGCAGCGCAGCGAAGAGGAAGGCACCCGAACCGGCGGTCGGATCGAGAATGCTCAGGGGCAATGTACCCGCATGGGGGTCGCCCGCCAGCGTCGTGTAGAGCCGATAGACCGTTGGTGCATCAAGCTGCGGGATAAGATCGCCGATCAGCGATTCCAGATCGAGGTTGGCCGTCACCGCATCGTTGATCGTGGCGATCTTCCCGGCCTGGGCATCAGCCAGCAGCGCGGCGACACGGGAATGGCGGACCACCTGCTCACGCTCGGTCTCGGTAGGCAGCAACTCCTGCTGACTCATCGCCGGGTAGAGATAATCAGCGAGGGTGCGCGGCAGATCGAGCGGAGCCAGGGAGAGTTCGGCCTTATCAACGAGCGCCGGGATAATCGTGTTGCGGCAGATGTAGCCCGTAATGTCGTCGCGGGTGTAATACGCGCCCATCTGCTTCTGGTTGATATACTTCTCAAAAATATAGCCCAGCACATCGGGGTCAATCTCGCGGTCGCTGGTACCGGGCCGCTCGCTGAGATGCCAGCGCCAGAGACTGAAGAACGCGAGCAGCGTATCAAACGCGCTATCGGGGATGTCTATCGCGTCGCCGTACTGCTCCTCAATCGGGTGCGGAAGAAACAGACCGCCGTTGAGGTAGGGAATGGTGCCAAGCATCTGGTTTACGTCCGCGCCGCGCTGCCCCGGCTCTCGCGCAAAGCCCTGGAAGAAGAGGACGCGCAAGAAGCCCCGGTAGTAGCAATCCGGGCCGAGGGTGGCCTTACTCCAGGCCAGCCGCTCGCGCAGGTAATCGGGGTTATGGTTGAGGAAACCCTTGGCCTGGATAAACGAGATAAACATCAGCCGGTTGAGCATCACCGAGACATACCAACGCTGGTCGCTATCGAGCGGAATACCGGCGAGAAACGTCTGGAACTCCTCACGCTGACGCTTGAATTCTTCGTAGAACTTCTTGGTCACGCCTTCGACATCGAGGTTTTTGGAGACGCGGGCCGTAACTTTTGAGATCTCAATGCGGCCCTGCGGATCAAAATCACCAATCTCGAAAGCAATACCCTGAAGCTTCTGAATAAGTGCCTCGCCGCTATCGCCGCGCCGGTAGGTAAACTCGCGCACGCGCCGTCCCTGCTGACCACGCTTCACCCACTGAATAACCGCAACCTGCTGGGCCGCATCCTCAAAAATAAGCAGATGCTCAACCTGAGTACGCCGCAGCCGGGTCTCGATCTTGTTCCGGGTCGGGCGGGGTGGCAACGTCCCCTCGGCACAGCGCACCACATACACCTGCATACCGCCCGTATCGGCAATAGGCGTGAGCGTGTACTGCTGGGTATCAACCACCTCAACACGCAGATTATCGGTCGGCTTCGTCCACTTCAGGGAAGCGCGAAAAACCTTATCCCAGGCGAAGTCGTGGATAGCGGCGCGGAGGTTCTTGAGATTGACGGACATATGATTCCTTGGGATGATCGGTTTAAACCCCTCTCCTCAACCCCGGATGCGCCCCAGATGAGGGATAGGGGCGCAGCAGCCCCGGATGAGTCTAGGGTGGGGATGCATGAGGTGCTGCTGCGCCCTTACGCCTCCTCCTCATTTCAGCATCACAGAGCAAAAGATGTGGGTAAAGATATGCCGCAAGCGGGGGGGCTATCTGGACGGCGTCTCTGGTTCCGGTTGTGTCCAATCTTCCAGAACAAGGTTGGGAACGCGCATAAATTCACGTGAATTGTTGGTAACAAGAATAAGATCGTATGCGATTGCTTGGGCAGCAATCAACGTATCAAGGGCACCTATCGGCGTTCCTTGTGCTTCTAAAAAAGCACGGATCGTCCCATATACGGATGTCGCGGTATGGTCAAAATCGAGAAAGGTGAATGGAAGGAGGAAGTGATCAAGCGCCTGTTGATTTTGGTGTGGTACGGTGCTTTTGCTGACGCCAAACTGAAGTTCCGCAATCGTGATGGATGATAGGGCAATGTCGGTAATCGAATGCTTTGTGATATGGGCAAGCACAGTCGGTGGTTTTTTGCGAATGAGCGCAATACAGATATTGGTATCCAGCAAGTAGCGCATGGTATCTCCTCACACGCACCGATAGCATCCTATTCAAATGCGCTTTCTCGTTCGTCAATCGGTGGCTGGATACGATCATCCATAAAATCATCAGAAAAAAGCGCAAGACTGTCGATCATGGTTTGCCATGAATCATGCTCGGGAATAAGAATGACGGCATTGCCCATCCGCTTGATATAGACCTTGGCACCGCGAAAGCGATACTCCTTGGGGAGTCGTACCGCTTGACTTTTGCCATTCTGAAAGAGCTTTGCACTGTCCATCGTGGCCTCCCAGATGATAAAGTATATATGTAAAGTATACACTGTGATTGTAAGAAGGCAAGTCAACCGGGGACCGCGTTTGACGCAAAGGCGCAGAGGCGCAAAGAATCTTCGCATCTTTGCCTCTTCGTGTCTTGGCGTTGAAACGAGATCTTTTTTTAACGCAAAGGGGCAAAGGCGCAAAGGCGCAAAGAATCAAAAAGAATCTTCGCATCTTTGCCTCTTCGTGTCTTGGCGTTGAAACGAGATTCCCTCATACCAACCCCAATGAGCAGACGATCTGTGGCTCATCGGGCAGATCGTCGGCGCTATCCTGGATAAAGCAGAGCTTGTTCTCGTCGCGCAGGGCTTTGGCGAGATCGGCGAGTTGCTCGGCGCTGGCACCGCTGCGAAGTTGGCGATTCATCGTGTCGGCGGCAGCCTGGCGTAGCGGGTAGCGGTAGATGTCGTTAATCGTGCGCTCCAGTTCGGCGCTCAGGAAGAGCGGCTCCTTGGCGGCCTGATAGTCGCGGTAGGCGGTCAGTTTGTCGTAGAGGCGGTAGCGTGCGCCGCGTGGGCTACCTAAACCGCCGCCGAGGGCCTCGCGTTCCTCCACCATGTCGAACGCCTTGCGCACGAGATCGTGATGATAGTCGGCACGCGGGGCGGGGTCGGTTGCCAGGGTACACTCGGCTGCCCGCAGAATGGCATACTGCGATTGAGTCACGCTCGTGCCGTGCGTATCAATCCAGGTCAGCGAGTCGGTGCCACTCGGCGATTTCAGGTAGACCAACACGCCCGTGGGTGCCTGAAAGGGCAGGCTCTTGATCACGGCGGTCGGGTCGGTGAGACGACGGGCGCTATAGACCACGCTCGGCATGTCTTCGATGATCTTTTTCAGCCCAGGGTTGGCCGCCGTCGCGTTGCGCCAGATCTGATAAGCGTAGGATGCCAGGTCAACCTCACGGTCTTCGTCATCGTCGAGGGCACCGGCGGTCTCGGTGTAGAGGTTCTGGAGCAATCGCTGTTCCTGCTGCTGGTCGCCTTCTTCAAAGAATTGCTCATCGGTGCCCACCACCTCGCCATTCTCCTGGAGCCGCTGGCGCACACGGGCGCGCAGGCGGATAATCGCCTCAATCCCATCGGCAGGAAGAAATGTGGAGCAGGTGACGGTATCGGAGATCTGGCCAATGCGATCCACGCGCCCGGCGCGCTGGATGAGGCGGATGATCGCCCAAGGCAGATCAAAATTCACCACCTGGTCACAATCCTGGAGGTTTTGGCCCTCGCTGAGCACATCGGTGGCCACCAGCACACTGATCGGATTATCAAGGAGGATTGTACTGGTCACCGTGTTGGACACGGGACTGAAGCGCTGCGCCAGCTCGGTCGGATTCTCAGATTGGCCGGTGACACCCGCGACCCGTGTGATACCGGCAGCCTGGAGCTGTGTCACCAGATAATCCACCGTATCGGCGAACTGGGTGAAGATCAGCACCTTCTTGCCGTCAAGGCTCCGCACCAGATCAATCAGTCTTGCCAGC
>CAISPW010000055.1 GCA_903887465.1 uncultured Oscillochloris sp. | reverse complement strand
GATGGTAGAATCCATCGGCGTACCTCCTTGTGCGTGAACACCAAGAGGGTACGCCAACGGGCAGGCTGGCGCAAGTCGGCTTGCCCGTTCGCACAGTTGTGCGACGTCTAAAACGAGGGCTGGAATAGTCTAAACATCAATTCCTAAGGAGAACCAGAAAACGCTGTACACCGATCTCGAACAACTTTTTGCGCCGCTGCCCCTCGCAAAGGGCGGGTCCGACCCTGGCACCGACTTCACCACCGCGACAACGGTGGAGAAAGGACACGGTCGCCGGGAGGAGCGCACGATCACGGTCAGCCGGATGCTCCATGACTACGCCAACTGGCCGTATCTTGACCAGGTCTTCCGGCTCGAACGACGGGTCACGGAACGGGGCACGACGACCGTGGAGGTGCGCTACGGCATCACCAGTTTGCCAGCATGCATCGGCGGAACGTCTGATGGAGGTCGCTTGTACAGAATGGGGGATCGAAAATGGCTTGCACCATCGCCGCGATGTGACCCTGCACGAAGACGCCTCCCAGGTACGCATGGGGCAGGCCCCCCACGTGCTGGCCATCCTGAATAATACGGTCTGTGGACTCGCCACACGGGCCGGGCTCACGAATCTTGCGGCACTTCAGCGCTCCATGGCGGCAGCGCTCGACCGTATCCTGTTCCGTGTGTGACGTTGCAACCGCCCTGGACGCCGTAGGTGATTCCTTGACGCGGCCTATGGCCTCGGCTACAATACTCGGCTGGCGTTAGCCGAGTCGTCAATGATGCCGACACGTCGAGGAGAACCTATGGCCGCCGCATCTGAAACCACCACGTACACGGTTGACTATATGCCCGCTGACCTGCCAGGGCCGAAGGCGAAGGCACTGGTCGATCGCGACGCGCTGGTGATGGCACCGATGGGGCGGGTTTACCCGCTGGTCGTTGATCACGCCCAGGGCTGCGAGGTCTGGGATGTGGACGGGAACCGCTTTCTGGATATGACCGCAGGGATCGCGGTGCTGGCGGCGGGCCACTGTCACCCCCGGCTGATCCGGGCCGCCCAAGCGCAGATCACCCGCTTCACGCATATGGCCGGGACGGATTTCTACAACGAGCCGATGATCAACGCGGCCGAGAAGCTGGTTGCGCTAATGCCGGGCGGCGCGGGCTGGCAGGTCTTCTTCACGAATAGCGGCACCGAGGCGGTGGAGGCAAGCATCAAGCTGGCCCGCTACGTGACCGGGCGGCAGAACATCATCGGGTTCTACAGCTCGTTCCACGGGCGCAGCTACGGCAGCCTCTCGCTCACGGCGTCGAAGGCGCGCCAACGTCGGGGCTTCTTCCCGCTGCTGCCGGGCACCTTCCACGCCTTCTATGCGAACCCCTACCGGCCCCCGCTGAATACCTCGCCCGCGATGGTGACGGAGACCTGCCTCGGCTTTATCGAGCACACGCTTTTCCAGACCACCTGCCCCCCCGACGAGGTGGCGGCGATCATCGTCGAGCCGATCCAGGGCGAGGGCGGCTATGTGGTGCCAGCGCCGGGGTTCCTGCGCGGCCTGCGCGAGATCTGCGACCGCCACGGGATCATGCTGATCACCGACGAGGTGCAGAGCGGGGTGGGCCGCACCGGCAAGATGTGGGCTTTTGAGCATGAGGAGATCGTGCCCGATATTGTGGCCTCGGCCAAGGGTCTCGGTGGCGGCATGCCCCTGGGCGCGATGATCGCCCGCGAGTCGCTGACCCGCCAGTGGCAACCCGGTTCGCACGGCAACACCTACGGCGGCCACGGCCTCACCTGCGCGGTGGCCCACGAGCTGCTGGTCATGGTTGAGGATGAGCTGATGGCAAACGCCGCCACCGTCGGCGCGCATCTGATGGCGCAACTGGAGGGGCTGCGGGCGCGCTTCCCGCAGATCGGCGCGGTGCGCGGGCGCGGGCTGATGCTCGGCGTGGAGTTTATCGACCCGGCCAGCGGCCAGGCCGCCGGCAAACTGGCCGACGCGGTGATGGAGGACGCATTCCATAAGGGGCTGCTCCTGCTCACCTGCGGAGCCTCGACCATCCGCTTCTGCCCGCCGCTCATCCTGGCTGAGTCCCAGGCCGACGAGGCGGTCGAGCGCTTCGCCATGGCAATCGCCGCCTGCACGCTGTAGCTGGCACCCTAAAAAACCTCATCGATGTGACAAAGAAATGCCAGCGAAGCTGGCATTTCTTCACATCGATGAGGTTTTTTGAAATGCTGCGGCCCCCAAGCTCTTGCGACGGGGCTAGCCCTGCAACTCGGCCACCCGCCGCCTGAAATCATCGGGCACGGGCACCGTCCGGCCCTGCTTGTAGTCGTAGGAGACCAGCACGCTGCGCCCAATGGCGATCAGGGCGTCATCGGCGGCGCGGGCGATCACGTACTCCAGCGAGAAACTTTTGGTGCCGAACGAGCTGACACGAATCCCGACCGCCAGCCGGTCATTAAAGAAGGCGGGGGCCTTGTAGCTAATCGTCAGCTCGGCCAGGATGATATTCAGCTCCTCCAGGGCGATGCCGGTGAGCTGCTGATAGAAGTCGAGCCGTGCCGACTCCAGGTAGGTGGCGTAGACGGCGTTGTTGACGTGGCCGAGGGTGTCGAGGTCGCGGAAGCGCACGTTGATCCAGTGGACAAACGGAAACTCCGCCAGGGGGCGGGGGGTGTTGGCGGGCATTGGATGATACTCCTCTTGGCGATTGCGTGGCCATGCGGCGATCCTAGCACCGGTGCCTCCGGCTGTCCAGTTGGGGCGGGAGTTGGGCAGGCGGGCGTGGCCCTGAGCAGTTGCAACGTCGCCTCCGGCGGGGGTTGGGGCATGTATTGTTTGCGTTCATAAGAAGTATAGCGTTTTATTGCGTTGTGTTGCGTCTTATGGTACAATTGTGCGATGAAACTCAGCGAGTACGCACAAAAGGTTGGGGTTCGTTACGAAACGGCATGGCGCTGGTTTAAGGCGGGCACGCTTCGCGGGCACCAACTTCCCACGGGCACCATCATCATCACCGAGGATGAACCCACCGCAACGGCACCCACCCGCGTGGCGATC
>CAISPW010000054.1 GCA_903887465.1 uncultured Oscillochloris sp. | reverse complement strand
CGCCCTAGTGCCCTGCCAGCGCCGCCCCGGCCTGCCGCCCAATCGCCCGCCCAACGCGCCGGTGCCCGAGGGCAACACCAGCGAGTGCAACGCCATTCCCAACGCCGTCGCCAACGGTCGGGTCTACCCGAACGTCAGCGCCCCCGGTACCACCCTCGGCTTCGAGGCTCGCGGCTACCAGCCGAGCGAACCTGTGAGCCTGTGGCTGAACCTACCCGACGGCACCACCCGTGGCCTGCCCTACCAGGCCATCGCCGGCAGCGACGGCTACGTCCTGATCGGCTTCCGCACCGAGGCCAGCGACCTCCTCGGCCAGTGGAGCCTCGTGGGCCAGGGTTCCAAGAGCGGGCGCACCGTCCTTGCGCCATTCCGGCTCCAGCGATAGGCAACCGATAACATGTGGGAACGGCAACCGGCAACTGGCGAAGCGCCGGTTGCCGGTTGCCGTTCCCGCAATCCCAAAATGGTGCATGGTGAATACCAAGTATTCACCATGCACCATTCAAAATTTCTGGAGATCGAGCCAGATCTGTGGGAGGCGGATGAGCTTCTCGCGCAGGGTGAGGTGGGCGCGTTTGGTGTATGAATCGTAGTCGTTCGCGACCAGATTATCAAGAATGCCGGAGTAGATCCGCGCCGCCGCCGCCACGGCGAGTCGGCTATCGGGCGGGAGCAGGCCAACCCCGGCCCAGCTCTCGGTATAGAGCCGGTAGGTTCGGCCAACCTCAAAGCGCATCAGGCTGCGGAACCGATCATCGTACACCTCGTTGAGAATATCTTCTGACGTCAGGCCAAATCGCTCCAGATCCTCCTGGGGCAGATAAACCCGCCCGCGCTTGGCGTCCTCGCCAACATCGCGTAGGATGTTCGTCATCTGCAGGGCCACGCCGAGCTTGATCGCGTAGGGCGTGGCACCGGGGGCCGCGCCGGTGACGCCCATGCTCAACAGTCCCACCACCGACGCCACCCGGTAGCAGTACAGCCACAGGTCGGCGAAGGTGGCGTAGCGATGGATGGTCAGATCCATCGCCATCCCCGCCAGCAACTCATCGACCAGCGTGGGCGATAGGCCATAGTTTGTGCGCGTGTCATACCAGGCCAGCAGCACCGGGTTATCGCTCGCCGGGTGATCGGCGCGGGCATGCTGCACCCACTCGGCTAGGGCGCGCGCCGGGTCGCCGACGGCGTGATCCACCGTGTCATCGGTGACCCGGCAGAAGGCGTAGAAGGCGCGCACGGATCTACGCTTATCGGCGGGCAGGAACTGGGTGCTGAAAAAAAAGCTCTTGGAATGCTGGCGGATGATCCGCTCGCAGTAGCGGTACGCCTCGGCGACGCGCTGCGGGGGGTGCGGCGGCCGCTCATCTGGCCCGGTCTGCGGCGGCAAATCGGTCAGATGAAACAGCAACGCCAGCTGCTCCTCGGCTGGGAGCGGCTGCGGTATCGAGGCCATGCCGACCCCAAGGGCCAGCGATGAAAGAGGTTTCAGCGACACGCGGATCTCCTTATGTATCTGTCCGCAGCACATCGGAACCACAACTCGGCGATCGTGTGGGCGCGGGAGGCGGAGCGGGCGAGGGAGATGGTGTACGTTGTAAGTAACCCAAGGCTAAAGCTCTTGGGCTTTACCCTCGTCTACCGACGAGTCGGCATCCGGGTAGTGCGGCACACTTATGGGTGCCCTGCCGGAAATGTTCCCGGCAGCGATCACATCTGCATGACCAGCGAGTCCGCAGCGTGTGCACACAAACGACGCCTGGGTCTTGCGGTTCGCCTTCGCGATACAACCGCAGTTCGGACAAGTACGAGAGGTATTTCGAGGATCAACCGCATGGACGCGAACGCCCGCCAGTGCCGCCTTATAGGCGATAAAGGCTCGCAGTTGAGCGAAGGCCCAGCTATGGAGTGTTGCGCGCTGTGACCGTTTAGCCCTCACCCGCGTGCGAATGTGCGTCAGATCTTCCAACGCTATCGCCCGCTTTGTGCGTTTGGCCTTCGCAACAATCCGTTTCGAGAGGTTGTGGTTCACCCAAGTTGCAAAGCGGTATTCCTGCCCCGCCAGCTTCTTCAAGCGGCGGCGTGCCCCGTGGGTGTGCTTCCCTTGGAGCTTCTTTCGCAGGCTCCGATGCCGATAGCGAACATGCGTGATTGCCTTGCCCGAATGGATCTCCCCGTCGTTATCGACGGCAATGTTCGTGACGCCCATGTCAATCCCAAGGACGCCATCCACATCCGTAGGCAGCGGCTCCTCGACCACACACACGGCGAACAGATACCACTCGCCACGGATGTAGGCGAGGTCGGTTTCTCCATGCTGGGTCGCAAGCAACTGCCGCTGCCGCGCACCGCACACAAAGGGGATGGGCTGTCGCCCATCCAGCGTCCAGATCGAGACAGAAGAATCTGGCAGCGCATAGGACAGGATACGGTTATCGTAGGAGATCGCCCCGTGCGGTCGGAATGTCCGACACACACGCCGATCAAGCTTGTAGGCGTCACCTACTTTCCCCAGCGCACGGATCGTCATCTGCGCGGCCAGCCCGAAGGTCTCGCGTACCGCGTCATAGCAGACCTTCTGTAAGTCAAACTTGCCAAAGGTCTGCGTGTCCCAGGCGATGCGGCTGATGTAATCGCACGCCGCATTTGCCGCTTCCAGTGTGCGCCTGAGCGCGTCGGCCTGATCAGGCGTCGGAAGGAGTTTCAGTTGTGCGGTAAGTTTCACTATGTGAGTATACCATATTTCGAGCGTCTGGGCACGTGTGCGCTAACGCGGGCTAACGCATGGGGCGTTCCTCCCAGGGCTGAAGCTCCTGGGCTTCCCGCCCTAAAGGGTAAACATTCGTGAATCATCATAAATACGCAACCCTTTTGAAGGAGGGCACCGAGCTGTTGTAACGTCCCTGAGGCTGCGCCCACCCCAGAAACAGCAACGCGAGACGCGAGCATCCGCAGCTCTACGCCCCGCGTTGCGACTACCAGCAACTAGCGCCCGCTGAGAATATCAGCGACTGAGTCTACAACCTCCTGGGCATCTTTGCCGAGGAAGGTTCCGGGCATGCGCTGGGCGAGCAACGGGTTCAGGTTAAACGCTCGCCCGCCAAAGCCGAATGCCGGGAAAGGTGGCGGCATGGCCAGAATCGCTCGCCCGACCTCAAGTAACTGGGCGGCCGTCTCGGTGGTGGAGGCCGCCATACAAACGATGTCGGGCTGGAGCTGCCGCACCGTCTCAAGCAGATCGCGCAGGGGCACCTCGGAGCCAAGGTAGACCACCTGCCAGCCGTGGCGCACCAGAAAGACCGCGATCATCAGCGCGCCCAGGTCGTGCTGCTCGCTCGGTGCACAGCCGATCATCACGAGTCCGCGCCCATCGGTGATATTGTAGGTATTGAACAGCCCCGAAAGCTTGCGCCGGATAAACTGGGTGGCGAAGTGCTCGGCGGTGACGGTGAGCTTGCCAGCGTGCCACTGCTCACCAATCTCGATCATCGTCGGCTGAACGAGCCTCAGAAAAACGTCCTCAAGCGGGTAGATCGCAAACGCCTCACCAAGGATCTGCTCGGCGCGGGTTGCATCAAAGTCGATCAGGGCAGTGAACAGCCGACTGTTGAGCCGATCCCAGGTGTGGGGCTCGGTGTCAACCGCCGTGTTCAGCCAACCCAGGTTCGACTCGGTGCCGTCCGTCATCAGCGCGATCGCCTGGCTGATCGTCAGCCCCTCGGCCGTCCGGTCACGCAGCCAGCGAATCGTCGCGATGTCGCGCTCCGAGTAGAGACGGTGCCCACCCTCGGTGCGTTGGGGGCGCGGCACCCCATAGCGTCGCTCCCATGCCCGAAAGGTGTCGGCGGGGACGCCCGTCTCTTGTGCAACCGCCTTTGTGTTGTAGCGCGGCTTGTCAGAGAACTGAGATAAAAAATGCTGCTGTGCCATTCCCGCTCGCCTTCCCAGCGCATAGCTGTACGCGATACGTTATCCTAAAGGGATTTTTTTCGGGAGCCTGCGGCCCCCAACCTCCGCCAGTGATGGCGATGGAGGCAACTCCAACGGTCGTACTATCGGCTATCAGCTATCGGCTATCGGCTATCTGAGTTGCTGCCTGAGCCGCTGATCTGATCGGCTACACTGCATGAAAACATGCTACAATTGCCCTGATATTGTAGCATGATGCACAAACTGTGTCAATGTAATGCACAATAAAGCCTTGCGCGTCACGATGCGCTACATGCCGTGTGAGCGGCCCCCGTCAACTATATGCGAGCGCTTATTACGGGTATCAATGGCTTTGTCGGCAGCCACCTTGCCGAGTACCTGCTCCAGCAAGGTGCGTGCGAGATCTGGGGTGTGTCACGATCATCGTCAATTGATCTGATCCGCCTCCGTGGCCAGGTCACGCTGGTGCAGGCCGATCTGACCGACCCCGAGTCGACGGCGCGGGCTATCGTCGCCGCGCAGCCCGACATGATCTTTCACCTGGCGGGGCAACCCTTTGTGCCGGAGTCATTCCGCGATCCGGCCGCCACCATGGCGACCAACATCCTGGGTGCCCTGCATATCTTCCTCGCGCTGATCGCGCACCGGCTGCCGGCGCGGGTGCTTGTGGTGGGCACAAACGAGGAGTACGGCAAGATCCAGCCCGAGGATCTGCCGATCAACGAGCATGCGCCGCTCCGCCCGACCAGCCCCTACGGTGTGAGTAAGGTGGCCCAGGGCATGCTCGGCCTCCAGTACCACCTTAGCCACGGCCTCGATGTCGTCCGCGTGCGCCCCTTCACGCACATTGGCCCGCGCCAGAACGAGCGCTTCGTTACGGCAGCGTTTGCCCGCCAGATCGCGCGCATCGAGCGTGGACTCCAGCCCCCGGTGATGCAGGTTGGCAACCTGAGCGCCTGCCGCGACTTCACCGATGTCCGCGACGTCGTGCGGGCCTACGCCCTGCTGATGCGGCACGGCGTCGCAGGCGAGGTCTATAACGTGGGCACCGGCCAGGCCGTGATGATCCGCGATATGCTCGATATGCTCCTCGCCGAGAGCGCAACGCCAATTGAGGTTCAGCTCAGCGCCGATCTAATGCGCCCGATCGACATCCCGCTCGTCACCTGTGATGCGCGCAAGCTGCGCGCATGCACCGGCTGGTCGCCGACAATCACGATCAGCCAGACCATGCGCGATGTCTTCGCCTACTGGCGGGACGCGCTGTAGTACTCCGTCCCAGCCTATCTCACGTGAAAATAGCCGATAGCCGATAGCCGATAGCCGGGCATCAGCGGCCATGTTCATCTGGTGTTGTGCGGCGGAGCCGCATGGTTGTCTCACGTGAAAATAGCCGATAGCCGATAGCCGATCGTACGACTGTTGGAGTTGCCAACAGCGCCACTCCTGGCGGGGGTTTGGGGGCCGCAGGTCCCCGAGAAGAAACCCTTTTCTGCAGTAGCGCATACGTAACGCGGTCACGCAGAGCGCAGCGAGAATCCCGGTGTGCCGCATCATCGTCGGGAGGCTTCGTTCAGCATGACATGATCGGACATCCCGCATAATCTCTAGCGCCTTCATACGACTATCAAGGGAGCCTCAATGAAAGCCGTGATCCTCGTCGGTGGCCTCGGCACACGCCTGCGCCCGCTTACCTGCAACACCCCCAAGCCGATGATCCCCCTGGTGAACCAGCCATTCATCGAATCGATGCTGATCCGCCTGCGCGACCAGGGCATTGACGAGGTGGTACTCGCCGTCCAGTACCTCGCCGACCGCTTCATGACCGCCCTTGGCGACGGCTCACGTCTAAATATGAAGCTGCACATCATTGAGGAGTCCGAGCCTCGTGGCACCGCCGGTGCGGTGAAGAACGTCGAACACCTGCTCGATGACACCACCTTTGTGTTCAACGGCGATGTGATGACCGACCTCGACCTCCAGGCAATGCTGGCCTACCACCGCGAGAAGCACAGCAAAGTGACGATCTCGCTTACCCCGGTGGACGACCCGACCCAGTTCGGCCTGGTCGAGATGGAGAAGGACAACCGGGTGCGCCGCTTTCTGGAGAAGCCGCGTGCCGAGGATATCACCACCGACCTGATCAATGCCGGTACCTACATCATCGAGCCTGAGGTGCTGCGCTATGTGCCGCCGGCCCAGTTCTATATGTTCGAGCGCGGACTCTTCCCGGTGATGCTCCAGACCGGCGACCCCATGTTCGGCTTCCCCTCGCGGGCCTACTGGACAGACATCGGCAAGCCGCAGACTTACCTGGATGTCCACCACGATATCCTGATCGGCAAGGTGCGCTACAACTTCCGTGGCCAGCAGATCGCCGACCGGGTCTGGGTCGAGGGCGACGCGGACATCCACCCCTCGGCCCAGGTAGTTGGCCCGGTGGTGATCGGCCACGGGGTGACGATTGGGCGCGGGGCGCGGGTGATCGGGCCGACGGTGCTGGGCAACGGCTGCCAGATTGGCCCGGAGGTATCCCTTGAGGGGGTCGTACTCTGGGAGGGGAATACGGTGGGCGAGGGGGCGACACTGCGCAACTGCGTGCTTGGCCGCAATAACCAGATCGGCGCAAAGACCCTGATCACCGACGGGGCGATCATCAGCGATGACTGCACCCTGGGGCCGGAGAATCGTCTGGAGCGCGGCATCCGCATCTGGCCCGGCACGAGCCTGGGCGAGCGGGCGATCTCGTTTTGATCATGCCCGTAGGAGGGAATCATTCGGGCTGGCGGAAAGCGCCAGCCCGAATGATTCGCCCCTACGGTTTTTTGGTGGTCTGGTCGACCTTATCGAGAAAGCGGCGATCCGATGCGGCAACTTTCTTAGGCGAGACCGACGGCGCGGCGGGTGGTGGGATCTTCGTGCTGAAGGTTGCGGTGTCGGCTGCGGAATCCCACACGGCGGGTGCCGGCCGACTGAAGGCGCGTGACATACGCACAGTGCCCCGCAGCAGCACAAAGACCGTGGTACTCAACACCATCGCCAGGATGAACCAGGGCAGCCAGGCGTCGAGCATGTTCGCCACGGGCGATGCGGCGATCATGTCTGATGCCTCGCCATTTGGCCAGTTCTCGTTCGCGTAGCGCAGCATATAGCTGACGATCAGCCCGCCGTTCAGGGCACCGACAAAAATCCCCAGGAAGCGGTCACCCAGCCCTGGCCCCGTATCCTGCGGGTCGCGCGGGAGCAACAAGCTACCGCCGTAGCCCACCAGCAGCGCCACCAGCAGAAAGATTATCGCCGTGAGCAGGAAGGTTGCCCATGTCGGCTGCTCCATCTGCGTGTGCAGCCACTCCGTCCAGCGGGCCTGCCAGAGATCGATCAGCACTGCGCCGAGCAGCGTGCCGGCAACTGCGATCAGGCCACGGCGCACCCCGCGAAAGAGTCCGAATAGGCCAAGCACACCCACGGTCGCCGCTGTCAGTATTGTCAGCACCATCGCAGCATCCTTTTCATCGCCAGACCGTACGACTGATTGTAGCACATTCGCCCCGCTCGGAGGCACCGCGCCAGGGCGGTAGCAACGTCGCCTCCGGCGGGGGTTTGGGGGTGGCAACGCCACCCCCGAACGATCTTTTTTGGTTGGTTTTTGGCGTCGAAGCCGCCAAAAACCAACCAAAAGCGCGGTCTGGGGCGCAGCCCCAGCAACGTTGCATCAGCCCTGGGCACCGCGCCAAAACATGCTATAATAAACCCCGTCAATCAGACGTGTTCTCGCAGCTATGATTAACCCGCTGGGGTGGGCCATGTACCGTCACCTGGGAGCATAGCTGCCCCGCCCGCAGATGTTTGCGAGCATTTTGCGTATCCAGTTCAAGGAGGCACGACTCATGGTTCGCGTCGCTATTAACGGCTTCGGCCGGATCGGTCGGCAGAGCTTCAAGGCCATGCTCGAGTACCACCCCGATGAGTTCGAGATTGTCGCCGTCAATGATCTGACCGACAACGAGACTCTGGCCCACCTGCTTCGCTACGACTCGACCTATGGCCCCTTCGACGGCGAGGTGAGCGTCACCGCTGACAAGATTATTGTCGACTACGATGACGCGCACTATGAGATCGCCACCCTCGCCGAGCGCGACCCCACCGCCCTGCCCTGGGGCAAGCTGGGGATCGATATCGTGATCGAGTCGACCGGTCGTTTCACCGACGCGGAGAAGGCCAAGGCCCACCTGACGGCGGGTGCCAAGAAGGTGATCATCTCCGCCCCGGCGAAGGGCGAAGATCTGACGATCTGCCTTGGGGTGAATGAGACGAAGTACGACCACGAGAAGCACCACATCCTCTCGAACGCCTCTTGCACCACCAACTGTCTGGCCCCCGTAGCCAAGGTGCTCAACGACAAGTTTGGCATCCAGCGCGGCCTGATGACGACGATCCACTCCTACACGATGGATCAGAACCTTCAGGATAACGTCCATAGCGATCTGCGCCGCGCGCGCGCCGCTGCATTCAACATGGTGCCCACCACCACCGGCGCCGCCAAGGCGGTCTCGCTGGTGATCCCCGAGCTCAAGGGTAAGTTCCACGGCTACGCCGTGCGCGTGCCCACCGCCACCGTCTCGATGGTCGACTTCTCGGTGCTGCTGGGCCGTGCCACCAGCGTCGAGGAGATCAACCAGGTGTTCCGCGAGGCCAGCGAGAGCGAGGAGCTTGAGGGTATCCTCGGGGTCAGCGATCAGGAACTGGTCAGCAGCGACTTCATCGGCAGCACCTTCAGCAGCATCGTGGACTTGCCCCTGACAATCGCGATGGGCGACGACTTCTTCAAGGTCGTCTCCTGGTACGATAACGAGTGGGGCTACTCGGTGCGCGTCTCCGACCTCACCGCCTACATCGCGGATCACTTCGCGTAGATCCGTCCGTGGGCCACAAAAGCGGGCGGTGGGCGACACGGTCGCCGACCGCCCGCTTTATCGTGCGTAGCTAGGCTATCGTATGTGACGCGGGGCAAAAAAGCCCCCGGCCCGCAGGTTGAGCGGATCGGGCATGCGCTCAACCGACTCCATCAGGGCGACCTCCTCGGCGCAGCAGGGGCACATGGCGAGATGGTGGGTGATCGGCGCACGCTGGTAGGGGTCGAGGAGTCCCTGACAATAATCGACCAGCAGATCCGTTGTAGGGCAGAAGATCCGGTAGAGCTGGCGACGCAGGCGGGTCTGAAGCTGGCGCATTTGCCGAACTCGGGCGGCGCAGTGTGGGCACGCCCGGAGATGGGCGCGAGTTGGCTCGTCGATCTCGCCATCGGCGGCGGCAATCACGACGGCACCGCTTAGTTCTGGTGCCGCCACGCAGCCCTCGTCCCGTCCATCATCAATTGTCATACCATTCGCTCCTGACGCTACCACAGGCACATCTCCCTGCCGTATAGTAAGAAACGCAGCCCTCTGAGAATTTTACACACCTGCTACAGAGGCTCGTTAGATCTGTTTGCGGTGGCAGAATGGCTTAGGGCAAAGATGAAGGTTGCCAGATTCGCTGGCAACCTTCATCTCGGCCCTATTTGATGGGGTACCCCGCAAGGGCAGATCGTGCGACCCTACGAGGCGACCATCGCCCGCAGCTGCGGGTTGCGGCTGAGCCGGCCCAGCACATTCCGCTTCACATTGTAGACATCGTTCACGCTGCCGAACAGCTCGCGGCGCTTGGCGTAGATCGCGCGCGGCGTCAGGCTGAGCACAAACGAACAATAAACCACCACGCGCTCCACCTCGCTATTGAGCTGGCCGTCGATGAAGTGCCAGAACTCCTCGCGGTCTACCCGACTCATCGCCTCTTCATCGGGCGAGTAGCGCGGAGCGTGGCTGGCCGTGATCGTCTCCTCGGGCAGCATCTCCGACCACGACTGGGCACGGACGCTGTCGATCACCACACTGGTGGAGCAGAGCTGGAGATATTGGAGCAGCGAGGCGAGATTCGGGAAGGCGCTGAAGCGCTCGGGGGTGAGTGCGCGCCAGAACTTGGTGAAGGCTCCGACGACAAAATACTCGCTGCTCTCGCCGCTGCTGGTGAAGGCCCCGCTTCGCCGGATCCAGCCCTCGACGAGGCTGCTGTAGTGCAGATAGAGCTGCTCCCAGGCCGACTCGTCGCGCTCGGCGAGGGCGCGGCGGAAGAGCTCGTAGCTGTAGCGGGTGTCGTGCGGTTGCCCCCGGTAGAAGCGCTCGCTCTCGGTGGCGCAGCGCCGCACGAGAGCGGACAGATCCATCCTGGCCAGGGGGGCGTCGCTGATCTCCCCTTCTACCTCGCGTCCGACGCGAGGCCGCGCCGCAACACCACTCGCCGTCCCCAAAGCGGGCCGGGCGGACGTGTCGATATGCTGAGTGATCATGGCATCCTCAATTCGCTAGGCAGCCCGCCAGATTATGCTAATAGCGCACTACGGCGAGGCATGAGCGTTTGGTATGGGGCGTCAACGCTGGGGCTGGCGTGTCCTACCCGCACCAAACATTGTCCCTCTTGGTTGATTGTAGACAATGCGCTTGGAGCTGAGAAGATCAGGAGATGAGCAACAGATGACAGATGCTACGATGATCCGTCGTATGTTCTGGGGTCGTACAAAAGCGAGGGGGATAGCCGCATGCAGGCATGCCTACCATCTGAACGGGCAGCCACGCCATTTTCGACGAGGTCGGCGGCAGACACGCGGGCACGGCCGCGTGGGGCAAATTCCCTCAGATTGACGCCCGGACGAGATCGGGTAAGATAGGCAGATGGAACACAACTTCTTTGTCTACCAGCGCCGCGCGCTGCGCCCCCTGCTGCGGTGGGGTATAGGCAGTAGTGTTGTCGGTGCCACCCTCATCCTGCTGCCGAACGACTACTGGCGCCAGTTTGGTACGCAGGCGGTCACCTGGGGCGTGATCGACGCCGCCCTGGCGGTTGCCGGGCAGCGTGCAGCGCTGGTGAAGGCCGAGCAGAGCTTCGCTGGCGACGTGAGCGAGACTCAGGAATACCACGAGGCGGAGCAGTTCCGCCGCATTCTGCTGGTGAACATTGGCCTGGATGTGTTCTACATCCTGATCGGGCTGGTCACCGCCAGTCGCTACGCCGCTCTGCCCAAGCGACGCGGCCTCGGGCACGGCATCACGCTCCAGGGGATCTTCCTGCTGATCTTCGATAGCCTGCTCGCCCGCAATGTCGGTGCGCGCTGGCACTAGTCCTCAATGCCCCATGGAACATGCCACATTGAGTCAATGTGGCATGTTCCATGGGGCATTTGGCATTCACTATGATCACACGCGCCCTCTTCCGCTTGCTCCAGTGCCCCACCTGCCACTCGCGCAATCTGTATGTGGCCGATGATGGCCTGCACTGCGCGTCCTGCGCGAATGTCTACGCCTTTGAGGCTGGCTACATCGACCTGATGCCGCGCGGTGCCGCGTACGGCTATGTCTCGAAGTATGTCACCGACGAGGCCGCGCTCGCGGAGGAACTCGACTACCGCGACCTGGCCCCGCCGCTGCTGGCGGCCGGGGTGCGCGACCGCGCCCTGCGGCGTCTGCTGCGCTGGCGGCCCACCGATGTGGCCCTGGATAACGGCTGCGGCACCGCCAAGCACGCCGTCTGGAACGCTCGCCACGTTGGCCTGATGGTTGGCTCCGACCCGGCCACGCTCTTCGCCGATGCGGCGCTGGCCTCGGTGGCCCTGGCCAAAGCCGACTCGCGCTCCCTGCCCTTCGCCGAGCAGAGCTTCGACAAGGCGTTCGCCATCGATATCCTCGAACACTTCCCAATCGACGTGATCGACGCCTACCTGGCCGAGACGGCCCGCGTGCTGCGGCCCGGCGGGCGCATGCTGGCCTTCTCCAACACCCGCGAGATGTCGCCCATCCAGCCGCTGATCAACCTCAGCCGACGGCTTGGGCGGCTCTTCGTGCGCGCCGGGGTCTACGATTTCTCCCGCGAGGCCCGCCGCAAATCCGACCATCTGAAGGCGCTGGAGACATGGGAGGATGTGCTGGCGGCCTTCGAGCGGGCCGGCCTGCGCCCGGTGCGGGTGATCTTCTGGAACAGCCTGTTCACCACGTTTGTGGAGCACGTGCTGATGAAGCTGGGCGAGGCGGTGATTGGAAGGATGAAGGATGAAGGCGGAAGGATGAAGGCGGACAACCCTACGCCTGATCACAATGACCCGGAGGCGCCGCATCCTTCATCCTTCATCCTTCATCCTTCATCTGACGGCATCGCCCGCGAGATCCGCGCCCGCCGACGCATGCGCGCACAGCTCCGGCCCGGCAGCCCGGTCTACTACGCCCTGATGGCCGTGACCCTGCTGATGGAGCTTGACCTCTGGCTCTTCGGCTGGATGCGCTGCGGCAGCTACTTTATTCTGGTTGAAAAGCCACGCTCGCCGGGATAATATGACAATCCGACCACTCTATATTTCCCCTGTCGGCCGTGGCGGGGTTGACTTTGGCATCCAGAACATCACCCGCTCGGTGCGGGCGGTCGGCCTGCGCCCGGAGCTGCTGCGCCTGCCCGAGGTCTACAACTTCGCGCCCTTCCTCATCCCACGCGGGCTGCCCGCCGGCTGGTGGCGCGGCTTCGACGTGGTGCAGGGCCGCTCGCGGGTGGCCTTCGCCTTCCGCGAGCTGGGCCTGCCAGTCGTAACGACCGTCCACCACCTGACGACCGACCCCGACCTGCAGCCCTACAGCTCGCTGGCCCAGCGCATCTTCTACCGGCTGGTCGAGTCGCGCTACGACGGGCTTTCGGTGGCCCGCGCCGACGCGGTGGTGTGTGTGAGCCGCTTTACCCAGCGCCAGGTGGAGCAAACCTACGGTCGGCGCGACAGCGTGATCATCTTCGACGGGATCGACACCGAGGTATTCGTGCCGACGGCGGGGATGGCCCGCCGCGACGGCGGGCTGCCGCGATCAGACGCGCGCATCCGGCTGCTGTTTGTGGGCAACCGCACGCGGCGTAAGGGCTTCGACCTGCTGCCACAGATTATGGACCGGCTGCCTGCCGACTACACACTGTTCTACACCGGAGGCTTCCAGGGCCAGGACGTGGGGCCGCCGCACCCGCGCATGGTGGCGATCGGCTCGCCTGATCGGGCCGGGCTGGTGGCGGCCTACCAGAGCTGCGACATCCTGCTCTTCCCCTCGCGCCTGGAGGGCTTCGGCATCGCCCCGGCGGAGGCGCTGGCCTGCGGGCGTCCGGTGGTGACGACCAATGCCAGCGCACTGCCCGAGGTGGTGGACGAGGGGCAGAGCGGCTTTCTGGTGGCCCGTAACGATGTGGTCGGCTACGCCGAGCGCGTGCGGGAGCTGGGCGAGGACGCGGCGCTGCGCCGGCGCTTCGGCGAATTTGGCCACGCGAAGGTCACGGCGAGCTTCGGCTATGACCAACTGGGGCGTGGCTTCGCCGCGCTCTATGCGCGGCTGCTGGGGAGATAAACACAGAGTTGCCGTTCGCTTAAATCTGGACAGAGTTCGGAAGATTGGATAGGCTCGTGTGATGAACGAGCCAACCCACAGGGTCTGGATCCCGTCTGTTATAGGTGATCGACCGTACATTCGTCTGAACCACCTGGGTAGATGAGCGAACGACACGTACAATGATCCGAGAACT
>CAISPW010000053.1 GCA_903887465.1 uncultured Oscillochloris sp. | reverse complement strand
CCTTCACCGGCCCTCCGTAATCCTTCACCGGCCCTCCGGGCGGTTGCAAAGTCGCCTCTGGCGGAGGTTTTGGGGTGGCGAAGCCACCCCCGAAAGATCTTTTTTGGTTGGTTTTTGGCGGCGAAGCGCCAAAAACCAACCAAAAGCGAGGTCTGGGGCGCAGCCCCAGCGACGTTGCATCAGCCCTGCACCAACCCTCAACCCCCTTGACGTGTTTTAGCAGAAGATATATGCTGATTACGGCATCGTGTCGTTTACCGTAATCGTTCTGTATGCCACACACAAGGGGCGTATGATGCACTCAGCGATCCGCTCAAAGCTCACCCTTCTTCTTGTCGTCATGCTGCTTTTGACCTCTAGCGCAGGCTCTCACTCAGTTGTTGCCCAGCCAAGGGATCCCAGCGCATCCCTCACCTCCGCACCTTTTACGGTTTTTTTGCCCCTCGTAGTCTCTCCAAGTGTACATGTCCCTTTGGAGTTGACCCCGTTTGATGCGAGTGTGAGCGACCTGGGCGGGCCTTCAAGTTGGGCAAGTAACTATGGGAAGACACCAGAGATTATCGTGGCCTCAAACGGCACGGAGCTAGATGTCTTGGCGCAGGACTATGATCCGAAAACTGCCTGGAGCGCCGTGTTATTGCATATTCGGCCCACCTCAAACGGATATGAGATCGTCCAGACGCTCACCAACATACCCATGCTCGATCGTGTGATGGGCTTGGCCATCGACGACTCTGGCAACCGCTATTACGCCACCGGCGTGGATGAAAACAGTGTGGTAAATGCTACCTATCCTCCGCTCAAAACCTACCGCAGCAACATTGTCCGGGTCGTCAAATTGAACGCAGCAGGGGCCGTGCAGTTTAACATCGATCTCGATACCGCCCGACATGCGTATGACGGTGGCGCCGAGATGATCATCAACCCGATGGTAGCTGCCACCGCACGCCTCGCGGTGGGCGGGAATGAGGTCGCACTGGCCCACGGGATCAACACCGATCCGGACTTGAGCATTGGCGGCGTGCGACATCAGAAGGCGCTCTCTACCAGGCTAGATGCCACAACTGGCGCCGTCACACGCACCTCCTCCATCTGGGCCAGCCATTCGTTCGACCAGCGGCTCATGTACGACGGGCAGGGGATCACCGAGTATCACTTGGGGGACGCCTATCCGCGCAACGTCCTCTTTGGCCGGAACCACAATCCCTATCCGCTCTTTTACATCAAGGGCGCCTTGGGGGAAAATAATACCCGCACGCGGCTGGGCAATATGGCCATGATTGCGAACGACCCGACGTATCGCTATATTGCGCTGTTCGCAGCAGAGAATAGCGCCGCCACCGGGGGCACCATCAATGGCGCGCGCAACCTGGCTATCGTGCGAGTCAATGGTAGCGATAATAGTGTTGATCCGAGCTTGCCAGATATATTGACCGTTGTCTCAAACGGCACACAGTATACCAATCGCCTGAAGTGGCTGACGAACTATGCATCTGGCTCGAACCTCCACGCAGAGCGCCCGAAGCTGGTTGACCTTGGCGGAAACCAGTATATCGCCCTCTGGGAGGAGTGGCGCAACACTGGCACTTACGCTGACAGCTTTAACGGCGTCTATGGGATAGTGATTGACGACCGTGGAAATGTCATCCGCGCGGCGACGCTGATCACGAAAGCGTACCATCTCCCGCGTGGAGATGACGCCTTCTTCCTCAATAACCGCGCGGCATGGATGACCGGAAATGCAGCCGAGAAGAAGCTGTACATCCACTTTGTGGATGCCTCGCTCACCTATGAAATGGTGACGCTGAACTGAACAACCCCAGCCTGGACGCAGAAGGGCCGAGGTGCTGGGGTGTGCGTTTTGCGCACACCCCAGCGCCTCGGCCCTTCTGCATAGGACAATACGTACTGCCCGTCAGCGCACAATCACCTCGAAGGGCGGGCCAACCTGGAGCAGAACGCCGTGGACGGCGTCCTCTTCACGCTTGCTGTCCACCGATAGCGACACCATCGGCCGACGTGGTGCCTCACCATCGGCCACCATTTTGCTAAGATACTTGCCGATCACACTGGCGCTGAGAAAGCCGCCGAAGAGGCCACCGATACCGCCGACAACCGCCGGGCCGGCGAGAAACGAGAACAGCGAGGTGAGGGCCGGCCCAATGCTGGCGAGGTTGCCCTGGCCACGGATATCTGGGGTGTCCATCGAAAACATGCCGAGCAGGAAGCCGGGCGCGCCCATGGCGACGGCGCCAGCCAGAGCCGAGCCGAAGATGACAAAGTAGCGGAAGCTCGAGTCAGTTGTCCCGAGGCCCACGATGTCGCCCACATCGCCGTTGGAGGTGCCGACCTTTGCCCCGGAGAAGCCGCTCTCGCGCAGGGCCGCTGCGGCGCGCTCGGCGTCGCGTGGGTCGGTGAAGGTTGCCAGAATCACGGCCATCGTCGCAACTCCTTACAATACATGCACATCTTGTGCATGTATTGTACCACCGGTTCGGGTAGGGCCGGATGGCCCTCATGGCGGTGGCAACGTCGCCTCCGGCGGGGGTTTGGGGGTGGCAACGCCACCCCCGAACGATCTTTTTTGGTTGGTTTTTGGCGGCGAAGCCGCCAAAAACCAACCAAAAGCGCGGTCTGGGGCGCAGCCCATTAGCCCTGGGGTGGCCCTGTCCCACCCGCAGCGAATCGCTCGATGGCGGCGGCGGCGATCGGCCAGGCCGGGTCGAGCATCAAGTCGTGGGATGCCGCAGGCACCACCAGCAACGCGCAGCCATAGGCGGCGGCGGTATCCCGCTGGATCTGCGGGCCGTATACCGAGTCACGCTCGGCGGCGATGACCAGCATAGGGGTGCGGCAGGCTGCGGGACGCGGGCGCAGCAGCATGCTACTCGGCGTCACCATGGGCGGCTCGACGACCATGCGTGCCACGTGGTGAGCCAACTCGGCGGCGGGGATGTCGGGGCGGAAGAGGGCCGCACGCATGGCCTGCGGCTCAAGCCGGAGCATGGCTGGCAGGGAGATCGGCTCGGCGGCGGGGCTGCGGGTAAAGTAGGCGCGCAGGCTGACGGGCGAGCTACACAGCAGCACCGCCCCGGCAACCTCGGGCACAGGGCCGAGGATTCCGGTGATCAGCATCTGGATCAGCAGGCCACCCAGGCTATGGCCCACCACCACCGGGCGCGGGCCAACGGCGGCGACGGCAGCGCGCAGATCGCTGGCGTACTGGATGATCGTGCTACGGGCGTAGCCGGATGGGCGCGGGCTATCCCCGTGGCCGCGCAGGCTCACAGCGTGGGTCTCAAACCCGTGCGCCGCAAACCCGGCCATGGCCGGTTCCCAGCACCAGGCCCCGTGCCACGCCCCGTGGATGAGCAGCAGCGGGGCGCGGTGAAGCCGACGTGCCGGGCGGGCGATGATGTGTTCGAGTTGGATCATTCCTAAAACTAAAACCCTACATAGGTTTGGGTGGCATTGTCAGCGAAGCTGGCAATGTCACCCAAACCTATGATTCTCTAGCCCACAACGGGGTGTTCCGTCGGCAGACCGAGCTTCTTCCGGCGCTCGTCGGCGAGGCGGCGCTTCTCGGCAATCATCTCGTCGGTGACATACACCCCGAAGGAGCGCAGTCCGGCCAGCTTTAGCCCGTGCTTCTGCCAGAGCCGGTACATCTCCTTGACGCGATCCATCTCGATATTGCGACCCAGGGTGTAGTCACCGTACTTGCCATCCATCGCCAGCAGGGCGGTCTCAGAGAGGCAGGCGTAGGCGGTGCCGGGGGGCATATCGATATCGAAGCCGAAGTCGGGCGCGCCGGGCAGCATAATCTCACCGCTCTCGATGATCAACACATCGGGACGCCGCGCGGCGTCCGCCTTCTTCACATCGGGTGGGCGGGCCACATCGCAGACCACGGCACCGGGCTTGAGCTTGTCCACATTGATCACCTTGCCGGTGAGCGCGCTGGTCGTGGTGATGATCAGGTCGGCATCGCCGATATAGGCGTCGGGATGTGTGGCCGCGATCACGCGCGCGCCGGGCGTCTCGTGTTCAATCTGCTGCTTGAGGGCCAGCAGGCGCTCGGCGCGCGGCGCGATCAGCACGACATCGCGCACGGCCTGAGCCAGCAGGCGGGCGCACACCGCGCCAATCGATCCGGTGGCCCCGATTACCACGGCGCGGACATGTTCGGGACGCCCGCCCTTCATCAGCAGCACGGCCTGCTTGGCGGCCTCCAGCGTGGCCGCCACCGTGAGCGAATTCCCCGAGGTGATGCCGATCTCCACCTTCTGGGCCACCGTGAGTCCGGCATCGCCGACCACCGAGGTGAAGGCGCCCAGTCCCATCAGCCGCGCGCCCATGCGCTCGGCCATGTGGGCGGCCTTGATCAGGCGGCGATAGGTGAAGGCCGGCGGGCGGCGCATCATCTCGCGCGGGGTGGCACCGAGGGTCAGCAAGATGCCCTCGGTCTCCTCGCCAGTGGAGGCGGAGCGGATCCCACGGATCTTCGAGAGATAGATCGGCGGAAACTGTGCGGCCACCAGCTCCACGAGGCGCTGCGGCATGTAGCGCGTCCAGCGAAAGTGGGGGTCTTTGGCGATCATGCTGGTGCGCAGGGGGTGGATGACAAAGGCAAATTTTGGCTTGGGGCGCGGGTTGAGATCCTGCACCGTCGGCCCCCAGTTGGCGGCGGCGATGAAGTCGAGGGCCTCGGCCTCGCCCGGCTGATGGCTGGTCTCCTGGATGGCGACGATGATCGCCTCCAGCATATCAGTGGAGACGAAGGGCCGTGGGCAGGGGCTGCCGTCCGCGCTGACCAGCGGCGGGTGCATTGTCACCAGGGTTGTCACCCCACGGCGGCGCAGATCATCGATTTCCTCAGGCGAGGGGTCGTCGGTGACAATCGTCTTGCCCGCGAGGCTCTCGGGGGCAAAGCGACGGATAAACGCAAAGTCGCCAGCGATCACGTCGGCCCACATGAAGAGCCCCTCCGCGCGCGGGTCGTGGCCCTCCTGTCCACGGGCGACCGGGTGCAGGAGGCGGTAGGGCAGCAAGGCGGTGATCGGGAGGGTCGTTGCGGCGTAGAGTTCAAGCTGGGCCAGGCTGCGCGGCGGCGGCAGGAAGCGCAGCCCACTGTGGATGATCGGGTCGGCAAAGCGCAACTTGGCATTGTGCTGGGCCAGGGCGGCGGCCAGTTGGTAGCGCTCGATCCCGCTCGTGAGCAAGATCTTCTTATAGCGAAAGATGTCGGGCGACTTGCGGGCAGCCTGAGCCACCGCCCAGCGCTCCAGCGTATTCTTCAGCACCCCACCGTCTACCACCGGCGTGTGGTGGGCCTTGCTGGCGATGTGGATGGCCTCTTGGTGCGGGTAGCGCGCCGCGCCCACCCGAAACACCGGCGTCAGCCCGCCCAGGCTGATGGCATCCACTGCGCCATCATACTCGTGGATAAGCTCGCCCGCCCGGGCGATGTCGCCGTTGGTGCCGATGCGCTGAATCTCGATGTGCTGGCCGAGGATGGTGGTGGTGAACCGGTAGTCGCGGGCTGATGAGCCCAGGCTGATGCTGACAACGCGCTTCATGACCCTATTCCTCTGAGGGAGTGCTGCCGCAGAACGCTTTGCTGAGTATAGCATAGCTTATGGCCGGGCTTGGGCATGTGCCATCGGGTGCCACAGGCAGGGCTGATGCAACGTCGCTGGGGCTGCGCCCCAGACCGTGCTTTTTGGTAGGTTTTGGCGGCAAAGCCGCCGAAATCTGCCAGAATCTGCCGCTTGCAGGCCCGTCCATATTCGGGCAAAATGGCGTCTGCGGATCGATGGCACACCACCTCCGCTCGTAAGTACCGAAGATTGTCCCCCGATCTGCCCGTTGCACTCGCCCGGTGTTGCCTGTTGAGTGTGGAGCAAGGAACAAAATTATGGAGTTCAAGACGACCGACCTTTGCGACGCGCACGAGGATGTCCAGGTGGCCGACCCGCTGCTGCGGCACTTTGGCAAATTGACCCGCTTTGTCGGGCAGGTGACGACCCTGAAGATCTTCGAGGACAACACCCTGGTGCGGTCAGTCCTAGAGGAGCCGGGGGCGGGGCGGGTACTCGTGGTGGACGGCGGCGGGTCGCTGCGTTGTGCCCTGGTAGGCGACCAGATTGGCGCGTTGGCCGCGCGCAATGGCTGGGCCGGGATCGTGATCTACGGCTGTGTGCGCGACCGTGTGGAACTGGGGAAGCTACCTCTGGGGATTATGGCCCTGGACACCCACCCACGGCGCAGCATCAAGCGTGGTGAGGGGCAGCGGGATGTGCCGGTGCGCTTCGCTGGGGTCAACTTCAGCCCAGGCCAGCAGCTCTACGCCGATGATGATGGCCTGGTCGTCGCCGCTGCGCCGCTGGACTAAGCGGGGCTGTGCCCCGTCAAATCTCCCGCAATTTGCCTCTGTACACACACGAACTGGCGAGTCCGCGCTGGCGAATGCCACTGAGGAGATGGCAGAGCGCCTACACGCGGTTGCGGGCATGGCTCGACGTTACCTCATCCGGCAGCGTCACAATCGCCATCCCGAGGCCGGCGGTACCCCAGAAGAGGGCGACCATATGCCCAAACTCAATGTTGAAGAAATAGTGATCGGCAACCCCGACCACCAGCGCGGCGACGAGTCCGGCCTGAGCGCCAAGCAGCCACCCAGCCCGCTCCTCGTCCATCTGGCGTAGCGCACGAAGCGTGATAAAAAACCATGCCGCCGCGAGGCCGACAAAAGCTGTGAGGCCAACTAGACCCATGCGCTGAGCAATCGCCAGGTAGATGCTGCTCACCCCGGCGGTCAGATCGATATCGGGGGCAAGGCCGAAGCCAATCCCGAACACCGGGTAGCGGGTGATGATCGCGATGGCGTTCTGGTACTCGGCGAGGCGCATCTGCTGGGCCTGATCTTGCAACTGCACGCCAGCAAACAGGCGCAGGATAATATCGTTGGCCAGGCCCAGAGCCACAAGCATACCACCGCCGAGCAGGCCGGCACCAAGCATGGCCCACCAAAGCCGCCGGTAGCGCAGGGCTGCCAGATAGATCGCAGCGGCGATCAGGCCAAGCAGCGCCCCGCGTGAGAACGTGAGCATGAGCGCCAGGGTGAGTATGGCAACGACACTAATAAGTATGCCGCGCGGGAGCAGCGGCCGTCGGGCAAAAAGGAGGGCAAGTGCGAACGCCGTCACCAGCGCGAGCATACCGGCAAAGCTGTTCGGGTCAACCGAGAGGCCAATCGCGCGCTCAAGGCCGGTGCCAGGGCCATCCTCAATATAGCGCAGCACCCGGCCTGTAGTGGGGTAGCCGATCCGCCCAAGCGTCACCAGGATACTGAGGGCGAGGCGATCTGGGAGTGCCACGAGCAGAAGCGCTATCAGTGCCGCCAGGGCACCGCTGAGGATCAGGGCGCGGATGATCATGCGGGCCTGGGCGCGGGTGAGTATACAGTTCACCACGCTAAAGTAGAGCAGCACGCTAAGGACAAATTTAGCGTAGTTATGTAATGTCAGCGAGTCCGGCATGCCACGGGCGCCGAGAACAAGCGAGAAGAGAGTCAGCCCGACAAAGCCAAGGATCGGCAGGCCGAGTGGCGTCACCCGCAGGCCGTAGGCATCGGAGCGAGCCAAGAGGCGCAACACCCATACGACACTGAGGCCAACGAGGGCCAACTCTAGGAAGTTAGGAGTGATGATCGCTTTAAACGGCAGGGTGCCGAAGGGGAGCAGCGTAATGATCGCAAAGACGGAGATCATGCCCGCCTCGGTGCTGACGAGGATGGCGACCCCCGCCAAAAGCGCGAGGAGACCGGCGAGGGCGTAGATCGGGCCAAAGGCGGCGGCGGTACCCACGAGGCCGCCAACGCCGAGGGCGATAGCGGCAATCAATGAAGGAGATCGCGCCGCCGCATCACGCAGGCGGGAGGGCGCGTGGGGGAAAGCGTGCATAGGGCATCGTAGGGGCGGCGCATGCGCCGCCCGTACAACCAGACCATCCGGGGGCACCAAAGAATCGATCACGCATATGGCATATTCGAGATCCGCATAAGCTTGTCCCAGCGGTGGGTGGCCGAGATATAGCGTACGGTACCAGAGCGGGCGCGCATCACCACGCTGTGGGTGCGGGCACCGCCGCCAAAGTATTCGGTACCGCGAAGGAACTCGCCGGAGGTGATGCCGGTGGCGGCAAAGAAGACATCCTCGCCACGCACGAGGTCGTTGATCCGATAGACCCGCTTCAGATCGACCTCGCGCTCGGCAGCTATCTGACGCTCCTCTTCGTTGCGCGGCCAGATCCGGCACTGGATCTCACCACCAGTACACTTGAGGGCGCAGGCGGTGATCACCGCCTCGGGGGCACCGCCGATGCCCATCAGCATATCGGCGGGCGGGCTGTCGATCGCCGTCATCACCCCGGCGCTCACGTCGCCATGGAGAATCAGCTTGATCCGCGCGCCGGTCTCGCGGATCTGCCGGATCAGATCCTTGTGGCGCGGTCGGTCGAGTACCACCACCGTCAGATCTTCGATCTGCTTGCCGAGGGTGCGGGCCACAGCGCGGACATTGTAGGCCACCGGGGCATTAATATCGACCACCCCGCGCGCCCGCTCGCCGACGGCGAGCTTGTCCATGTAGGCGAAGCCATCCCAGTTATACAGCGAACCCCGCTCGGCCACCGCTACCACGGCGATAGCGCCGGGCATGCCCTCGGCCAAGAGCGTCGTCCCCTCCACCGGATCCACGGCGATGTCCATCTCTGGGCCGTCGCCGCTGCCGACGCGCTCACCCGTGTAGAGCATCGGCGCTTCATCCTTCTCGCCCTCGCCGATCACGACGACGCCGTTCATCGGGACGCTGTCCAGCGACATCCGCATCGCATCGACGGCGGCCTGATCCGCGCCTATCTTATCTCCACGGCCCATCCAGCGGGCGCAGCGCAGAGCCGCTGCCTCGGTCGTACGGACAAGATCCATCGCCAGGTTGCGCTCGATACGCATTGAACTACCTCCCTGTAGCCACGAGCTTCACCCAGCCCGATTGTAGCACACCGGCGCGGGGCTGTCGAAGTCGAAAGATATGCATCGTGATGCTTGCCAACGGGCTACTCGTAATGCTGGTGATTGCCCTGGCCCTGACGCCCTTCGGTGTTGTCTTGGCCCTAATCCAGATCTTCAGCATCGGTGTAGCCTGGCTCTGGCCAACGGTCTTCAGCATCGGCGGGTTGCTGGCACTCTCCAGCGTAGCGCTGATGTGCTGGGCCTACGGGCGCTATGAGCCAGCTGAATAATGCAGAATGTTGAATGTTGCGCTCACCGCTCGCTGAGGTTGCGCTGTTGGCAGATGAGCTTAGACTTTGCATTTTTTGACTGATTTCGTGTGCATCAAGCAGTTTTACGCCATTCTATGCCTAGTCGTTTTTATCGCTTTAGACCGTCCTGATGCGGAACGACTATGCTTGCACAACCTTTGTTCAATATTTGCATTTATTCACGGCTATTGACTATCATGTTATAATCGTGCTGCATGAGCGTAGTTTCTAGTCCTTACTACTACCCTGACGTCATCTTCTGTGGCGTGGTTAGGCCAGTTGCGCCTGTGCTCTGACTATCTGTATCGATCAGCAAAGGCATAGGCTTGGACATCGCACAGCATAAAGCGCGCCTTCGCCACTACTTTGATGGGGTCGGGTTTGCCCGTTGGTCTGCGATCTACGGCGATGCGGAACTTTCGGCAGTCCGAAAGACGATCCGGGCCGGCCACAACGTGATGCTACAAACGGCCGAGGCTTGGATAGGCGAAGCGTTTCCGCAGCCCAATGGTGCCACGGCCCTCGATGCGGGCTGTGGCACCGGGTTGTTCAGCCTCTCCCTTGCCCGGCGCGGCTTTCAGGTTTTCGCCGCCGATCTTGCCCCGCACATGGCCGCTGCCACCGCTGCGAACGCTGCGTCTGCCGGCCTGTCTGATCGGGTGTCCGCTTGGGCCGCCGACCTTGAGGAAGTTGAAGGTAGCTACAACTTGGTGAGCTGCTTCGACGTCCTGATTCATTATCCTGCTGAAACATTCAGCGGGATGCTCGCGCATCTGGCAAGCCTCTCGAACGGCACACTGATCTTCACCTATGCCCCTTACAGTACACTCCTCGCCGCGATGCACCGGGTCGGTGCCTTCTTCCCCCGCAGCCAGCGCCGTACCGATATCAAGATGATCCGTGATACTCAAGTGCGCCAAGCGCTTGAAGCTTCCGGCATGCGGCTGCGGCGCGCTGCACGGGTCGGTAAAGGCTTCTACCACGTCATGTTGGTGGAGGCGGTGCGGTCTTAAGGGCCAGATGATGGTTCCTCAGAATAGTCTCGAAGGCCGGCATTTTTCGTCCATGTAGTTCATACTCTGTGCTACATCTCACGAGGAATGAAGACGACAGCTGCGCGAGCCAATCCACGGCGAGCCGAGCTATCGGAGTCCGGTGAAGCGCTCCAAGGCGAACTGGCTGCGCCGCTACCTGATCCCGCATAGCAGCCTAGCCGAAATAAATGAGTTGGTGGAATACCCGTAGCTGCGTGTTGCGTGTGGCGCGCAACATGCAACACTCGCCGGAGACCCTATGGAAGCAATGCCCGATCTGAGTGTACCCTCCCGCCATGCACTTCAGGAAGCGGTGCTGACTCCACGTTTCGACGCCGCCGACTTTCAGATGATTGACGCCCTCGACATTGACAAGAATGGCCTGCGTGACAAGTTCGGGTGGATCAAAGATGAGTTCGCCCTCGACAACAAGAAGAGTCACTTCCGGCGCAACGAGGGGTTCCTGGCCGATATGACGCCTCAGATCGCCACACCTGCGAATGCGTGGAGGGGTCTCCAGGGCTTCCCGAACTATCCCGGCCCGGATCACATGCTACGAGTTGCCGCCGCCGATTAACGAAGCTATGTGGCCGAGGCATCACATATGCCTCGGCACTACATACTTCAACCATGTACATATCATGCGCTTCGTTTTTCTCACCATAGATGGTAATCACGCCGCCGCATTGCGGCTGGCCGCCGACCGGGTGCGCCGGGATCATGGGGTCGCTATCACCGTGGCCTTCCACGACGCGACATCGCTGCGTGATGCAGCGGGCTGGCAGCGCCTGGAGAAGGATCTCGCTGGGGCCGCGTTTGTCTTCGGTGCCCGCCTCTTCGGCGAGGAGTACGTGCGCCCGCTGGAGCGGCTGCTGCTCGCCGCCGCATGCCCAGTGCTGGTGATCACCTCGAACCCGGCGCTTATCCGCTGCACGCGGATCGGCAAGTTCAACATGCACGCTCGCGATGAGAGCGAGAAGCCGGGGATCATCCAGCAGTGGATTAAGAAGCTGCGCCCTCAGGGCGGCGCCGGTGAGGCTCGCCGCCAGCTGGCGGTGCTGCGCAACCTGAGCAAGGTACTCAAGCTCATCCCCGGCAAGGCTCGCGATATCTACGCCTTCGCCGCCGCCCATCAGTACTGGCTGAACCCCTCGCCCGAGAATCTCTTCCGTATGATCTGCATGCTTGCCGACGCCTATGTGCCCGGCATGCACGGGAAGTTGCCCCAGGCCGACCCGTTGAGCTATCCCGAGCAGGCGCTCTTCCACCCCGAGGCTCTCGAGCCCTTCGAGCGCCTCGCCGACTATGAGAAGTGGCGGCGCGGTCGAAAGCTGGCGCCTGGCGCGAGGCGCCAGGATGTCGGCACCGTGGGTGTGCTGGCCCTGCGCGGCGTGGTGTTGAGCGGGAACACGGCCCATCTGAAGGCGCTGTCGGCGGCACTGGAGGCACGCGGCCTGACGGTGCGGATGGCCTACGCCTCGGGCCTCGACCAGCGTCCAGCGGTCGAGCAGTTCTTTGTCGGCGACAAAAAGACTCCCGGTGTCGATCTGCTGATCAACGCTTCAGGCTTCTCCCTGGTGGGCGGGCCGGCGGAAAGCCGCCCGGTTGAGGCCCGCGCGACGCTTCAGGCGCTTGATGTGGGCTACTTCGGCCTGGTGCCTCTGGCCTTTCAGCGCGTTGAAGACTGGCGGGACGACCCGACCGGCCTCTCCCCCGTTCAGGCGGCCCTCAGCGTCGCGGTGCCCGAACTCGAGGGTGCCTCCGAGCCGCTGGTCTTCTGCGGGCCAAGCGCGGCTGGCGATGGCATGGCCCCCCTGGTAGACGAGATTAACCAGATCGCCGACCGGGCCGCCCGCCGGGCGATCCTGCGGCACAAGGCCAACACCGAGAAGAAGCTGGCCCTGGTGATCTTCAACTACCCGCCAAATCTGGGCAATGTGGGGACCGCCGCCTACCTGGATGTCTTCCAGAGTATCTACGAGTTGCTGCGGGCGCTGCGCACCGATGGCTACACGCTGGATCTGCCGGCCAGCGCCGATGAGTTGCGACGCATGGTGGTGGAGGGGAACGCCCTGGCCAGCGGTGCCGACTCGAATGTGGCGGCCCGCCTGCCCGTGACCGACTACCGCCGACTCTTTCCCGCTGAGACGGAGATCGAGCCCTTCTGGGGCCGCGCCCCCGGCGATCTGCTTAATGACGGGAAGAACTTCCTGATCATGGGCGTGCAACTGGGCAATGTGTTCGTCGGCGTGCAGCCCTCCTTTGGCTACGAGCGCGACCCGATGCGCCTGCTGATGGCGAAGGATGCTGCGCCGAACCACGCCTTCGCCGCATTCTATACCTGGCTGCGCTATGTCTATAAGGTCGATGCCGTCGTCCACTTCGGCACTCACGGTGCCCTGGAGTTTATGCCCGGCAAGCAGGTGGGCATGAGCGCGAAGTGCTGGCCCTCTCGGCTGATTGGCGAGCTGCCCAACTTTTACTACTACAGCGTGAATAATCCCAGCGAGGCGGCCATCGCCAAGCGCCGCAGCGCGGCCACGCTGGTGAGCTACTTGGTGCCGCCGCTCCAGCAGGCTGGGCTCTACAAGGGTCTGCGTGCCCTCAAGGATACCCTCGACCGCTATCGCGCTACGCCTGACCCCTCGATGCTGGAGGATATCGTGGCCCAGGCCCGGAAGCTGGGGATCGAGAGCGTAGAGCTGAATGCGGAACAGGCGGCTGACTCTGAACCCAGCGCCAACCACCGAACCTCTATTCTTAGCTCCACCTCCTCGGCAGAGCGCTATATCGCCACCCTCGGCCACGAGTTGCTCAAGATCGAGGAGCGCATGATCCCGGCCGGCCTGCATGTGCTGGGCAAGAGCCCGGCACCAGCTGAACTGGTGGATTTCTTGGCTCTGACCGCCAGCTTCCGGCCTGCCGGTCGCCGTAGCGCGGCGACCTTCCCGGCGATTGTGGCCACCAGCCTGGGCTATGATTACGTCAACCTACGCGACCGGCTCTCGATTGATACGACGGCCCAGGAGCGCTGGCGTCAGGTTGAGATGATCTGCAAGGAGGCTATCCGGCGCTTTGTGGTCGGCACTCCCGCCGAGCGCCAGCGCAGCGCTGACGGATACCTGCGCGAGACTGCCGGGCTCGCGCAAGGGTCGCTGGGCGAGCAGTGGGCCTTCCTGGGTGACATTCTGGCGAAGCTGCTGGCACCTCAGGAGGTTGCGGGGTTGCTCCACGGCCTGCGCGGCGGTTTCATCCAGCCATCGCCGAGCAACGATGTGGTGCGCGATCCGGGCGTCCTGCCCACCGGGCGCAATGTCTACAGCCTCGACCCGTATCGAGTGCCATCGCAGGCGGCGATGGAGCGCGGCGGACGCCTGGTGGATGAGCTTCTGGCCCGCCTCGTGCTTGAGCAGGGCGCGCTGCCGCAAACGGTGGCGGTGGTTCTCTGGGGCAGCGATAACCTCAAGTCTGAGTGTGAGGGTGTGGCCCAGGTGCTGTCCATGTTTGGGGCCATACCGGTGATAGACGAGTTGGGTAGCGTGAGCGATGTGGCCCTTGTTCCTCTGGAGGAGCTTGGCCGCCCACGGGTGGATGTGGTGGTCACGGTCAGCGGGATCTTCCGCGACCTGCTTGGCAACCAGATGCAGCTGATCGACCGGGCCGCCCGACTGGCTGCCACGGCCGACGAGCCCGAATCGCTGAACTTCGTGCGCGCCCACGCCCTGTCTCAGGCCGCTGAGCTTAACATAGATATCGAGGATGCCGCCGCTCGCGTCTTCTCGAACGCCCCCGGTAGCTACGGCGCGAACGTGAACAACCTGGTGGACAGCGGCACCTGGGACGATGATACGCAGCTTGGTGAGGCGTTCCTCAGCCGCAAGAGCTTCAGCCTGGGGCCAAACGGCCAGTGGCGCGAGTCGCGGGCGGTGCTGGAGAAGGCACTGGGCACGGTGGACGCCAGCTTCCAGAACATCGACAGCTTCGAGGTCGGCCTCTCGGACATCGACAACTACTACGACAACCTGGGTGGGATCACCAAGAGCGTCGAGTTGTTGCGCGGCAGCCGCCCGAAGACGATGGTGGCCGACGCACTTGGCACAACCAACCGGGTCAGTTCGCTGGATCAGGCGGTGCGGATGGAGACGCGGGCCAAGTTGCTCAACCCGAAGTGGTACGAGGCCATGTTGAGCCACGGCTACGAGGGCGCCCGTGAGATCGAAGCCCGGGTGAACAATACCTACGGCTGGAGCGCCACCACCAAGTCGGTGGACGGCTGGGTCTACCAGAGTGTCGCCGAGACCTTTGTTCTCGACGATGCGATGCGCGAGCGGCTGGCCGCCCTCAACCCGACAGCCGCCGTCGGTGTGGTGCGCCGCCTGCTCGAGTCGAGCGGGCGCGGCTTCTGGGATGCAGATCCCGAGACGCTGGATCGGCTGCGCGAGATCTATGCCGATCTTGAAGATCGCCTTGAGGGTGTCGCAGTAGACGGATAAACGTGGGGGGCGCAGAAGACTCTGTGAGGACTCGGTGCCCTGCTAACACGATAGCGATTTCATCTTACGTGGTGGGTTGCCCTGCGGCGTAAGAGGAGGAGATCGATGAAGAGTTACGATGTTGTGGTGGTCGGCGGCGGGATCAGCGGGCTTAGTGCGGCCTACACGCTCTACAAGCGCGGCCTCGAGGTTCTGGTGATCGAGGCCGGTGATGAGGTCGGCGGGGCGATGCGCAGCATCACGACGCCCGAGGGCTATGTCTTCGACTGCGGCCCAAACACCCTTGCGACGAAAGACCCGCGCCTGTGGGCCGAGCTTACCGACCTGGGGATTGCGGATCGTGTCGTGACGGCGGGCCGGGCGGGGAAGCGCCGCTACTTCCTCAAGGACGGGAAACCCCTTGAGATACCGAACGACCCAGTGGGCCTTGCGCGGATGAAACATATCTCGCTCAAAGGTAAGCTGCGCATCTTACGTGAGCCCTTTGTGCCGCGCACCACCAGTTCTGACGAGAGCGTAGCGGGATTCTTTGACCGGCGTATCGGCCCCGAGGTCATGCAGCGCATGATCGACCCCTTTGTTTCTGGCGTCTACTCGGGCGACCCGTCCAAGATGTCAATCAAGGCGACCTTCCCCGCGATCTGGGAGGCCGAACAGCGCGCCGGCAGCATCATCAAGGGCTTGCTGGGTGGGCGTAACGGCACGAAAAAGGGCGCGGTGCAGGGGCCGAAAATGCGCAGCGTGACCTTGAATTTCAAGGGCGGCATTGCCGAGTGGCCCAAGGCCATCGCCCGCGTCCTCGGCCCGCAGCGGGTCTGGCGTAAGGCCCGCGCCACGGGCCTACATCCGGTTGGCGCAGGCTGGGCGCTGGTCGTTGATCGCGATGGCCAGATTGAGACCTTAGAGGCCGCGAGTGTGGTGGTGGCCGCGCCCGCATACGCCGCCGCCGACCTCGTATCCGAGTTTGACGCAAGCGCATCCACCGCCCTGCGCGGGATGACCTACTCGTCAATGGCAGTTGTAAACCTGGGCTACCGCCGGAGCCAGGTGGCGCACCCGCTCGATGGCTTTGGTGTTCTGGCACCCTCGTGTGATCGGCGCAACTTCCTGGGCCTGCTCTGGGCCTCAAGCCTCTTCCCGCCCTTTGCGCCGGAGGGCCGGGTCAACATCATCGACATGATGGGTGGCTCGCTAAACCCAATCCGCGATACCCAGAGCCGAGAAGATCTTATCGCCAATGCGGTCACGGATAGCCATGCGGTACTCGGCGCGAGCGGCGCGCCCGAGGTGGTCAACCTCACCCGCTGGCCACGGGCCGTCGCCCAGTACAACTTTGGGCATGTTGAGCGGATTGCGGTTCTGGAGCGCTTGGAACAGGCGCGTCCCGGTCTCTACTTTGTCGGCAGTTACCGTGGCGGCGTCGGCATGCCGAAATGTTGGCGCAATGGGGTGAACACGGCGGATCAGGTCGCCACATTTCTGGCGGCGCGGCCCGCGTTGGCCGTCGCCGACTGACTGATGCGCGTTGGTTAAGCGCATCTGAGCCATAGCCGACAGAGAGAGCTCGTGGGCGATGCGTGATGTTGACGGCTTTGAGCTCTTGTGATAACGTTCGCTGTCGCTGAGATTTGCCTAGGTTTAGGATTAATTGCAGGTATTTCCAAAGGGTCGCGCGATGAACCTCCTGCTTGCTGGCCTCGATCATACAACCGCGCCGGTGGAGATCCGCGAGCGCCTAGCTTTTAACGCCACCGATATTCCGGCGGCGCTGATGCAGCTCACGATGCCTCGCGGGCCGCGCCCGCCGCTGTTTAGCGAGGCTGTGATCCTCTCCACCTGTAACCGTGTGGAACTCTACGGTGTGGCGTCGGACAACAGTACCGCCCAAAGCTTGGCGAGCTTCCTTGCGGAGTTCCACGGGCTTGATGAGAAGCACTTCGTACACACGCTGTTCTTCCTCAACGGACCCGAGGTGGCCGGGCACCTTTGCGCCACATCGTCGGGGTTGCGCTCTCTGGTGCTCGGCGAAGCCCAGATCCAAGGCCAGGTACGCACCGCCTTTGAGATCGCTCAACAGGCCAGCAGCGTTGGCCCGGTGCTGCACCGGCTGTTCCAGCACGCGCTCACCGCAGGCAAGCGGGTGCGTCACGAGACGGCCTTGGGACAAGGGGCGGCCAGTGTTTCGCAGGCGGGCGTCGAGCTGGCTCGCCAGCGCCTCGGCCACCTCAATGGTCGCTCGGTGCTGCTGGTTGGCGGCGGGGAGGTCAGCGAACTGGCCGCCCAAAACCTGCTGGCCAATGGTGCCGACCGGCTGACGATTGTCAACCGCACTCTTGCGCGCGGGCGTGAACTGGCCGAGCGCTACGGTGCCGAGGCCATGACCTTCGAGGAGTTGCCCCACGCCCTGGCCCGCGCCGATATTGTGATCAGTTCCACCTCCGCCCCGGTGCCGATCATCTATCGCCAGCACGTAGAAGAGGCGATGCACGCCAAAGCCATTGCTCGCCACGGCGATGGCCCGCCGCCCTCGATGCTGCTGATTGACCTGGCCGTGCCCCGCGATATTGCGAACGAGGTCTCTCAGATCCACGGCGTCCACGTCTGTACAGTGGACGATCTGCACGAGGTGGTTCGTAACACCCTCGACCAGCGTGCCGGCCTGACTCAGCTGGCCGAGTCAATCGCCAACAGCGAGGTCGATGCCTTTCTGGGCTGGCTGCGCAGCCAGGAGGCGGTGCCCACCCTGACGAGCCTGCGCGACTACGCGGAGAGCCTGCGCTCTAGCGAACTCGACCGGGCACTGCGCCGACTGACCAGCCTTTCCCCCGAGCAGCGTACGGTGGTGGAGGCCCTCAGCCGCAGTATCGTGAATAAGTTGCTCCACTCGCCCACCCGCCGCCTGCGCGATGCCGCCGCTCAGGGCGACGGACGGCGCTATGCCGCGATGCTGAGCGACCTGTTCAACCTCGAAGAACGCGCGTATGCGGTGGCTGAAGACCGATAACTGGCGACCGATAATCAACGACATAACGTAAGGTATAGCGATGACCCGTCTCATTCTTGGCACCCGAGGCTCGAAGTTGGCCCTTACTCAGTCCGAGATGATGGCCGCCGCCCTGCGCGCCGCTCACCCCGGACTCACGGTCGAGCTGCAGATCATCTCCACGAAGGGCGACCGCATCCTGGACGTGGCCCTCTCCGCCGTGGGCGATAAGGGTCTTTTTGTGAAAGAGTTGGAGCAGGCGCTCCTCGACCACGAGGTTGATTTCTGCGTTCACAGCTGCAAGGATTTGCCCTCGGATGTTCCCGACGGCCTAACTCTGGCGGCCTTCCCTCCACGCGCCGACTCACGCGATACGCTTGTGGTGAGCGCTGCGCTGGCCGCAGGCGATTATACGCAACTGTCAATTCTTAGTTTGCCGACGGACACCGTCGTTGGCACGAGTTCGCTGCGCCGCGCCAGCCAGATCCGTGCGGTGCGACCGGATCTCACGCTGCGCGATGTGCGCGGCAATGTGGACACACGCCTGCGCAAGCTGGCCGAGGGGCAGTACGACGCCCTGGTGTTGGCCTCTGCCGGGCTGGATCGCCTGAGCTTCACCGACGCCTCCATCGATGGGCCGCGCCCCTTCACGGCGGTGGATGCCCACTTTGTGTCGCTGCCCATCCCCGCCGACCAGATGCTCCCCTCCGTGGCCCAGGGCATCCTGGCCATCGAGTGCCGCGCCGATGATGCTGTGACGCTTGCTCTGCTGGCCGCCCTCGATCACGCGCCATCCCGCGCCGCCGCCCTGGCCGAGCGTGCCTTCCTCGGTCGCCTTGAGGGTGGCTGTCAGGTGCCCATCGCCGCAGCAGCTACGCTAGACGGCAACACCCTGCGCTTGCGCGGCCTGGTCGGATCCCTCGACGGCACAACGCTGATTCGGGGTGATCTTACCGGCGACTTGGCGGATCCCGCCGCTATCGGCACGGCGCTGGCCGAGGATCTGCTGGCCCGTGGTGCCGCCGAGATCCTCGCCGAGATTGCGGTGCAGGCAGGCAAGTAATGATGACCAACGACCGACGACCGACGACCGACGACCCTGAAAGCGACGTGCTGGGCGGCGAGGCCCACTCGGCGTTGGTCGTTGGTCGTTCGTCGCTAACCGGCCAGCGTGTCGTGATCACCCGCTCGGCGGGGAAGACCGACGGTATGGCCCGACGTCTGCGTGATCTGGGGGCGGAGCCGATCATCTACCCAACGATTGCCTACGCCCCGCCCGAAGATTCGGCACCCCTGGACGCAGCCCTGGCCAGATTGGCCGCCGGGGAGTATGCCTGGCTGGTGCTGACCAGCGCTCAGGCCGTGCGGATGATCGCGGAACACGCAACACGCAATACGCAATACGCAACGCTCAACATCGCGGCCATCGGTCCGGCCACTGCCGCCGCCTGTGTCGAACTGCTTGGCGTGAACCCGTCCACCGTCCCCGAACAGTTCATCGCCGAGAGTCTGGCCGCCGCCCTCGGCGATCTGGCGGGTACGCGGGTGCTGCTGCCCAACGCCGACATCGCCCGCCCGACCCTGGAGGATCGCCTGCGCGAGGCCGGTGCCGCAGTGGATCGTGTGGTGGCCTACCGCACCGTGCCCTCTCCCGACAACCGTGTGGATATGGCCGGTATGCTGGCCGCTGGGCAGATCGGCGCGATCACCTTCACCAGCGGCTCGACGGCCCGCGCCTTTGTGCAGAAGGTTGGCCCGGATGCGCTGGCGCAGTCCCAGCGTACGGTGATCGCATGCATCGGCCCGTCAACCGCCGCCGCATGCCGAGCCGTCGGCCTCGTGCCACACGTGGTGGCCGAGGTGTCTACTGAAGAGGGGCTGGTAGATGCCCTGATCGCCCATATGGAGGTGCGCCGATGACCGCATATCCCGCCAGCCGCCCGCGCCGCCTGCGCCTCAACGAGAACATGCGCCGCTTGGTGCGTGAGACGTCGCTCAGTGCTGACAACCTGATCGCCCCGCTCTTCATTCGTCACGGCAAGGGCATAACGAAGCCGATCGGCTCGATGCCTGGCCACGCCCAGTTCTCGGTGGATACCGCCGTGCGCGAGGTCGAGACTTTGGCCGAGTTGGGCATCCCCGCCGTGCTGCTCTTCGGCATTCCTGATCACAAGGACGCCGTGGGCAGCGAGAACTTCGATCCCGAGGGGATCGTGCCCCAGGCGGCCTACGCGATCAAAAAGGCCGTGCCCGAGATGTTGGTGATCTCGGACATGTGCTGCTGCGAGTATACGGATCACGGCCACTGCGGGGTGCTGAATTTCCCTGGGGTCGAGGGTTACAACGAGCGGATCGCCGAGGGCTACCTGCTCAACGACCCGACCCTAAGCATCCTCGGCAAGGCGTCGGTGATCCACGCCCAGGCCGGTGCCGATATCATCGCACCCTCGGGGATGATCGACGGCATGATCGGCACGATCCGCGCCGCCCTCGATAAGGCCGGGCTTGAGCATACCACGATCATGAGCTATGCCGCCAAGTACTCGTCGGCCTTCTACGGGCCGTTCCGCGATGCCGCCGAGAGCCCGCCGAGCTTCGGCGACCGCAGCCAGTACCAGATGGATCCTGCCAACAGCCGCGAGGCTCTGCGCGAGGTTGACCTGGACGTGGCCGAGGGCGCGGATATGCTGATGGTCAAGCCGGCTCTGGCTTACCTCGATATTATCCGCCAGATAAAGGATCGTTACAATCTGCCCCTGGCGGCCTATCAGGTGAGCGGGGAGTACAGCATGGTCAAGGCCGCAGCCGAAAAGGGCTGGATCGACGAGCGCCGGGTAGCCTTGGAGACTCTCATGAGCATCCGCCGCGCCGGGGCCGATATGATCATCACCTACTGGGCGAAGGACGCTGTGCGCTGGCTAAAGTCGTGACAAGATGGCAGGGTGGCAAGGTGCTTCGGACGCATCTTGCCACCCTGCCACCCTGTCACTTTGTCATTTTGTCATTTTGTTAAAGGTAAAGCAATGAATGACCGTGTCCTAAAGGCCGCCCGCCGCCAGCCGGTGGATCGCACCCCGATCTGGTTGATGCGCCAGGCCGGCCGCTACATGTCGGTATACCGGGCCATCCGCGAGCGCCACGGCTTCCTCGAAATGGTCAAGATCCCTGAGGTTGCCGCCGAGGTGACACTCCAGCCCGCCAATGCCTTCGACATCGACGCGGCGATCATCTTCGCCGATATCTTGCCGCCCCTGGAGGGTCTGGGCATCCAACTTACCTTTGAGAAGGGTGAGGGGCCGGTGATCCACAACCCCGTCCGTAGCTCGGCCGACATCGCCGCCCTGAAGACGTGTGACCCGCGCGAGACGACGGCCTACACGCTCGATGCCATCCGCATCGTGCAGAAGTCCCTGGCCGGGCGCATCCCGCTCTTCGGCTTTAGCGGCGCGCCCTTTACCCTGGCCAGCTACGCGATCGAGGGCGGTGGCAGCCGCGAGTACCGCCGCACTAAGCAGTTGATGTACCGCGACCCGCAGAGTTGGCACACCCTGATGGAGAAGCTCAGCGTCCTGGTGAGCGACTACTTGATCGCTCAGATCGAGGCGGGCTGCGATATTGTGCAGATCTTCGACTCGTGGGCCGGTTCGCTCTCGCCCAATGACTTCGCCGAGTATGTGCTGCCCCACGTCCAGAAGGCGGTGGCCGCCGTGCGCGCCGCCTCCGATGTGCCAATCATCTTCTTCGGGACAGATATGCACGGTATGGCCCCGCAGCTACGTCAGGTTGGTGCCGACGTGATCGGCCTGGACTGGCGCGTGCAGCTGGATGAGGGCTGGGCCGCCCTCGGGCATGACGTCGCCGTCCAGGGCAACCTCGACCCGATGGCGCTCCATGGCCCCTGGCCCGAGATCGAGCGCCGCGCCGCCGACGTCCTGCGCCGCGCCGGCGGGCGACCCGGCCACATCTTCAACGTCGGCCACGGCATCCTCACCGAGACGCCTGAGGAGAATGTGGCCCGCCTGGTGGACTTTGTTCATAACTATGCCGTCGAGCCGGCATACGCCAAGTAGTATCACATGCTGCTGCTGAGGGTTGCTGGCGAAACTCGCAACCCTCAGCAGCAGCATAAAGAATTATGACGGGGAATGTCCCATGACCTTGACTACCACCGACCGATACGCCCGCTCGAAAGAGCTTTTCGCCGCCGCCCAGGCGGTGATCCCAGGCGGTGTGAACTCGCCGGTGCGCGCCTTCCGTGGGGTTGGCGGCACGCCTATCTTTTTCGCCAGCGGCAGTGGTGCCCACGTCGAAGACGTAGACGGCAACCGCTATATCGATTACGTACTCTCCTGGGGGCCGCTGCTGCTCGGCCACGCTCACCCTGCGGTGATCCAGGCCATCACCGAACAGGCCGCCCGTGGCACCAGCTTTGGCGCACCCACCGCGCTGGAGACTGAACTGGCCGAGTTGGTGATCAAGCTGGTGCCCAGCATCGAGCAGGTGCGCTTTGTGAACAGCGGCACCGAGGCCACCATGAGCGCCCTGCGCCTAGCCCGTGCCCACACCGGCCGCGAGAAGATTGTCAAGTTTATCGGCTGCTACCACGGCCACGCCGATATGCTGCTGGTGCAGGCCGGCAGCGGCGTTGCGACCCTCGGCCTGCCCGATAGCCCTGGGGTGCCGGCGTCTACCGCCGCCGCCACCCTTACCGTCGAGTATAACGATCTGGAGGCCGTGACCGAACTGTTCCGCGTACACGGCGACTCGATTGCCGCCGTGATCGTCGAACCGATTGCTGCCAATATGGGCTTTGTCTTGCCCGAGCCGGGCTTCCTCCAGGGTCTGCGCGATCTCACCCGCAACCACGGCACCGTACTGATCATGGACGAGGTGATGACCGGCTTCCGCGCGGCCCCCGGCGGTGCCCAAAGTGTCTGGGGGATCGACCCGGACCTCACCTGTCTGGGTAAGGTGATCGGCGGCGGCCTGCCCGTCGGTGCCTACGCCGGCAAGAAGGAGATCATGCAGAAGGTAGCCCCGGCGGGGCCGATGTACCAGGCTGGCACGCTCTCGGGCAACCCGCTGGCTATGGCCGCCGGGCTGGCTATGCTGCACACGGCATTCGACTCCATTGACGGTGCCCCCACGCCCTTCCAGCGCGCCGCTGGGCGTGCCCAGACCCTCGCCGACGGCATGCGTTCGCTCAGTGAGGAGACCGGCGTGCCGCTCCAGGTCGGCAATGTGGGCACCATGTTTGGCTTCTATTTCCTGAAGGATGCGGGGGCGAAGGTGCGCAGCTACGCCGAGGCCAAGCAGCGCGTAGACGCCGACCGCTTCACCCGGTTCTTCTGGGCCATGTGCGAGCGCGGGGTATACCTGGCCCCGTCACAGTTCGAGGCGGGTTTCGTGAGCTCCGCCCACGACACGGTCGATATCGCCGTTACCCTCACCGCTGCCCGCGAGTCGCTCCTCGCCGCGCGGGGGTAGAGTTAGAGTCAGAGGCCGGAGGCCGGAGGCAAAATGCGCGGCATGCCTCCGGCCTCCGGCGCGTACGTAGCGCGTGACCTGCCGCATGCCTCTGTGCCCGCCGCACCTTTACAATTGAGTAAATATAACTATAGAGGTGGAATTTCTTCCCTCAGATATTGCCGTGTGTACCTCATTTTCCGCTATCCTTGCGGCATACGAAGTCAGGGCATGAGCAAAGTCCTCGGGGCT
>CAISPW010000052.1 GCA_903887465.1 uncultured Oscillochloris sp. | reverse complement strand
TGAGGCCGCTTCAGCGGCCGTCGTAGACCTCGCCGGGGGCTTCAGCCCCCGGCGAACGTTGCCGCGACAGGGTGACTTTTGCGGTATTGCCAAAAGATGTTCATGCGCGGGGCGCACAACACCAGATGAACATGGTCGCTGATGCCCGGCTATCGGCTATCGGCTATCGGCTATTTTCACATTAGATTCCCTACAGCACGCTCAGGGCGGCCTGCACGCGGCAGAGTTCGGCCGCGACCGCGTCAAGCGCCGCATCGGCTCCCTCCAGATCTCCGTCGGCGGCGCGGCGCTCCATATCGCGGCACAGCGCCGTGAGCGGCTGCGCCCCGAAGGTGCTGGCGTTCGACTTGAGCGTATGCATCGCCCGGCGCAACGTCGGGGCATCGTGATGCCCCAGGGCCGCACGTGCGCTGGCCTGGATCGTATCAGCGCTCTCGATAAACGTCGCGATCAGCGCGGTCAAGATCGTATTATCCTGGTCGCCAAGGGTCCGCACCAGATTCCGCAGGGCGGCCGGGTCGATCACCGCAGCTACGCCGGGATCCTCCGGCTGCGCCTGCACGTCCACGAGTGGGCGGCAGCGCCTGATCGCGTCGGTCAGCGCCTCGCGATCAAGCGGCTTGACCAGAAAGTCGTCCATCCCCGCCGTCAGACACGTCTCGCGGTCGCCCTGAGTGGCCCCCGCCGTCACCGCAATGATCCACGGCTGCTGCGCACGTGGGAGCGTCGCGCGGATCGTGCGTGTGGCCTCCAGCCCGTCCATCTCGGGCATTTGCACATCCATCAGCACAAGATCATAGCGCTGCTGGCCGAGCGCGTCGACCGCCGCCTGCCCGTTGATTACCAGGTTCGCCTGGTAGCCCAGCCGTGCCAGCATGCGCAAAAGCATCTGCTGGTTGATCGCATTATCCTCCGCCACCAGGATACGCAGCGGGTGCTGCTGCGCCATTGTCACATCCGCCGGCGGCAAAGGACGCCGCTCGGCGCGGCCCGGCGCGGGACTCGGCGGCACATTTGTGGCCAGCAAGCTCATGATTTGCTGGCAGAGCCGGGAGATTTTGACAGGCTTGCTCAACGCTATCGTGATTGGATCGCCTGACCTGGGCGACATCGCCCCGAGCGCGGTTAGCAGAATGATCGGCAGGGATTGGTACACGACGGAGCGGCGGAGCGCCTCGGCCAGGGCCACCCCGCTCATGTCAGGCATCTGCACATCCAGGATCGCCAGATCGAAGCTGACGCCACCGTGCAGGATTGCCAGGGCCGCCGCCCCCGACTCTGCCACGGTGGCTTGCATGCCCCACACGCCAAGCTGGGTGGCCAGAGTCTGTCGGCTGCTCGCACGGTCATCGACGATCAGCGCCCGCCGCCCGCGCAGTTCCGGATGATCGACATCGCCATCCCCCGGCACCCCCTCCAGGTTTCTGGCGGCCCTGATCGAGAAGGTGAAGGTCGTCCCCGCGCCCGGCGTACTCTCCACCGTCAACGTGCCGCCCATCGCAGTAACCAGCAGCTTGCAGATCGCCAGGCCCAGGCCGGTTCCGCCATGCGTGCGGGTGGTCGCAGCATCAGCCTGGCTGAACGAGCGGAAGAGGCGATCCATGCGGTTGGGCGGAATGCCGATGCCGGTGTCGCGTACGGCAAAGGTGAGGGTCTCAGGGAGCGCCGGGTCATCCCTGAGACCCTCCCGCGTAACATTCAGCGCCACCTCGCCGTACTGAGTGAACTTCACCGCGTTGCTCAGCAGGTTCACCAGGATCTGGCGTAGCCGGGTCGGGTCTTGCACCAGCGCGATGGGCGTGCCAGGCGCGATCAGATAGGTCAACTCAAGACCCTTCTGCGCCGCCGTGGTCGCCACCATATCGAGCGACGACTCGACGCAGGCGCGCAGATCGAATGGCTGGGCCTCAAGCTCAAGCTGCCCGGCCTCGATCTTCGAAAAGTCCAGAATCATATTAATTACCCGTAGAAGTTGGTCGCCGCTGGCGTGGATCATCTGGGCCAGTTCGTGCTGCGGCGCGTTCAGGTCGGCTTCGAGCAGCAGGTTCGCCATGCCCAGCACACCGCTAATCGGGGTGCGGATCTCGTGGCTCATCGTAGCGAGAAAGATACTCTTGGCCGCGTTGGCCGCCTCGGCCACCTGCTTGGCGCGGATCAGTTCCTGCTCAACCTGCTTGAGCCTGGTGATGTCGCTCAGGATCACCAGACGCCCGCCGGGCGTGCCCAGGCGATCCGGCAGCGGCGAGATCCACACCTGGAACACGCGCGGATCTCCGGCCACCTCCACCGCGATCTGTGCGTCCACCTCTTCTGTTGTGAGAAGTGGCTCGACCGCAGCGGCGTGCTGGCCGAGGATGGGCATGATCGGCTGCCCGAGCACCACGCGCCGCTCCCAGCCGTTGATCTGGCACGCGGCCGGGTTGACATCGACCACCCGGCCCTGCGCGTCAAGGACGATCACCCCATCGCGCATGCGCTCGATCACGCGGTCGCGAGCGACCGGCACGATATCAAAGAGTTGCCAGCGCCAGAGCGCCCAGGTAAAGATCAGCCCGGTGATCGTGAAGCTGAGCGGGGAGATCTCCGCCCCTGGCAGCGGGCTGAGGCCAACATTATAGAGCAGGTTCCCCAGCCACGGGAAGAGCGACCCAACCAGCAGGGTGCCGGCTTGGCCACGGTAGAGGGCTGGCCGGAGGACACAAACCTGGATCAGCAGCAGCGTGCCGATCAGCAGCATGGCGTAGGCGTAGGCCGTGAAAAGCCAAAAGCCTGGCCCGTACATCGCCTCCCAGCCCACGAAGTCCAGCTTTGGTACCAGGCTGATCGTGCGCCAGATCATGCCGTGGGTCTCATTCGTCCACACCAGCAGCAGGGTCAGCAGCGACGGTGTCGCCAGCAGCGCCAGCCGCCCGCGCGTCAGCCAGCGCTGGCGCTCGGTATACTCCAGCGCGAACGCCAGCCAGGCCACCGGAACCGTGACAATACCGAGATATTCGATCTTCGACCAGAGGATTTTGGCCGGCAGTTCGTTGCTGTGAAGCTCCTGGGCGTAAGCCAGGCACCAGATCATCACACCAAGCATCAGGACGAGGAAGGCTCGGGTGCCGCGCTCGGCACGATTGCGCCAGGCGAACAGGGCCAGGAGCGCGCAGATAACGCCTTCAGCGATGATCGTATAGTAGAGCATGCGGCCTCACGGCGGTTTAGCCGATAGCGATGCGAAAGCCAAAGGCGCTACCCTTGCCGAGTGTGCTGTGAGCCAGCAGCGTGCCACGGTGGGCCTTGACAATACAGCTTACCAGGGCCAGCCCCAGCCCCAGCCCGCCAATGCCGCGCTGAATATCGTCGCTGGCCTGGGCAAAGGCGTCCCAGATCGTCTCCAGCTTATCGGAGTCCATGCCGGGGCCATCATCCTCGACGATCAGGGTCAGATACCCCGCGCTGGCCTGGCAACTCAGCCGGACGTGCCCGCCCGCGTGGTTGAACTTGATCGCGTTATGCACCAGGTGGTGGATCACCTCGCTGATCTGCTGGCGATCCACCGACATCATCGGCAGCCGCTCGGCGATCATATAGGAAAGCGTCACCTCGCGCACCTCGGCCATGCGCTGGAGCGGCGCGGCGCTCTCGCGGATCAGGGCCGCGATATCGGTCGGCTCGGCGTGAGGCGCGGCCAGCTTGCTCACCAGCGAGGCGTAGTTGATCACGCTGTCGATCATCTGGCGGCCCTCGGCGAGCTGGCGGTCGAGCTGGCGAGCCTCCGCGAGCACCTCGGCGAGCATATGATGTTCGGCGTAGCGCTGGAGCAGTTGGGCCGAAAAGCCGACGGCGACGAAGGGGCTGCGCAGCTCGTGGGTAATCTTGCCGATCAGGGCCGATTTAAACTGGCTCTCCTGCTTGAGCTTGCGCTCGCGGGCGTCGATCTCGCGCGCCATCTGCTGGAAGACGCGGGCCAGTTGGCCCAGGGCATCGTCGCGCGCGGCCACCGACGTCAGGCTCGCGGGGACAAAGCGACCGGCCTCCATATCGGCCGCCGCATCGGTCAGGCGCGCAACCTGGTGGAGATACTCGGCCTCTTGGTCGTGCAGGCGCTTCGCCGCCAGCGATGCGTTGATCCGCGCCCGCAGCAGCGCCGGGTCGAAGGGCCGGGGCAGATGGTCGGTGGCGCCCATCTCGATACAGCGGGCCACGTTCTCCATCTCATCGAGGGCCGAGATCACAATCACCGGGATCCGCCGCAGTTCCCCATCAGACTGGAGGGTGCCGAGTACCTGGAAACCGTCCATCTCAGGCATCAGCAGATCGAGCAGCACAATATCGAAGGGCTGGGCGCGCAGCATCGCCATCGCCTGCATGCCATGCTCGGCCAACTCCACCCGGTGGCCCTCGCGCTGGAGCTGGAGACACAGCACCATACGGTTCAGTTGATTATCATCGACAACGAGGATCTTGCCGGGTGCTGGTGCCATCGCTCGCTCAGGGGTAGGGGACCATCGAGGTCAGACTCACCGGTACGGCGCGGGCCGATTCTTGCGGCCAAGCTATGCGCTGGCTATGCGCATAACAGAGACATAGTACCACGTTAAAGGATAACATAAAGAACATCGTGCGTGATCACCGTGCGCAAAATGGTTTTCTTGTGGTTCAGGCGCTGTGTTGCGGCATTGTCTATTGACGTAACCCCTAAGGCGTCTATAATGCGTTCTGAACAAACCCCCTTTCCCAATCTCCCGCCCTTCCCGCCCGCTCCACGGGCGGCCTCGACGGATAAGTCAAGGAGGACTCCCCCATGCGAGCATACGGCCCGGAAAGGATTCACAACATCGGCATCTTCGGTCACCTCGGCAGCGGAAAGACCACGCTGGCCGAGGCGATGCTGATGACCGCCCACACGATCCCACGAATGGGCCGCATCGAGGACGGCTCGACCACGAGCGACTACGACCCCGATGAGACCCGCCGTGGAATGTCGGTCTCCCTCTCCGTCCTGCCCCTTGAATGGCACGATGATAAGGTGAACCTGATCGACACCCCCGGCTTCGCCGACTTCGCCGGCGATATGGCCGCCGCCATGCGCGTGATCGACGGTGCCGTGATCGTCCTCGACGCCTCCGCCGGCGTCGAGGTCGGCACCGAGCTTGCCTGGGAGATGGCCGTCCAGAACCGGGTGCCCCGGATCATCTTCGTCAATAAGCTCGACCGCGACAACGCGAACTTCTACCGCACCATCGAGCAGGCCCGCGCGCGCCTCGACGCGGCGGTGCTGCCCATGCAGATCCCGGTCGGCACGGGCAAAGACTTTAAGGGTGTGATCTCGCTCCGCCAGCAGCGCGCCTGGCTCATCTCGCCCCAGCACGACGGCGGATTCATTCAGGCCGATGTCCCCGCCGATATGAATGCGCTGATGCACGAGTGGCGCACCGCCGTGATCGACAAGATCGCCGCCACGAATGACCACCTGATCGAGCGCTACCTTGAGGGCGGCGAGGACGCACTCACCCTTGACGAGTTGCTGATCGGCCTGCGCACCGGGATCGCCGACGGCTCGATCGTCCCCGCCTTCTGCGGCTCAGCCACCGAGGTTGCCGGCATCGCCCAGTTGCTCAACGGGATCGTCGACTCCATCCCCTCGGCCGCCCGTAAGCTGGTACACATCACCGACCTGAACACCGGCGCGGACCTCGCTCTGAGCGCCGCCGTCAGCGAGCCGCTCAGCGCCCTAGTCTTCAAGACGGTCTCCGACACCTACGGTCGGGTCAGCTACTTCCGCGTCTACAGCGGCCAGGTGCGCGGCAACACCAACCTCCTCAACTCGCGCACCCGCAAAGAGGAGCGCGTCGCCCACGTCTACAGCGTGCGCGGCAAGGAGCAGGTCGAGGTCGAGACCGTCGTGGCCGGTGACATCGGCGTGATCACCAAGCTGGTCGAGACGGCCACCAACGACACGCTCTGCGCCGCCGCCCGCCCGCTCCAGCTTGAGCCGATCACCTTCCCGTCCGCGCCCTTCATCGCCACCGTCAAACCCCACAGCCGCGCCGACCTCGACAAGCTCGGCGTCGCCCTCGGTCGCATGATCGAGGAAGATCCCACCCTGCGCACCGATCGCGATCACCAGACCGGCGAGACGCTGCTGGCCGGCCTCGGCGAGAGCCACCTGGGCATCGTCGCCGAGCGCATGAAGCGTAAGTTCGACGTCAGCATCGACATCGAACTGCCGCGCATCCCCTACCGCGAGACGATCCGCGCCCGCGCCGAGGCCCAGTACCGCCACAAGAAGCAGACCGGCGGTGCCGGTCAATTCGCCGATGTCAGCCTGCGCGTCGAGCCGCTCGCCCCCGACCCCGACCGCGAGGATCCCCTGGAGTTTGTCAACGAGGTGGTCGGCGGGGTGATCTCACGCGGCTTTATGCCCGCCATCGAGAAGGGCGTGCGCGAGGCCATGGCCGAGGGTCTGCTCTCCGGCAGCCCGCTACTCGATGTGCGCGTCGCCGTCTTCGACGGCAAAGAGCACCCCGTAGACAGCAAGGAGATCGCGTTCAAGAGCGCCGGCAAAGAGGCGTTCAAGCTCGCCGCCGCCAAAGCCCACCCCGCGATCACCGAGCCGATCTACGTCCTTGAGATCGTCGTGCCCGACCAGTTCGCCGGCGACATCATGAGCGACATGAGCACCCGACGCGGGCGCGTCCAGGGCATGCTGCCCACCGGCAACGGCAAGACGGCGATCACCGCCCTGGCACCGCTTGCCGAGATCCAGCGCTACGCCACCGACCTCAAGGGCATGACCCAGGGCCGTGGGCGCTTCTCGATGACCTTCGACCACTACGACGATGTCCCGCCCCAGCTCGTCGACGCCGTGATCGCGCAGCACAAGAAGGATGTCGAGGCCGCCCACGCGCACTAGCGGGCGCTCCTATCGCGTCATCGCCTCATCGTCTCGTCGCTGAACGGTCACGTGGGTTTGAACCATGTCTAAAAGATCAAACACCGGTACGGCGGAGGCTCTACCTCCGCCGTACCGGTGTTTTGTTGCCAAGTTGCGGTTTCGCGCCTTCGCGTTCGCGTCGTTCGCCCCGTTTCGCGCCTCCGCGATCCAAACGCGCCCATGCCTACGGTGTGTAGATATACCCCTGCATCATCGCCCGGTAGGTCACCTGGCCGCGCGCGTCCGGCCCGCTCACCTGCTCGATGCTATTGCCAACCGGGCTAGGCGGCACGTTCTGGTTCACCAGCGTGCCCGCGCCGTTCTGGGCCTTCGCCGACGCGGCGAAGGCCGCCTGGAGCGCGCTGCGGATGGCCGTATCGCCTGAGCCTGCCGGCAGCTGGATCGTCACCTCAAGCTGAACCTGCCGCGAGGTCAGCGCCGGGGGGCTGCTGGTCGGCGTCAGGTTGGTCAGCGGCGCGATGAACGAGTCGGCCCAGGCGGGGCGAGCCACATACACATAGGCACCCAGGCCGATCACCGCCACCACCAGCAGCACGACCATCCAGCTGATCACTGCGCCCACCGCCGCCAGAAACCCGCGCTGCTGGGCGGGTGGGCGGGCGGGTGTCGGCGGGACGGGGCGGGGCGTGGTCGGCGGGGCGGGCATCGGCGCGACCGACGGGATCTTCGGGGCCGCTGGAGCCATTGCCGGGGCCGCTGCGGTTCCGGCCATCGACGCGGCCCCGGCCACCTGTGCGGCTACCGCCGACGGCAGTTGCACCGTGGGCTGGGCCACCCGCACCTGGGCCGGGCGCCGCGCCCGCTCCGGGCGCAGGGCGTCCCAGAAATCACTCATCCTAGCGAAGCGATTCTGCGGAGCGATCTGGAGCGCCTGCTGCAGCGCATCGCTGGTACGCTTGGAGACGCTGGAGTTCACGCTGTTGGCCGGCGGGAAGTCGAACGGCTTCTGCTCGGTCGGATCGCGGCCAGTCAGCAGGTGATGCAGCGTCGCCCCCAGCGCGAAGATATCCGACTCCGGCGTCGCCATCCCCTGGTACTGCTCAGGCGGGGCATAGCCCGGCGTGCCGATCTGCGTACCGCGCTCGGTGGGCGTAAACAGCTTGGCGATCCCGAAGTCTACCAGCTTAACCCCGCGCGTACGCTCCTCGATCATCACGTTCGAGGGCTTCATATCGCGGTAGATCAGCCCCTTGCCGTGCAGATACACCAGCACATCGCAGATCTGGTCGGCGTACTCCAGCACCTCCGCCTCGGGCAGCAGCCCACGATCCTCGACGATCTGTTCCAGATCCTTGCCGCGCACCAGATCCATCGTCAGGTAGTAGCAGCCCTCGTCGGTAAAGTGGCTGTAGATGCGCGGGATGCGCGGGTGGCTCAGCCCCTGAAGCAGCTTGGCCTCGGCGTTAAAGCGCGCAATCGCCTCAGCTCCCTCCTTCTGATCGGTGAACTTATCCAGCATCTGCTTAATCGCGAAGACCTGGCCACTCTCGTCAATACCCTCAAAGACCGCGCCCTGGCCGCCCTGCTTAATCACCTGCGTGATCACATAGCGCCGGTCGTCGGTCGGCTTGTCATTATTCAACACAATATCGTGGCCGCAGTGCTGGCAGAAGCGGGCGCGGCGCAGGTTCGACTTGTGACATTTCGGGCAGAGGATCTGGTTGACCTCAGCCATATCGCTCCATATAGGCTTGGCAATGGCAACAGGGACGCCTGCGGTTCGGGCATGGGTTGGCATGGGGCCATCTCCAGGGTAGCACAGGCGGCACAGCCCGACAAGGGCGACCACATATCCTATCTACGCCTGGAGCCTAGATTTTGTTGCACGCGAACACGTTCACGACCAATCCTTAGCGCGGTAGCCCAGCCAGCCCATCGCCGAAAGGTCATCGCGCCAGTTCTCGCGCACCTTCACCCACAGCTCCAGGAACACCTGCTGCCCCAGCATGTGCTCGATGTCGTGCCGGGCCGCGCTGCCGATCCGTTTGAGCATCGCGCCGCCCGCGCCGATCAGGATGCCCTTCTGGCTGGACTTCTCCACATTGACCGTCATGCGGATGTAGACGGCGGCATCTTTCTGCTCCCACTCGTCAACCTCGACGGCCACGGCGTGGGGCACCTCCTGCTGGATGAAGTAGAGAACCTTCTCGCGCACCAGTTCGCCAGCCAACTGCTGCTCGGTCTGGTCGGTCACCTGGTCGGTTGGGTAGAGCGCGTGGCCCTGCGGCAGCCGGGCCACGATCTCGTCGAGCAGGCCAGCCAGACCCTGGCCGCGCCGCGCCGAGATCGCCAACTCCATCTCCCACCTGCCCAGGTCGCGATACTCCTCCATGTAGGTTGCGCCCCGGCGCGGCGGCACATCCACCTTATTCAGCAGTAGCAGGCGGTGGCCGCGCGCTCGCTGCACCTGCTCGGCGATCTGTCGGTCGAGCTGGCTGGGCGGCTGGCTGATATCCACCATAAAGCAGATCACATCGGCACCCGGCAGGCTACGCTCGGCCAGATCGACCATAAACTGGCCCATCTTATGGCTTGGCTTGTGGATGCCCGGCGTGTCGATGAAGACCACCTGCGCATCTGGTCGGCTCAGGATGCCGCGCACCGGCACCCGCGTCGTCTGTGCCCGTGGCGAAACAATCGTCACCTTCTGGCCAAGCAGGGCGTTCAGCAGCGTGCTTTTGCCCACGTTCGGTTTGCCCACCAGCGCCACAAAGCCGGAGCGCAGCGCGGGCCGAGCTGGGGGCTGGGGTCGAGTTTCCGCTCGCGTCTCCGCACCTCGCGTCTCCGCGCCTCCCGTCTCCGCGCCTTCGGCATCCGGCTCCGGCTCCGGCACAAACACCACCGGCCCCTCGTCGGCATGCGGCGCGTCGTCCAGGGAGACCATCGCGGACGACAGGCGCGCGAGGCGCGTGGGCGTCAGCATATCGGCGGGCAACGCCAGTTCCAGGCCCAGGATTCGCTCGTCCGCGTCCAGGTCGAGGATCGCCGTCTGCTCCAGGGCCACCGTCCGCGCCGCCACACCACCGGGGATGAGGATCGACAGGAAGCCCGTCTCCATATCTAGGCGGCCAAACTCGTCATCGAGGGCCAGTTCAAGCTGATCAAGCGTGACCCCATCATCCAGATCGAGGCGCAGGCCGACGATCTGGCCGTCGCCGTCCAGCAGCAGACTGGCCGGGTACTCAAGCGTATAGATCGCCTGCCCCGCCTCAAGCTCGATGAAGTAGGCGTAGAGCGTACCGGCCTCGGGATCGTGTGAAAACTGTAGCAAATTCGCCTCCGGCGAGAGGTTGACTTGCTGCGAATTGACGGCAAAGCCGCCAACCCGCAGCAACAGGGTGGGTTTAGCGCGCACGCATCAGGCGTCACGCTTCATGCGGGTGATCGCCTGTTTCTCCGGCTTCGTCGGCTCCGCGCTGGTCTGGAGCGGCGAATCCGGCGGCTCAGGCCGGTCGGTCAGCTTGCGGTAGAGGTAGCTGAGCAGGATTCGCACCACCGCCGCCATGGGGATGGCGATAAAGAGGCCAAAGGCCCCGCCGAGCGCCCCGCCGGCCAGGATGGCGAAGATCACGACCACCGGATGCAGGCGCACCAGCGGCCCCATCACATTGGGGATGATAAAGTTATCCTCGATCTGGCGCAGCGTGAAGTAGATCACGCCGATCAGGGCCGCCATACTGCCGTGGGAGAGGCCGAAAGGCATCTCGGACTGGAAGAGCGTGGAGATGATCGCGATCCCGGCCGCCGACCACGGCCCGATGATCGGCAGGATTTCCAGGGTGCCCGAGGCGACCGCGATCACCAGGGCGTAGGGCACCTGCAAGATCGAAAGCGGGATAAAGAGCAGCACCGACATAATCACAATCAGGATAAGCTGCCCGCGAATGTAGGCGCTGAACACCCCATCGATCTGCGTACCCAGGCTGCCGATCTCCGCACGGTAGGATGCCGGGATCAGGTTTGTCGCCCAGGCTTTGAGTTGGCCCGCCTCCAGCAGCAGGTAGAAGGTCGAGATCAGGTATACCAGGGCGTAGATGACCGACTCGAGCGCCGAGACGACCAGCCGTGGCACATTGCCGCTCAGCCATGTCCCCAGGTCGCGAACCAAACTGATCAACTGGTCCTCTATTGGGGCCAGGTTGATCACAAAGCCGCCGATCTCG
>CAISPW010000051.1 GCA_903887465.1 uncultured Oscillochloris sp. | reverse complement strand
GTCAATGGCGTGGGTTGCCTCTACGACCCGCCCAAACATCCGCAGGATGGTTGCCAGTTGCCACGCATCCCAGCCGCGCCGCTCCTCTGGCCGATAGGGCAGCGCCGCGATCAGATCGGGCAGGTAGAACTGGGTTGATCGGGCGACCTCTGGGTCATATCTGATGCCTTTGTCCCCATAGGCTCGGCTGATCCGATCCGCAGCCCAGACGCCGTAGCGTTCGCGGGCCGCGCTGAGGTCGCTGGCCTCGGCCCGCGAACGCACCACCTGGGCAATCACTGGCTGGAAGGCGTATGCCTGGGGCCAGTTGCGCTCGATGTCGCGCTCGCCAACGCCCTGGAGCAGCGAGCGATCCTGGAGGTATTCCAGCCGTTTGTGGGCCTGGTCGCTGAACCACTCTTTCTCATCTTCCAGCCCCCACACCACCGCAGCGTGCAGCGGGGTGATCACCGGGTTCGCCACCACCGAGATCTCGTAGAGCGCCTGGCGCAACTCGGCGCTCAGGGCGTCAATTGAGAGGCCGACGTTCACCTGCACGGATCGCTGGTGGAAGGGTACGCCAGACTGCTCAGCCTTTAGCAACTCAGCGTCGAGATTAGTCAGAAACTCGGCCTCGGTCTGGTTGCTATTCCCCCAGCGTGCGGCGGCAAGCTGGATGGCCAGGGGGCTGCCGGCCACCGCATGGGATACCTGGCCCGGCAGGGCTTCGCGATGCTTCCGGCTGCCCGCTCGCTGACGGAACAGGGCGATTGCGCTGACGTTGTCGAGGCCGGTGAGTTGCTCACCCTGCGCCGCCTCTGGGTAGCAATACTCCTCAGGCAGATCCACCGGAGCCTGGCGGGTGGTGAAGAGCAGCGCCACCCCGGCGCGAGCTAGGCGCGTCACCAGGCGCTGCACCGCATCGGCCTCCGCCCGGCGAGAGACATCTTCCGGCTCAGACAGTCTCGCATCCTTCTCCTGATCACGACCCAGCGCGCCCAGCACCGTCTCATAATTATCGAAGATCAGCAGGGCGCGCCGTCCCTGCACCGCCGCAATGATCGCCTCCTCCTGCGCATTGCTGGCCGCCGGGTCGTCGAAGGCCGGGTGCTGCAGCCCCATGCGGCGGGCCAAATCGGCACGCAGCCCAGCCGCGTTCAGGCTGACCTGCTCACCACTCAGGGCCAGGGTCAGGGCGATAATGCCATCGCGAAAGTGGAAGCGCAGCCGTGCGGCCAGTTCATGCACCAGGGCGGTCTTCCCCATGCCGCCGGGGCCACGGATGGTGACGATCTGGCGGTGCTGGAAGACGAACAGGCGCATGATCTCGGTCAGTTCGGTGGTGCGGCCAAGCAGGCGGGCCGGAGCCTGGAGGCTGCTTGTCAGCGGGGCCGGTGGCTCGATTGCGGGTGGCGGCGGACCGGCGTAGCCCTGGCGCGGCAAACGGTAGCCGACGGCGCGGTAGAAAGCCGGAATGCCCCAGAGAGTATGATCGCTGGTGAAGCTATTGTGCAGGCGGGTGCGCGCCCGCCAGAGCGCCTCTTCCATCGGTATACCGGCGATCAGTTGCTGGTAGAAGGTCTCGGCGAACAGAGCCGCCCCATCATCGCGGATGCTGGCCTGAGTACCCAGCACCGCCGGGACACCGTTCTGCACCAGGGTGAGGGCGAGGTTCGCCGCTGGCTCGGCGCTATCGGCGGTGCGGCAAGCGTTGAGGAAGGCGAAGTAGGTGCGCCCGCGCAGGTCAACCGCCAGGTCGCCCACGGGCTGAGGTTTCATCGTCCCAGCGCCATCGTCAAAACAGAGAATGGGCTGGCCGTTGCGCACGCTGCCGTGGCCGGTGTAATGAAACAGGATCGGATCGGGGCTGGCCAGATTGATCAAGGCGTCGCGGGCCGGGGCAATACGATGCCAGCGCAACGGGGGCGGCGGCTCCTGGGCGCGCAGGCCGTCGCGCAGGGTATCGAGTTCGCTGGCGACACGCAGGCGTGGCAGAGGCACATAGTCCTTCAGGAAACCCTTCTCGTCACGCACCTCCTGGAGCAGCGGGTCACTGGCCATCACCACTAGGCGCCAAGGCAAGGCCGAGTCAGGGGGAGGCGGGAGCATCCCCGGCGGCACGGGAACCTCGCGCAGCAGAAAGTGTTCAAAGGCGACGAAGGTTGTCCCATTGTGCAGATACTCCCAGGGGATAGCAGCCAGTTCAGGGGCGCTCACCTGGAAGATCACGGCGCTCTCGGGATGCGGCGCACGGGGAAGCAGAATCAGGCGCTCCTGGAGGGCCGGGCCGCCCAGGGCAGCCAGCAAGCGCAGGCCATAGGTGTCAGGTGCGACATAGCGTGCGTCATGCAGTGGGTGTTCGACGAGCAGCGTGCGTGGGTCGAAGGTATGGAAAAGATGGTCGCCGTCGTGTGCCTCGGCCCGGTCTGCGGCACGTAGGTGCAAGGTAATCGTCAGAGTCATTCTGCCCCCGCTGTGTGGTGTGTCTGTCGTGTGATGCGGTTTAGCCCGCCGCCCCCGCCCGCTCCCGATACGTTGTCTCAAAGTTGTTATCGCTGAGCCAGCGCCTGAACGATGGATCGTCGCTGAACCTCTTGAATAGCTCGGTGTGATCCGTCAGCAGCTCGATGATCACCCGCTGGAGCGCGTTGTCGTGTTCGATGCGCGCATTTTGCTTGTCCGAGTTCCGCATCGCGTTCTGATACGCCTTATCTGCGGCCACCTTCGCCGGGATCTCTTCGGCGATCACCTGACGGATTTTGTCTATGTCTTTCCAGTCCGTGCCGAACTGGTCGTTGAACGCCTTGAGGATGTTCGAGAGCCGTTCCAGCGCGGTCTCCATAATCTTGCTGCCCCCCGCCGTGGGTGCCGGGTAGATCATGGCGTCCTGATCAGCCAGGGCGATCTGCATTGCCGAGCGCATCTCGACCCGGTAACTGTCCATGTCAATGGACTCAAGGATGCCCTTGGAGAGATCTTCTTCCTTCGGCGCGGGTAACTTGGGGATGAGGAAGTTCAGGAAGATTGACAGCTTTTCCCATTCGGCGTAGCGGTAGGGAAGAATCGAGGCCAGGAACTCGTAGGTTCGCACAAACGCTTTGGCCCGACCCTTGAAGTTGACCTGCCCGTCTTCGTCAAGCTCAGCCAGATAGATCGCCACGCACGCATCAAGGATTGGGTCGAGCTGGTCGCGGTCAATACCGCCCAGGTAGCGCTCAACCACCCGATCCACGTCAGTCTGGGTGTAGACCCCGTAGCTCATGATCGTGGCCTGGAGGTCGTGCAGTTTGTTCGGGTCGGTCTCTTCGCTGAGGATGGTGGTGCGGTAGTAGTCGGCGAAGGCGGCCGCGATCACGTCCGTGTCGTTCATGAAGTCCAGCACGAAGGTGTCGTGCTTCTGCGGGTGGGCGCGGTTCAGCCGCGAGAGAGTCTGCACGGCCTTGATGCTCGAAAGCTGTTTGTCCACATACATGGTGTGCAGCAGCGGCTCGTCGTAGCCGGTCTGAAACTTGTCGGCCACGATCAGGAAGCGGTAGGGGTCGTCCTTGAAGGTCTTCTCGATCTGGCTGCTCGGGAATCCGTTCAGCGACGCCTCGGTCACCTTCTGGCCGCCGTATTCGTGTTCGCCAGAGAAGGCGACGATGGCTTTGTAGGGACTCTTGCGCTCGCTGAGGTAGCTCTGGAAGGCGTGGAAGTACTGGATCGCCCGCGCAATGCCGCTGGTGATCACCATCGCTCGGGCCTGACCGCCGATCTTCTGCCGCACCATGACCTGATCATGGAAGTGGTCAATCATGATCTCGGCCTTCTGGCGGATGGCGTGTTCGTGGGACTCGACGTAGTGCCGCAGTTTCTTGCTGGCCCGTCGGGCGTCGAACTCGGGGTCGTCTTCGATCTTTTTCATCAGCCGGTAGTAGCTGACCACCGGCGTGTAGTTCTTCAGCACATCGAGGATAAAGCCTTCCTGGATGGCTTGCTTCATGGTGTAGCTGTGGAAGGGCCGGTGCGTGATCTTGCCGCCTTCCGGCCACGGCTCGCCGAAGATTTCCAGGGTCTTGTTCTTCGGAGTGGCGGTGAAGGCAAAGTAACTCGCGTTGGCGAGCATCTTGCGCCCCTCCATGATCCGGTTGATGGTGTCCTCGGTACTCTCGTCCTCATCCGCACCGCCGCCGTCGGCCAGGGCGATGTTCATCTTTGCGGCGGTGCGCCCGCCCTGGCTGGAGTGGGCTTCGTCAATGATGATCGCAAACGTGCGCCCGCGATGCTCGTCACCGATGGCGTCCAGGATGAAGGGGAACTTCTGCACCGTGGTGATAATGATCTTTTTGCCGCTGGTCAGGAAGTTGCGCAGGTCGCTGGAGCTGTCGGCGTGGCCGACGGTGGCGGCGACCTGGGCGAACTGCCTGATGGTGTCGCGGATCTGTTTGTCGAGGTTGGTGCGGTCGGTGACGACGATCACCGAGTCAAAGATCGTGGCGTGTTCGCGCTCCAGTCCGATCAGTTGGTGGGACAGCCAGGCGATGGAGTTGCTCTTGCCGCTGCCCGCCGAGTGCTGGATAAGGTAGCGCCGCCCTGCGCCGTGGGTCTGGGTGTCGGCGAGCAGCTTGCGCACCACGTCGCGCTGATGGTAGCGCGGGAAATCCTGCCGGTACTTCTTCTTACCCTTCTCCTCCACAATCTGGGCGTAGTTCTCCAGAATATCGGTCAGCCCAGCGCGGGTTAGCGCCTCACGCCAGAGGTAGTCGGTCTTCAGGCCGTTGGGGTTGGGCGGGTTGCCTGCGCCATCGTGGTAGCCTTTGTTGAAGGGCAGGAACCACGAACTCTTGCCCGTCAGGTGCGTGCAGAAGCGTACCTCCTGATCATCAACGGCGAGGTGAACCACGCAGCGCCCAAACTGGAAGAGCAACTCGCGTGGGTCGCGGTCGGCCTTGTACTGCTGCACCGCATCCTCAACGGTTTGCTTGGTAAGCCGGTTCTTCAGCTCGAAGGTGATGATCGGCAGGCCGTTGATGAAGAGGCACAGATCGAGCGCAAGCTGGGCCTCGGCCTTGCTGTAGCGCAGTTGGCGGGTGACGCTGAAGCGATTGGCAGCAAAGCGCACGGCGGCGGCGAGGTTTCCCGGTGAGGGCGTGCCGTAGAAGAGATTGACGCTGGCGGGGCCGTGCTTGATGCCATTGCGCAGGACGTGGATCACGCCATGCTTGGCGATGTCGCCCTGGAGCCGGTGCAGGAACTGCTGACGCTGAGGGCCATCGGCGGCCAGGCCGAGTTGTTCCACAACCTGTGGCTGGGTAGCCTGGAGAAAGGCCAGCAGTTGAGCCAGGTCTACGGCGTGGTCGCGGTCGTAGTCCTGCGGATCGCCGTGGATGTAGCCCGCCTCGTCAACCAGAGCAGTGACGATGATTGTCTCAAGTCCGCGCTCGCTGGTGTCGCTTGGCATTGGTTAGGTACCCCCGCCAAGCTCTGCCAACGCCTCATGCGGCGTCAAGGTACGCACAAGCAGTGCAGCGCGCTCACGCTGTTCGCGGTCAAGTGAAACCAGCGCACAGTTGTGACGCTGTGCTACCGCCACGTAGACGGCATCGGCACCACGCAGCGCTCGATCAGCGGCCACGTATGCCGCTTCCTGCGCCAATCCGGTATCGAGATCGATAAACGTCACATTGGGCAGCGCAGTCAATAGATCAATGAAGATCCTCGCCCGCATGGGAACACGAAATTCACGACTGAGTGCGCCTGCTACTTCGGCTAAGACAAGCAATGGCATCGTGAGGGTTGTGTTGGTGATGGCCAATCGCTCAAGCAACATCCGGCAGATGCGATGGTCGGGGTCACGGGGATCTGCATCTCGCACAAAGATGTTGGCGTCAAGGGTGTACATCGTCAGACCCCTGGTTTCCTCGAAGTATTGCCGCCCGCTCTTGGCGGTCAGCATCGAGCCGAGCTGCTGGATTGGCCTCCGGGTAGGTGGCGCGAAGCTCGTCACTAAATGCAAACAGCCGCTCCCATGCCGCATGGGTAGACGCCATCGGAGGGTCAGGTGGCGGTGGCGTCCGCGCCGCTAACGCTTCCACAAGCGCCGTAATCAGTCGTGCTTGTTCCTGAACGCTAAGCTGACGCGCTAAGCTGAATGCATGGTCGAATGTGGAGGTCATCATACCCCTTCCTTTCTGGCATCGGCCCATGTAATCGGTCACGTTGATCGGATTGTATCACGCTCAACCAGCGTCTTCCTCCACCTCGTCAATCTCCTCCTCCCCCACATCATCCTCATCGGCCAGAGCCTCATCCAGCCCCGCAAGCTCATCGCCGTAGGCGGCGAGATCTACGCCGCGCACGTCGAGTTTGCCCGTTACCACGTCCGCGATGAGGCGCGTGCGGTACTCGCGGATGAGGTCAATCTCGCGCTGGGCCTTATTGATGACAGATACTAGTTGCTGTGTTCCTAGATCGACATTTTTTAATATCGCATCCTGTTCTTGTAAAGGTGGCACAAGAATAAGTAGCCTACCAAGAATTTGCATATTGAGTCCCTCCATC
>CAISPW010000050.1 GCA_903887465.1 uncultured Oscillochloris sp. | reverse complement strand
GGTTGATATGGTTGATATGGTTGATATGGTTGATATGGTTGATATAATCGTACAATGCCGGGTCTTTGCGGTGTAGCCGCCAAGACCCGGCATTGTACGTACGGTACGAGCGCCTAGAAGAGCGAGCGCAGCACGCCGACGACGCGGCCCTGGATTCGCACATTGTCCGACGTTGTGAAGATCGGCTGCATGGTGCTGTTCGCCGGCTGGAGCCGGATGTGCAGCCCTTCCTGGTAGAACTTCTTCAGTGTGACCGCGTTCTCGTCCACGAGCATCGCCGCGACCATATCGCCGTTGTTGGCCGTCTCCTGGCGGCGCAGCAGCACGATATCCCCGTCATCGATCAGGGCGTCGATCATCGACAGGCCGCGCACCCTCAGGGCGTAGACATCTTTGAGCTTGTCGGCAGTGGCCAGGTCGAGCGGTACCTCCACCTTCTCTGCGCTCCCGATGTCCACCTGCTCCGGGTCGGGCAGGGGCTGGCCGGCCGTGATCGTGCCCAGCAGCGGTACCTGATGGGACGTGCTGGCCACCACCGGATTGAGACTCTTCGGGAGGGTGATCCCACGCGAGACCTTGCCCTGGCGGTTGATCTTGCCCTTTTCCTGCAGCGCCTTCAGGTTGTAGGCAACCACCGAGGTGGACGAGATCTTCAGGTCGGTCTGGATGTCGCGGATCGCTGGCCAATACCCGTGCTTCGCGAAAAACTCCTCGATGTAGTGGAGTATCTTATCCTGGCGCACGGAAAGACCATCTGCAGTTCGCATAGCCCCTAATCCTTTCATAGACCGCAGCCAGAACGGCTAGCGGCAACACGTACACTAGACAGTCATCAGCGTGAGCTTAACGTCTAGACTTCAGAACAGCCCGCTGATGTGTACCGCATATCAGCAGGCCAGAACGTATGTGGTAATCATTATAGCAAGCAAACACTTGTGCTGTCAAGTGTTACTTTTAGCCGCCGTGCTACAATAAGCCTATGGAGTACGGTATTGGCGTCGATCTTGGGGGGACTCAGCTACGCGCAGCACTGGTCGCCGCAGATGGCACCATCATTGCCCACGAGCGCACGCGCAGCGGGATCGAGTCGGGGCCGACGGCGGTGATCGCGCGCATGGTCGGGCTGATCGGCCAGATGCGCGCCGCCCTCCCCGCCGGCGGCGATCTGCTGGGGGTCGGGGTCGGCGCGCCTGGCCCGCTCAACCCCGAGACGGGGATCGTCTACGCGCCGCCGTATATGCCCGGCTGGTACAACATTCCGCTGCGCGCTGCGCTGGCTGAACCGACCGGCCTGCCCGTGATGATCGCCAACGATGCCAATGTTGCCGCCCTTGCCGAGTGGCGCTTCGGTGCCGGGATCGGCACCCGGCATATGGTCTATGTGACGGTGAGTACCGGCATCGGCGGCGGGGTGATCGTCGATGGCCGGCTGCTGCTCGGTCGCCTGGGCGTCGCCGCCGAGCTCGGCTCGATCATCCTCGACGCAGACCGTGGCCTGACCTGGGAGGAACTGGCCTCGGGCACCGCCCTCGGTCTCGCCGCCGCCTCGGCCATGCCCAAGCACCCCGCCAGTCTGCTGCACGCCCTGGCCAACCCCACACGGGTGACGTCCGCCCACGTGGCCCGCGCCGCTACCGACGGCGACCCTCTGGCTTGCGCGCTGATGGATCGTGAGGCCCAATTGCTGGGCATGGGCTTCGCCTCGATCCTGCATATCTTCAGCCCCGAGTTGCTCCTGGTTGGCGGCAGCGTCGCTCTGGAGAACCCAGGACTGCTGGCTCAGGCCCGCGCGATCGCGTATCGCCGGGTGATCGTCGATCTGTACCGCGCGGTGCCAATCATCCCGCCAAGCCTCGGCGAGCGGGCCGGGGTGCTGGGTGCCGCCGCGCTGATGCTGGATACCAGCGAGGGCCGCTGATCGTTATGCAACGCACTGAACCCGCCCGCCCCAACCTGAGCCGCGCTGCCCAGCGGCGTACCCTGCGCCTTACCTGGCTCACGCTGCTGGGTTTCTTTAGCGTCTTCGTTATTCTGGTCGGCTGGGCGATCTACGCCGGCCGCCAGTTCTACCTCTCCGCCACCGACCCCCGCGACGCCACCCTGGTGGTGCGCGGGCCGGTCGAGTGGGTCAGTTGGCAGCCCGCAAACCGCAGCATCTTTCAGGGCATCCACGATAAACAGGTGATTGGCGGCGGCGACAGCGTGCGGATTGTCACCAAGGCCGGCTACGGCCAAATCGCCAGCATCCGGCTCTTCGACGACAGCCAGATCGACCTCTGGGCCGGTGCGGATCTGCGCCTGGATACGCTCCAGACCACCCGCTGGAGCGATCACCTCCAGGAGGTGACGATCCGGCAGAGCGGCGGATATGTGCGCTACGACCTGCGGGCTGGCCAGCCCTACCGGCAGGTGCGGTTCCGCGTACTTGTCGGCGGTACAACCATCGACCTCGCCCCCGGCGGGAGCTACAGCGTCGCGATTCAAGCTTCCTCGCGCGTCGCACAGATAATGTCGGGCGCAGCCATCCAGCCCTTCACCACCGATGTTGCCGTGCGCAGCGGCAGCGCCACCGTGATCAGCGCCAATAGTCCAGCGGTGGTGCTGGATACCCGTCAGCGCGTCGAGATCAACGAACTTGGCATGCCCGGCCTGGCGGTGCCCGCGCGCTGGGAGCTGATCCGCGACGGTGGGTTCACGCAGTTTAGCGAGGTAGAGTACAACAACACAACCCTGAGCAATGAGCCGACCCTGCCGCGATCCTCCACCTGGCAGGTTTATTCTGGCCCGCCGCTGCCCCCAGCGCAGCAGGGCTTCTTTCGACTTTCATCGATCTGCAAGCCGCCCGTCGTCGATAGCGGCTGCGCAAATCTCGACCGGCGCAGCGCGGCATGGTTCTACCGCGCGGGCGGGCAGACCAGCGGGTTCACCACCGGCATCAGGCAGCAACTCGGGCAAGACGGCAACGGCGTCGATGTCTCGGAGTATCGCAGCCTGACGTTCTCGCTCTGGACGCGCATCCTCGGCCAGTCGATCGAGGATGTGGGCGACCGTGGTAGCGAGTGCCCGGTGATGATTCGCATCCTCGCCAGGCAAGAGAACCCCGATGACCCAGATCAGGAACGGGTGGTCTGCATCTACACCGACAGCAACGACCAGCCGCCCCGCGTGCGGGCCAACGATGTGATCTACTATCAGGTGCCGAAGGCCGCGTGGACTTCGTTTACGTTTGATCTGCGCGACCCGCAGTGGCTGCCCGACTACCGCTACCTCCAGGGCGTCCAGATCTACGCCAACGGGCACGACTATAACGCGATGGTCGCCGATGTTTCGCTTGTCGGTGAGCAGTAGATGTCTATTGGGATGCTGGCGCTGGCCAGCGCAGGGCTGGTGCAACCTCGCCTCTGGCGGGGGTTTGGGAGTGGCTTCGCCATCCTCAAGAGATCTTCTTTTGGGGATGTTTGGCAACTTCGCCGCCAAACATCCCCAAAAAGCACGGTCTGGGGCGCAGTTCCAGCGACTTTGCAAGATACTGCTGGCCAGCGCCAGCATCATGACTCACGCGGAGGCGCGGCGATATGATCTACCACGGCATCGACATCATCGAGATCGACCGGATCAGGCGGGCGGTGCGGCGCTGGGGCGAGCGGTTTCTGCGCCGCGTCTACACGGCGGGTGAAATTAGCGACTGTGACGCCCTCGGCCCCGCGCCGCGCTACCAGTCGCTCGCGGCGCGCTGGGCGGCCAAGGAGGCAGTGGCCAAGGCGCTGGGCGTTGGCCTGAGCGGCGTCGCCGCCGGTGCCGCCACCGCCACCCGCCCGGGGATGAACGACATCGAGGTGCTGCGCGCCGCCGATGGCCGCCCCTCGCTGCGGCTCCACGGCCCCGCTGCCGCCGCCGCTACCGCCCTCGGCATCGCCGAACTGGCCCTCAGTCTGTCCCACAGCGGCGGGAACGCCGTGGCCAGCGTGGTGGCTCTTGGCAACGAGATACAGTACAATACGCCACCATGAAACTGGTGACCACGCAAGAGATGCGCGCCCTTGAGCGCGCCGCCGTAGAGGCCGGGGCCACTTGGGCCGGGTTGATGGAGCAGGCCGGCTGGGGCGTCGCACAGGTCGCCCTCCGCCACCTTATGCCCGACGGGCGGGCGCTCGTCCTTGTTGGCCCCGGCAACAATGGCGGCGACGGCCTGGTGGTCGCCCGGCATCTCCACGACGCCGGCTACCCGGCGCAGCTCTACCTCTGGCATCGCCCCGATGACCTAGCCGACGCCAACCGCCAGCGCTGCCGCCAGCGCAATATCTCCGAGCTACATGCCGCCGATGACCCAGATCACACGGCTCTGCGGTTGGCCCTGGCCAGCGCGGATCTGGTGGTTGACGCCCTGCTCGGCGCTGGTATCTCGCGTCCGGTGGCGGGCGACCTGGCCGGGATCGTCGCGACCGTGAACGAGCTACGCGCTACGCGGGGCGCGTCCTGCACGCTGCTGGCGATTGATCTGCCCACGGGTGTGGAGTCGGACAGCGGGGCAGTGGCAGGTGTCGCCATCCGCGCAGATCTGACGGTTGCCACTGGGGTTATTAAGCGTGGCATGTTGCTCTACCCTGGACGCGCCGCCGTCGGGGCGATCTCCCTCGCCGATATTGGGATTCCATCGCAGAACTTGGAGGCTTGTATGAGCGAGATGCTGACGGCTGAGTATGCCCGCACGCTGCTGCCTGCGCGGCCCGCCGAGGCCCATAAGGGCGATTTTGGCAAGGCGCTGATCGTGGCCGGCTCGTTGCACTATCCCGGTGCCGCCGCTCTGGCCTGCGCCGGTGCCGGGCGCGTCGGGGCCGGGTTGGTCACGCTCGCCGCCAGCCGCACGGTACTCGGCTCCAGCGGTCGTGGCCCCGAGGTGACGTTGCTGCCGCTCTCTGAGGGTGAATGGGGGGCCATCGGGCCAAGCGCCGCCGAGGAGCTTGGCAAGGTGCTGGAGGGCTATACGGCTCTGCTGATCGGCCCCGGCCTAGGCAAAGCTGACCCGACCAAGGAGTTTATCCGGCGTATTTTTGGGCTGGAGCAGCCCAAGGCCCGCGCCCGCGTCGGCTTCCTTTCCGGCCCGTCGGCGGCGGCCCCGTCGGACGGGGGCAAAGCGCTCAATCTGCCCGCCACCGTGCTTGACGCCGACGGACTCAACCTCCTGGCTGCCATCGAGGACTGGCCCGAACACCTGCCCCACGGGCTTTTTATCTTCACCCCGCACCCCGGCGAGATGCGCCGCTTGCTCAAGGTCGACGAACTTCCCGCCGACCTCGTGGCCTGCGCCACCGATGCGGCGAAGGCGTGGGGCCAGGTCGTCGTCCTCAAGGGCGCAACCACCGTTATCGCCGACCCAGATGGCCGCAGCGTGGTCTACAACGGCGCAAACCCGGCCCTGGCCACGGCGGGCACCGGCGATGTACTGGCCGGTGCTATCGTCGGCCTGCTGGCCCAGGGGCTGACCGCCTTCGACGCCGCCGCCCTCGCGGTCTATCTCCACGGCGCGGCTGGCGCCCGTGTTCGTGACGAATTGGGCGATGCGGGGACGTTAGCCTCAGATCTGCTGCCCCATCTGCCACGGGCGATCCGCGCTTTGCGCGGGTAAGGTAAAAGGTAAAAGGTAAAAGGTAAAAGGTAAAAGGTAAAAGGCAAAAGGCAAAAGGCAAAAGGCAAAAGGCAAAAGGCAAAAGGTAAAAGGTAAAAGGTAAAAGGTAAAAGGTAAAAGGTAAAAAGCGAAACATCCGACCTTTTACCTTTTACCTTGCGAACAAAGTGAGCCTATGCGAGCTGTGAATCTCATCAGCGGGTAGAAACTACACCATGCTCACCTCACGTCTCAAACGGTGGTTCGCGCCTCCCGTCTTTGAGGGTGACCTAAAGCGAACGCACCGAGCTAATATCCTTAACATAATAATTATTTCCAGTATATTGCTTGTTCTGCCGGTGTTTTTTGCTAATTTTTTAGATCGACAAACACCAATAAGAAATTTCTTCATTGATATTATCTTCATTGCAGGATCTCTCTATCTTCGCCACAACCTGCATTGTGGCAGAATTACCTTCGTTGCATTTTCAACCTTGTTTTTCGGGTTTATTTCTGTTATTCTTACAATTATTAGTGACGGCACTATTCGCACCCCCGCAACCTCGATATTTTTGTTGTGGGTGGTGATGGCAACAGTATTTTTTGAGTTGAGGGGATTTATTTTTTCAACGATAGCAACCTCACTCGCCGTGATCGGATTAATTCTGGCGCAACAAGCGGGTATGATGCCCGCACCAGTTTACACAGTTTCATTGATCCAATGGTTTGTCCTCACCCTCACGGCAGGTATTACGGGTGGTTTGACCTATGTTGCGTACCAAACTACACAAAAGGCACTGACGCGGGCTGAGCAGGAAATTGCCAAGCGTGAGCAGGTTGAACAAGAGTTGCGTAAACTCACGCGGGCGGTTGAACAAAGCCCGGTCTCCATCGTGATTACCAATCTGGAGGGGCTGATTGAATATGTGAATCCGCGTTTTGTTCAGGATTCAGGCTATAGCTCCGCTGAAGTACTTGGAAAAAACCCGCGCATATTGAAAACAGATCTCACTCCACCTGAGACGCACCACCAATTATGGAAGACGATTACGGCGGGGAAAGAGTGGCGCGGCGAGTTTGTCAATCGGAGAAAAGATGGCTCTTTGTATGACGAGTCCGCCACGATTTCAGCCATCACCGACCTGCATGGCGTCGTTACTCATTATCTCGCCGTGAAGGAGGATATTACCGAACGTAAGCGGATCGAGCAATCGCTCCAGGAAATTCGCTCACGTCTCCACTTGCTCAGTGACAATTTGGAGACCGCAGCCTTATATGTGTACTCCCACGATGTCCAGGGTCAGCCGCACTTTGAATATTTGAGCGCAGGCATGGAAAAATTAACCGGCATTAAAGTAGAGGATGGTCTGCGCGATGCGGCAAACCTGCACGCGCTGATTTTGCCGGAATACCGGCCACGCTTGATTGAGTTGGAGATACGATCAAAGGGAGATCTGGAAAGTTTTGAGATAGAAGTCCGCCAGCGCCATGCGATGACCGGGGAGATCCACTGGGCGCTGTTACGCTCTACGCCGCGCCGCCGCCCCGATGGCTCAACCGTCTGGTATGGGGTACAAATGGATATTACGGCGCGCAAACGGAGCGAGCAGTTGCTGGAAGCGGCGAACGAAGATTTACGCCGGTATGTGAAGGAAATCGAACATCTCCAAGCCGAACTGCGCGAGCAATCTCTGCACGATCCGCTGACGGGTCTGCACAATCGCCGCTACCTGAACGAAACCCTGGGGCGCGAAATGATCCAGGCGGAGCGCGAGAATCTTCCGGTGAGCATCATCCTTGCCGATATTGACCATTTCAAAAAGATCAACGACACTTATGGGCATCAAGCCGGTGATATCGTCTTGATCGAAATTGCCTGTCTGATTAAAGAACACGCCCGTGGATCGGATATTATCTGCCGGTATGGGGGCGAAGAATTCCTGCTGGTTTTACTCAACACAATGCCGGACGCTGCTGCGAAACGTGCGGACGAGATCCGGCAGAGGGCTGCCGCACTGCGCATTCACCACGAACAGGAGACCATAATGGTCACGATTTCCTTTGGCCTCGCGACCTATCCTGATCATGGAACCAACGCAGAGGAGTTGATCATCAAGGCCGATCATGCTCTGTATCAATCTAAACATGCCGGGCGTAATCGGGTGACGATCTGGCAGGGGGAGTGAGTACATGCGGGCTGTAGATCTGATCGCAAAGAAGCGAGATGGCGGCGCGCTCACCAGTGCGGAGATCGCCTGGCTGATCACGGGCTACGCCGCCGGCAATATTCCCGACTACCAGATGAGCGCCTGGGCGATGGCTGTGGTGCTGCGCGGCATGGACGACCGCGAGACGGCTGACCTGACCATGGCGATGGCCCGCAGCGGCGATATGCTCGACCTGCACGGTCTTGTACCGCTCACGGTCGATAAACACTCGACCGGCGGCGTCGGCGATAAGACCACGCTGCTGCTCGCGCCGATGGTCGCCGCCGTCGGCCTGCCGGTGGCGAAGATGAGCGGGCGCGGCCTGGGATTTAGCGGCGGCACCATTGATAAGCTGGAGAGCATCCCTGGCCTGCGCACTAACCTGAGCGCCGAGGAGTTCCGCCGCGCGGTTCGGGATGTCGGCCTGGTGGTGGCTGCCCAGAGCGGAGATCTTGCTCCCGCCGACAAGAAGCTCTACGCGCTGCGTGATGTCACCGCCACGGTCGAGTCAATCCCGCTGATTGCCGCCAGCGTGATGAGCAAAAAGCTCGCCACCGGGGCCGATTGCATCGTTCTGGATGTGAAGTACGGCAGCGGCGCATTTATGCACACGCTCGCCGACGCGCGCGCGCTGGCCCGCACGATGGTGGCAATCGGCAGCCACGCCGGTCGTCGGGTGTCGGCGGTGCTTAGCTCGATGCAGCAGCCGCTCGGCTTCGCCATCGGCAACGCCCTGGAGGTGCGCGAGGCAATTGGCGCGCTACGCGGCGGCGGTCCGGCCGATCTTGTCGCGCTATGTATGACCCTCGGTGCCCAACTGGTGCAACTGGCCGGGCTGCGCCCAGATGAAGATGCCGCACGGGCGCTGCTCCGCGAGGTTCTCGATAGCGGCGCGGCCTGGGCCACGTTCACCCAGATGATCGCCAACCAGGGCGGCGACCTGGCCTTTGTCGAGGATCCGAGTCGCCTGCCCGCCGCCCCGGCGCAGATCGACCTCCCGGCACCGCGCTCCGGCTATGTCGCCACGATTGACGGCCAGACCCTTGGCCTGGTCTGCAACGCCCTGGGCGGCGGGCGGGCGCGTATAGAGGATCGCATCGATCCGCGCGTGGGGTTGGTGTTGCGCGCCAAAGTGGGCGACCGGGTCACGGAGGGTTCGCCGCTCCTGACCATCCACGCCGCCAGCCCCGCAGATGCCCAGCGCGTAACCCCACAGCTTCTGACCGCCTATGCTATCGCCGCCGGGTCTGTGATCGCGCCCGCCCTGATCGAGGAAGTCGTCAGCGCATAGCGAGGCATCTGGCACCCTTACCAGGGCGGTTGCAACGTCGCTGGGGCTGCCGCCCCAGACCGCGCTTTTGGTTGGTTTTTGGCGGCGAAGCTGCCAAAAACCAACCAAAAAAGATCTTTCGGGGGTGGCGTTGCCACCCCCAAACCCCCACCGGAGGCAACGTTGCATCCGCCCTGGCACCTTTACGAACCCGCCCGTCTTCCCATAAGATATGTGCTACCATAGCGAAAGGTCATCTTATGCCAATCTACGAGTATCAGTGCCCCGCGTGCAGCGGCCAATTTCAGAAGCTCGTGCAGGGATTCAGCGACCCGCCCGGCTTGGCATGCCCGCGCTGCGGCAATCCACAGGTGCGCCGCGCCGTCTCGCGATTTGCCACGCTCAAGTCTGAGGAGGCCCGCGTGGAGGCCATGGCCGACCCGACCAACTTTGCCGGCCTCGACGAGAACGACCCGCGTGCGATCGCGCGCTGGGCCAAGCGCATGGGCAAGGAGCTCGGTGAGGATGCTGGCGAGGACTGGAACGAACTTGTCGATCAAATGCTCGACGAGGAGATGTCTGCCGAGGGTGGCGATGAGACACCGGAAGACGGCAGCCCGCCCAAGTCATCTAAAAAGGCCACCGACCTCGGCTGGGGCTAATACCTGAGGATATAGATCTATGTTCAAACGCCTATTTGGCCGTACCCAAGACACACCGCGCACCGAGGAGGAGGCCCAGGTCGAGGAGGCCCAGGTCTCGCAGAGCCTAGAGAAGTCGCGCCAGGGCATCTTCGGGCGCATCTCGCAGATGTTCGCCACCGACGACCCGGTGACCGATGCGCTCTGGGACGAGCTTGAGGAGGCGCTCATCCAGGGCGATGTCGGCCTGGAGACCACGCTCTACTTGGTGAACCGGACGAAAGACCGGGTGAATCGCCACGGTACCAAGAAAGCCCGCGACGTACGCGACATGCTCAAGGCCGAGATGGTACGCACCTTTCAGGAGTTCGCCGGTCAGCAGAAGGCTCCTGCGCGGCCGTATGTGGTGCTGGTGGTGGGGGTGAACGGGGCCGGCAAGACCACGATCATCGCCAAGTTGGCCCACCGCTACAAGCACCGCTTTGGCAAGAAGGTGTTGCTGGCCGCTGGCGATACCTTCCGCGCTGCGGCCACCGAGCAGTTGGAGATGTGGGCCGAGCGGGCGGGCGTGCCCTGCGTGAGCATGGGCCAGGGTGCCGACTCGGCTGCAGTGGTCTTCAAGGCGCTCGACGCCGCCGTCGAGCAGGACGTGGACGTGCTGATCATCGACACCGCCGGTCGGCTCCAAGCCAAGTTCAACCTGATGCTTGAGTTGGAGAAGATCCGCAATATCATCCGACGCAAAATGCCCGACGCGCCCCACGAGGTGCTGCTGGTGATCGACGCAACCACCGGCCAGAACGGCGTGCTTCAGGCGAAGGCGTTCCTCAAATCGGCGGGGGTCAGCGATGTGGCCGTGACCAAACTGGACGGCACGGCGAAGGGCGGGATCGCCTTCGCCATCGCCCAGGATATCGAGCGGCCCATCCGCTACATCGGCACCGGCGAGAAAATGGGCGACCTGGCGATGTTTGACGCCCAGGCGTTTGTGGACGCCCTCTTCGCGTAGGATCTCGGCCCTACCCCATACCCCTAGCGTCATCAAGAAAGTACCAGCGAAGCTGGTACTTTTTTGATGACGCTAGGGGTATGAATTTCGAAAGCCTACGGCAGGTGGTGGCTATTGCTCCAGCACGTAGCCGAGGCCACGGCGGGTCTTGATCATGTCGAGGTCGCCGCCAGCCTGGCGGATGCGCGCGCGCAGCCCGGCCACCAGCATATCGAGGGCGGCGGCGTGCTGGGCGGCCTCGTAGGGCTGCCCCCAGATATGCTGGGCGCAATCGTCGCGCGTGCAGAGGCGGCCGAAATTGCGGTAAAGCAGCAGCAGCAGCCGGGTCTGCCCAGGAGTGATCTCAAGGGCGCGCCCGTCGAGCAGGAAGAGCATCAGTTGGTCGTCATAACGCAGGCCGTGCGAGGGCACATAGGTATCCAGCGGATCCATAAACCGCAGCAGTGAAGGGCCGCTGCCCAGGCCGATCAGATCCTCGCTCTGGAGCGGGTGCGGCTCGGTGAGCCTACGGCCATTCACATAGGTGCCGTTGGCGCTCCCGGCATCGATCAGGACGTAGCGCAGCCCCTGACGTTCGATCCGTGCGTGCAGTCGCGAGACCTCCCGCCGATGCACCACCACATCACAGCCCGTCTCGCGTCCGATCGTGTTTACCGCGCCGCGCAGCGAGATCTCAGCCGGCTGCACGGCTTGCTCGTCGAGCGCGATCAGCAGCGCGACCTGCTCCATCTGCTGGTGCTCAGGCATATCCACCCCCGGCACATCGCCGCTCAGATTTGTGCAAATAGATCAGTTCGCCCTGACACGCGCTCCACCACTGCCAGGATCCGCTCGGCCCGACGGCCATAGGTGTGATCCCGCGCCACATCACGCCGGGCCGCGCCGCCCTTCAGATCATCGCCTGAGTCCAGCGCCGCCGCCAGCGCCGCGTGCAAGCCAGCCGGGTCGCGGCGCGCAAAGGTATGGCCGAGCTGTGGCGGCACGATCTCGTGCAGGGCCGGGATGTCTGGTAGCACCATTGGCTGGCCAAGGGCCAGGTACTCGAACAGCTTCAGCGGCGAGGCGGTCACATCGGTGACGGTGTCGGGGATGACCAGCACATTGGCGGCGCCCAGGAACGTCAGCACCTCGGCCTGCGGGCGCGGGCCGAACAGCCCAAGGGTCGGGCGCGCGCCGGGCAGCGGGGCCGGGCCGTCGTCCTGCCAGATCAATAGGCCGAGACCTTCAGCCTGTCGCCGCAGAGTCTCCCGCTCGGCGTCGCGCCCGCCCACCAGCAGCGAGATCAGCCCAGGGAAGCGCCCGGCCAAGCTGGCCGTCGCAGTGACGAGGCCGTCTAGCCAGCGGTGGGCGAAGGTCATGCCGGCGTAGGCGATCACAGGCGCACTGGCGGGCAAGCCAAGGGTGGCCCGGCAGGTGGCGCGATCCTGCGGGGCAAAGAGCCGCTCGTCATAGGCGTCGGGTACCACAAAGACATCCTCAGGCCGTCGCCAGCCAATCACGCCGAGCAGACGGCGAAAATCCTCAGTTAGCGAGACCACCGCCGATGCGCGGGTGAGGGCGACGCGGTCGATCAGATGCAGCAGGCCCTCAGCCCAAGATTCCTTGGCCCGCGAGGGGTTGCGCGACTCCAGGTCGTGGGCCTCGTAGATTACCGGCAGGCCCAGAAGTGGGCCATAGACCCCGGCCCACCACGCGGCGCAGATCACCTGGCGCACATACACCGCCTCAATCTCGCGCGCACGCGGGGCCAGCAGGGCCGCCGTCATCAGGGCGAAGGCGCTATGTTCAAGGTAGTAGAGCAGGGTACTTTTGTGCAGCCGCGAGAGCTTGCCAATCGCGGGGCGCGGCAGGTGCCGCGCGCCCAGTTCGGCGAAGCGGCTCGGCTCGCGCCCCCAGCGCGGGATGAGCGCCAGCGTATCCGGTCGCCGCGCCCGCAGTTCGCGCAGGGTCGTGTAGGTCTGAATGGCATTGGCCGACCTCAGAGTCAGGCTCGTGGGGTAGGCAATATAGACGATCATGGGTCGTGAGACCGAGGTAGTCGCGATACTATTCGATGGTAGTGTAGCCGACTTCACCGCCTGCTGCAAGCATGGCAGAATGCAGGCCAGGGCGGTTGCAACGTCGCTGGGACTGCGCCCCAGACCGCGCTTTTTGTGGATGCTCGGCGGCAAAGCTGCCAAACATCCACAAAAAAAGATCTCTTAGGGGTGGCGAATCCACCCCCAAACCTCCGCCAGAGGCGACGTTGCCCCAGCCCTGGGATGCGATAGCCCCACGGCCCCACAAGCCCCACACGGGCATTGAGTAAGGCGTGGGGCTGTGGGAATTACCAGCAGCGCGCGCGCGAGACTTAGCTACGGGCCTTCCAGTCGGCCAGGAACTGCTCGATGCCCCGGTCGGTGAGCGGGTGGCGCATTGACATCTGCAACACCTTGAAGGGGCAGGTGGCGATATCGGCACCGGCCAGGGCGCTGTCGATGATGTGGCGTGGGTGGCGGATCGAGGCAGAGATGATCTTCGTCTTGATCTCGGGGTCGCTCTTGTAGATCTGGCTGATCTCGCGGATGAGCTGCATACCATCTACGCCGGTGTCATCGACCCGGCCCACGAACGGGCTGACGATGAAGGCCCCGGCGCGGGCGGCCAGCAGCGCCTGCGAGGCATTGAAGATCAGGGTGACGTTGGTGCGGATGCCTTTGCGGGCCAGTTGGTAGACCGCCTTGAGCCCCTCGGTGGTGCTCGGCACCTTTACGATCACGTTGGGGTGCCAGGTGGCGAACTCCAGCCCCTCCTTCACCATGCCTTCGCCGTCCAGGGAGACCGCCTCGGCGCTGATCGGGCCATCGACTAGCTCGGCGATCTCGCTGATCACCGACTTGAAGTCGGCACCCTTCTCGCGGGCGACCAGGGTCGGGTTCGTCGTCACGCCGCTGAGGATGCCCCAGGAAGCCGCTTCGCGGATCTCGTTGATGTTTGCAGTGTCCAGGTAGATCTGCATGATTCTGCCCCTTTAACTTATGTGCTGGAGATATGAGAATTATAACATTAGTGACGACTTGCACAGCCAAGATCCGCCCCTTGAGCGGCTATTGTTAAGGTTTTGCTACTCAACAACGAGATTCACGCCCCGACCTGCCCCCTGGTGGAATCCTGGTATAGTATAGCCTGTATTGGGGAGGGGCTCGGGGAGGGCTTCGCCCTTCCCGAGATCTCTCCCCACATTATTTCCGATTGATGATCATGATGCCCTACCCTTTTTTTGTCTACGGCACGCTCAAGCCGGGCGAACCGAACTATACGCGCTTCCTGGCTGGCCGCACCGTCGCGGAGGAGTCGGCCAGCTTTGTCGGCGCGGCGCTCTACTCCGCCGGCGCGTTCCCCTACCTGGTGACGGAGCCAGATCTAGCCGCGCCCGCCGAGCGGGTCAGCGGCACGATTATCAGCGTGGCCGACGAAGACTATGCCGCCACCCTGGCCCAGCTCGACGGCCTGGAGGGCTACACGCAGGGCGGCACGAACAACACATATGAGCGCCTGCTGGTGACGGTTGACGCCGCCGAGGGCGCGCGCCCGGTCTGGATCTATGTGGCTGGTACCGCTATCCAGGCCGAGATTCGCGCCGGTCACCTGCCCAAGATCCCCGGCGGCCACTGGCAGAGCGACTCGGCGGCGCTCAGATTCTGGAGCGAGCGATGAGTCCCTCGCGTATCGTCAACCTCGGCCTGGTACAGTTGCGCATGGGGGCCGACCCCGAGGCGAACATGGCCGACGCCATTGTCGGCGTGCGCGCGGCGGCGGCCCAGGGTGCCCAGATCATCTGCCTGCCCGAGTTGTTCCGCTCACACTACTTCTGCCAGAGCGAGGCGCACGTCAACTTCGCCCTGGCCGAGCCGGTACCCGGCCCGAGCACCGAGCTATTCTGCTCCCTGGCTCACGAGTTGGGCGTAGTGATCATCGCCAGCCTCTTCGAGAAGCGCGCTGAGGGTCTCTACCATAACACCGCCGCCGTGATCGACGCCGACGGCCGTTACCTCGGCAAGTACCGCAAGATGCACATCCCCGATGACCCGCTCTTCTATGAGAAGTTCTACTTCACGCCTGGCGACCTGGGCTTTAAGGTCTTCCCCACCCGCTTCGGTCGGGTCGGCGTGCTGATCTGCTGGGATCAGTGGTACCCCGAGGCGGCCCGGCTCACCGCCCTGCGCGGCGCTGACATGCTGCTCTACCCCACCGCAATCGGTTGGCACCCCAGCGAGCGGGCGGAGTACGGTGTGGCCCAGCACCAGAGTTGGGAGATCATCCAGCGATCCCACGGTGTGGCCAACGGCTGCTATGTGGTGAGCGTGAACCGCACCGGCCACGAGGGCGACCCCGCCGGTGGCATCGAGTTCTGGGGCCAGAGCTTCGTCAGCGACCCCAGCGGCAGCATCCTGGCGAAGGCTCCCGTGGGCGAGCCGACCATCTTGGTGGTGCCCGTCGACCTGGCCCGCCTCGATATCCAGCGCACCCACTGGCCGTTCCTGCGCGACCGCCGGATCGATGCGTATGGTGAGCTTACGAAGCGATATATCGATGACATGTAGGGGCGCAGCAGTAGATATCGCCGCTACGCGGCGAT
>CAISPW010000049.1 GCA_903887465.1 uncultured Oscillochloris sp. | reverse complement strand
GGGCAGGTAGCGAGCCTCGATATAGCCCTGGCGCACGAAGAAGTCGCGGAAGAGCCGGGCGTTACGGCGGAACTTTGCACGCTCAAAGCCCTCGCGGGCACTGGCCTTCACCACCTCAATCCCCGAGATCGTCTCCTCCAGACCCGCGTTCATGACCCCAAACTGCTCACGCTGATCGCGCACCACCGGGTTGAGCCGACGCACATACGCCTTTGCGGTGATGATGTAGGCGGCCACGAAGCAGAGCGGCACCAGCAATAACTCCAGCCGGATGAAGGCGATGTAGATCAGCGGGATGACAATACCCATGACCGTCTCGGATACCAGGGTTCCACCAGGGACGATCATGTTCGAGAGTTGGTTCGTGTCATCGGTGGCGCGGGCCATGATGTCACCAGCGCGCTGGCGGTCGTGGAATCCCTTGCTCTTGCCGAGCAGACTCTCGTATAGCTCCTGGCGGGCATCGGCCTCGAAGCGGGCGGCCACGCTCTCGGCGGAGAGACTACCGAGCAGGCCGGAGAACCCGTCGCTGACCATGACCGCCAGGATGGTAAGGGCGACGATCACAAGGCCGTTGGGCGCGCTGGGGTTGATCACCTCGTTGGCGGCGCGGCCGATCAGCACCTGGGCACCGGCATAGCAACTCCAGGCGATGGTGAAACAGACGTAGAAGCCCAGGGCGAAGTACCAGTAGCGCCGGATATGCGAGAAAATCCAGCGCCCCGTGCTGCGCTGGTCGTAGGTATATGCGTTCAATGCGGTGAATTCGCGGCGTTGTGCCACCTTGGTGAACCTCTGGGATTTTCGATTTTCGATTTTCGATTTTCGATTGTATAACAATCGTCTTGGAGCCGTGACTCCTCTTCACAACGTTGATCGAAGGTCAATCAAAAATCTACAATCAAAAATCTACAATCAAAAAAAAGCGAACTCGTGTTCCAAATTATACCATATCCCTATGCTGGCATCACGAAGACGACTCGGTGGTTGCCATTGGCTCCTCCACGTACAACGCCAAACATGTATAATGTGGCAACATCATATCCCCAGTTATTCGAGAAGTCTATCGGCTCTCTAGGACATACCGAGCTGTTGCGGTGACTTTGCAACAGCTCTGCTCGTACACACCGGAAGTACGGGGGCCGACTTATAGCAATCCTAAACTGGTTATGAAAAGGAGTCGAGCCTTTAGGCGGCCTTATCCGGCTAAAGCCTTGACTCCACACAACAACCCCAAGAGGATTGCTATAATCGGTCAGTCAGGCCATGCGTCACCATGCACATCCTCCAGGTCTACAAAGATTATTTTCCCATCCTCGGCGGGATTGAGAACCACCTACGCATGCTCTCCGAGGGGCTTGTGGCCCGTGGTCACCGCGTCACCGTACTCACCAGCGGGCGTACCCGGCACGACGAGATCTACGAGATTGGGGGCGTGCGGGTGATCGCTGCCGGACGCCTGGCCACCGTAGCCTCGGCCCCGCTCAGCCCGGCCCTGCTGACCCACGCGGCTCGCCAGCGGCCCGACCTCGTCCACCTACACATGCCCGACCCAACCGGCGACGTAGCCCTGACCCTGGCTGGCCCGCGTGCCCCGCTGGTGGTCAGCTACCACAGCGATATTGTGCGTCAGCGCCACCTGCTCACGCTCTACGCGCCCCTGCTGCGACGCACCCTGCGCCGGGCCGCCCGGATCATCGCCGCCAGCCCGGCCTACGTGCGCAGTTCGCCCTTCCTCGCGCCCCTTGCCGGACGTTGCGCCGTGGTACCCTACGGGATCGACCTCGCCCGCTTCGCCCACCCTGACCCGGCCAAAATTGCCGCCATCCGTGCGCGCTACCCCGGCCCCCTGGCCCTCTTCGTCGGTCGGCTGCGCTACTACAAGGGCGTTGACCAGCTTGTGCGGGCGATGGCACTCGCCCCTGGGCGCGCCCTGATCATTGGCGCAGACGCCACCGTGCGCCGGGCTGACCTGGAGCAACTGGCCCAGGATCTCGGCGTGGCCGACCGTGTCCACTTCCTGTCGGTCGAGGACGATGCCGAGCTACCAGCCTATTACCACGCTGCCGACCTGCTTGTGCTGCCCTCGGTTGAGCGCAGCGAGGCATTCGGCATCGTGCAGATCGAGGCCCAGGCCGCCGGGCTGCCGGTGGTCGCCACCGAGCTCGGCACCGGCACGAGCTACGTCACGCTCCACGGGCAGACCGGGATTGTGGTGCCTCCGTCCGACCCGCAGGCTCTGGGGCGGGCGATCCGGGTGATTATGGAGAGCGAAACCCTGGCCCGCGCCTTCGGCGCGGCTGGCCGCCGTCGCGCTGAAACCGAGTTCAGCCTGAGCCGCATGCTCGACCGTGTTGAGGCTGTCTATGCTGAGGCGCCAGACAAGGTGTCAGGTGTCAGGTGGCAGCGTGACAGTTCGTAGTGGCGGATTCAGCCGCTTGGCGCTGACGCGCCTACTACGAACGTTGCACACTGTCAAGCTGTTCTGAACCATGTCTTAGGCATGTTTCAAAATGGGCACATTCAGCGTGACAGTCTTGCGATGATGCGCCGAGGCGATGAGGCGCTCGTATCGAGTCATCGCCTCATCGCCTCGGCGCTGAACTGTCACGCTAGATTGAAACATGCCTTACGGAGTATAGCGTAGCCAAAGGATCTCTCCCCTTGACCAACCTGATCGACCACCTGCGTGCCAACCTGCGCGCCGCCGGTATCCCCGCCACCGAGGACGACTTCGCCGGTATTATCGAGAAGGGGTTCCTCAGCCGCGTGGCCGATGTCGAGCGGATGATCGCCAGCTTGCCCAGCGATGATCTGCCCGACTACCTTGATGCGGGATCGCTGCCTATTCCGGTAGAGACGCCCCGGTGGGGCGTCTCTACCCAGACGCCCCGCCGGGGCGTCTCTTCACAGACGCAGACGCCCCGCCGGGGCGTCTCTACCATCGTTGACATCGCGGATCAGATCCGCGCCCGCGCCGTTTCACCTGTTGAGGTGACCGAGCGCGCCCTGGCCCGTATCGCCGAGCGTAGCCCGCAGTTCAACGCCTTCCAGCTTGTGCTGGCCGAGCAGGCGATGGCCGACGCCCGCGCCGCCGAGGTCGCCATCGCCGCTGGCGCGTACCTCGGCCCGCTCCACGGTGTACCCGTGGCCGTGAAGGATCTGCTCGACCTGGCCGGTACACCCACCACCGCCGGGTCAAAGATCCTGGCCGCCAGCATCGCGTCCCAGGACGCCACCGGTGTGGCCCGGTTACGTCAGGCGGGCGCGGTGATCGTCGGCAAGACGCGCATGTCCGAGTTCGCCTACTCGCCCGGCTCGAACAACGCCCACTACGGGCCGACGGCCAACCCGCACAACATGGAACGCGACAGTGGCGGCTCTAGCAGCGGCTCCGCAGTCGCCGTCGCCGACGGCATGGTCTTCGCCGCCCTCGGCTCCGACACCGGCGGTTCCATCCGTATTCCCGCCGCTCAGTGTGGCATCGTTGGCCTGAAGCCGACCCACGGGCGGGTCAGTCTAGCCGGAGCCGTCACCCTCTCCTGGTCGCTCGACCACCTCGGCCCACTGACCCGCAGCGTGGCCGACGCCGCGATCATGCTGGAGGCTATCGCCGGGCCCGACCCCCGCGACGGGCGCACCCTGCGCCCAACCCCGGCCTTCCGCGCCAGCGGGTTCGACGGCTCGGCCCGTGGACTGCGCGTGGGCCTGCTGGGCGACGATGGCACCGGCAAGCCCCTGGCCGATGCCGAGACCCTGGCAGCGGTCAAGCGTGGGGCCGAGGCTCTGCGCGCCGCCGGAGCCGATCTGGTCGAGATCGACATCCCCGAGATCGCGATGCTCCAGGTGATCAACCCGGTAATCCTGGCGATAGAGGCAGCCGCCTTCCATACGCCACACCTGCGCACCCGCCTCGACGACTACGGCGAGTTCATGCGCCAGCGCATCCTGGCCGCCTTCGTCTACGGCTCGGCCACCTTCGTCGCAGCCCAGCAGGCCCGCACGGCCCTGCGCCGCCGCATGGCGGCGATCTTCGAGCGGATCGACATCCTAGCCCTGCCCAGCGTGCCGCACCTCGCGCCGCCCCTCGGCGTGCCCACGCCCACCACCTTCACCGGCCCCTTCAACTGCCTGGGCTGGCCCGCGATCAGCATCCCCGCCGGGAAGAGCGCCGACGGCCTGCCGCTCGCGCTTCAGCTCGTCGCCCGCCCCTGGGAAGAGCCAGCCCTCCTGCGCGCCGCGTTCGCCGCCACAGCCCCGCTGTGCTAATCAGTCCTTGCGTGATGGTGCCAGCTTCGCTGGCACCATCACGCAAAAGACGTTCATGCGGCTCCGCCGCACAGCACCCGATGAACATGGCCGCTGATGCCCGACTATCGGCTATCGGCTATCGGTTATTTTCACGTTAGATGAACATGGCCGCTGGTGTCGGACTATCGGCTATCGGCTATCGGCTATCGGCTATTTTCACGTTAGCCCGTCACTGATCATCGCTGGCGCTGATCACCGCCTGGGCGATCTGGTCGCCGTGTCCCTGGGGCAGGTAAACATAGCGACCGCCAAGCCATGCGGCAAGCTGCTGGGCCTCGCCGCGCGAGACATAGCTGCGCTGGGTATCGATCACCACCGCGCCGATCCCGGCGGCCTTCAGGCGTCCGCTGAGAGTCTGCACCTCGGCGCGGGCCTGAGCCATACGCTCCTCCTTGCCCTGGCCGGGGGTGGGCTGGAGCGGCACATTGGGTCGCCCGTCGGTGATCAGCACCAAGGTCGTGCGGTGGATGCCGCGCGCGCGGGCCTGCTCAGCGACCTGGTAGGCCCCCAGAAGCGCGGCGGCCAGGGGCGTGCCGCCACCGGTGGGCAGCACATCGAGGGCGCGCTTGGCCAACTCGACGCTCTGCGAGGGCGGCAGCAGCAGGTCGGCGCGGTCGCCACGGAAGGCCAAGAGCGCCACGTGGTCGCGGTGGACATAAGCCTGCTGGAGCAGGGCGTTCACGGCACCCTTGGCCTGGCGCATGCGGTGGAGGGCCATCGATCCGCTGGCATCGACCACAAAGCAGAAGAGCGTGCCCGCCTTGCTGCGGAACTTCTTGATGTGCAGGTCGTCGGCGCGCAGGCTGATGCTTGCGTGTACGCGGGCTGGACGCACGGCACCAGATGCCAAGGGGCGGGCATCGTCCGCCTTGCGGGAGCTCTGCCAGGGCGCGGCCGCGCGCAGGGTGGCCACCACATCGAGCCGACCCTGGCCGGGCAGGCCGGGGATCGAGCGGATGTGACGCCCACGATTACCCGAGGTATTGCCGCGTGAGCCGCTACGCCCGCTGCGCCGCACGCTAAAGGGAGTAGAAAGCACATCGGGCGGCACCTCAGCATCCAGGGCCGACAGCACCAGATCCTCAACGCTCAGATCCTCCTCCTCGGGCGGCGGCGGGGGCTGCTCCTCCTGATCCTCATCCTCCTGCTGCTCGTCGCTCGGGGGCGGCGGCTGCTCCTCCTGCTGCGGGGGTTGCTCGGGCGGCGGCTGGGCCTCTTCCTCAAACTCAGGCGCACGGGTGGCCCTGGGCACCATCACGAAGCGCACCGCGCGCTCCATATCCTCATCGCTCACGGCATCGCGTCCGGCCAAGGCCGCCGAGGCCAGGGCCGCCCGCACGGCGAAGATATCGGCACGGTGGCCCTCGACCCCCAGGGCCAGGGCCGACTGGCTGATCTGGAGCATCTGGGCGTCGCTGATTGTCACGCTCGGCAGCGCCTCGCGGGCGGCCAGCACCGTGGCCGCCAGCAGCGCCTCCTCGTCATCGTAGGGAGCCTCGGCCTCGGCTGCCGCCCGAGCGCGCACCTTCATCCGCGCAATCGCGTCGGCGTTCAGGTTGCGCCGCACCACCTCGGCGCGGGCGCGGGCCGGGGACTGGCCGATCGGGGCCACGATCAGGCCGATACGATCAAGCAGGTGGCGGCGCGGCGGACCCTCAGCCGGGTCGTAGGTGGCGATCAGGGCAAAGCGGGCAGGCTCCACCACACTCAGACCCTCGCGCTCGACCCGGACGACGCCGCTATCGAGGGACGAGAGCATATGGTTGATCGTGGTATCGTCCAGCAGGTTCACCCCATCGGCGTAGAGCAGGCCGCCGTTGGCGCGGGCGAGCAGGCCGCTGCGGTGGACGCGCTCGCTGCGGGCCAGGGTCGCCTCCAGATCAAGCCCGCCGAGCAGCCGATCCTCGGTGACGCCAACCGGAAGCTCGACGAAAGGCGGCGGCGTACTCAGCGACGCCGCCCCAGAGAGCCGGGCGAAGCTGCGGGCGAGGGTACTCTTGCCGGTGCCGACACCGGCGGCAATCACCACGCCGCCCAGGTCAGGGTCAACCGCCAGGAGCAGCAGAGCCTGGCGGGCGGTATCGAGGCCCACCAGAGCGGAGAAAGAGAGAGTCGCATGGGAAGCATTCACAACGTTGTCTCACATCAAGGCAAAAGGTAAAAGGTAAAAGGGCAAGCCTTTTACCTTTTACCTTTTGCCTTTTACCTTTTGCCTTTTACCTTTTACACCAACACCTCGTCCACCACCCGCTCGATCCGCACCGCGTCGTCCTGGGTCTCCAGGGGATCCTTGCGCAGGCGATGGCGGAGGGCGAGCAGCGTGATCCGGCGCACGTCATCAATCTTCACCTCGGTGCGGCCCTCAAGCGCAGCCAGCGAGGTGGCGGTACGGCTTAGGGTGAGTTCGCCACGGTGGCCGTCGATCTCCAGCTTCACGCAGAGCTCGGCGATCTTGTAGAGGATCGGGTCGGACAGCACGACATCGGGCAGGCGCTTCTGGGCACCCTTGATCTTGCGCTGGAGCTTCAGCGTCTCCTTCTCCCATGCGGCGGCAAAGGCGAAGGGGTCGTTGTCGTAAGATCGGCGGCGGCGCACGATCTCCACCCGCTCCTCAACATCGGTGATCGTGACGATGCGGGCGTGGAGGCCGAAGCGGTCGAGCAGCTGCGGGCGCAGGTCGCCCTCCTCAGGGTTGCCGCTACCCACCAGCACGAAGCGGGCCGGGTGGCGGATGCTGATGCCCTCGCGCTCAACGACGTTGGTGCCGCTGGCCGCCACATCGAGCAGCACGTCCACCAGGTGATCCTCCAGCAGGTTCACCTCGTCGATGTAGAGAAAGCCACGATTGGCGCGGGCCAGCAGGCCGGGGGCAAACGCCTGGACGCCCTGGGTCAGGGCGCGCTCGATATCGAGGGTGCCGCAGACGCGATCCTCGGTGGCGCCGAGGGGCAGGTCAACCACCGGCACCGGGATGGTGACGGCAGTGGCCTTGTGGACGGCCTTCTTGGCATCGGCGGGGTGCGTGCAGCGATCACACAGGCCGGCGGTTCGCTCGGGGGCGCACGAGTAGGCGCAGCCAGAGATCGCCTTGATCGGCGGGAGCATTGCGGCGAGGGCGCGTACGGCGGTACTCTTGGCGGTGCCGCGATGGCCCATGACCATCACCCCGCCAATCGTCGGGCTAACCACACAGAGCAGCAAGGCCAGCTTCAGCTCGGCCTGGCCGACCAGGGCGGCAAACGGATACGGCGGAACAGCGGCGTTCGGGTTCGGGATGGTGCCATTCGGCGACGCTGCGGGGGGCGGCGTCTCAAGGATCTCTTTCGTCATAGTAGGGGTCACTCAACATAGGGCGACGACGTGGCCGCATCGCAAAAAAAGGATCCTGGGGGCGGCTATCCCCCCAGGATCCCTGCATCGGGGCGTGGGACAAATCCCACGCGGCTTACAAGGCGCGGGCGGGGCCGTTAGCTACTGACGAGATTGCTCCGGTAGCGTCGAGCCGACGGCGGGCTTGCGCTCGCGGCCGCCAACGCGCCGGGCAAATGCCGTGACATTTGTCCACAGGAATGTGAGCGCAAGGGCCAGAACTGTCAGGATCAGACAGGCCCAGCAGAGCAGCGCCGGGGCAAACGGGCCGATCATCTGGGTGGCTTCGCCGAGACCGCTTGGCATAGCTTCCTCCTGGCGTCCATCCTGCGCTTTGGCGGCGCAGCAGGGCATTATCACTTCACGCACTTTTTGTGGATCTATAGGAAAGTTATGCGCCAATTCTACCACACATCGGCAGCGCGCCTGCGGGGCGGCGACAGGGCCATGTTACCGCCGCCAGAGCGGGTTGGCGAGATCCGGCGTCTCGACCGAGAACTCCTCGAAGCCCCGGCCTATGCCCCACAGCTGCGCGGCGATCCACCAGCGCAGCCGCAGATGCCAGGGTGCCCGCACATAGACCGTCTGCGCGGTCTTTGGTCGTGTTTGTAATGCCATATGGTTGGCCTCTTCACCGATACATCGGGCTGGCCGGCCGACGCAGATCGACATAGCGATAGGGTTCACCGGACTTCTGGAGCGCCGCCAGGATGGCCATCTTGCTATCAAGCTCGCGGTCGTCGCCAAAGCAGATCGTCGTGTTGCCATCGACGGTCAGGGTCATGCCCTTCTTCGGATCCTGGTTCGCCTCGGTGACATACATGCCCAACTCTTTGAGCAGGCGCGTCACCACCAGCCGCGTCGGTGAGTCCATGTTGGGTCGCTCGCTGACCGCCTGCTGCATGATGTCGAGCTCAAAGATCGGAATCTGCTTGGCCTGCTTGCCGCCGAAGAGTTCATTGGCCGTGGCCCCGTCAGGCACGATGTCGGGTTCCTCGGCCCCAAACACGCCGAGGAACTCCTTGTACTCCAGTGGATGCACCGTGGCCATATCGACGTAGGGCGTGGCGCGAGCGATGATCTGGCGGGCTAGGCCATCGAAGATCGCATTAAACTCCGCATCCACCAGGGCCAGCTTACAGGCGTCGGCCAGTTCGCGGATCTTGCGATCCAGCGGGATGCGGGCCAGCACCGGCAGGTTGATCCGCTCGGCGAAGCGCTCGGCCACCCCGCTGCCATCGTCGCGGTTCACGATCAGGCCGATCAGGCGAGTCCGCCCGCCCATACTGGCAAAGTACTTCGCCGCGCTGGCGATATTATTGGCCGCGTAGAGACTCTGGCGATCATTGCCGCAGAGGATGATCACCTCCTCGGCGAGTGAGCGCGAGAGCGGCGTCGCAAAGCCACCGCAGACCACATCGCCCAAAAAATCCATGACCACATAGTCCAGCGCCCACTGGCTCATGCCAAACTTCTCAAGGGTATCGAAGCCGAAGGTGATCCCGCGCCCGCCGCAGCCGCGACCAACCTCCGGACCGCCGATTTCGCAGCCGTAGACCGTGGCCGCCCCGCCCATAATCGAGGTCTTAAAGATCACGTGCTGAACCTGGAGGGCGTCCTCGCGGCCTGCCTCTTTATACTCGCGCCAGACATCCCCGAGGGTCGGCAGGCTCACCCCGCCAAACAGGGCGTTGCAGCTATCGTGCTTGGGGTCACAGCCCAGTTGCATCACCCGGTTGCCGAGCAGGGCCAGCTTGCTCACCAGGTTCGTGGTGAAGAACGACTTGCCCATCCCGCCCTTGCCATAGACGGCCAGCATGCGGGCGGTGCTTGTGCCGGGCTGCCTTGGATTTGCGGGCATACCACCACCCCTTTTAGGGATGGGTAGGGGCGCATCGCGATGCGCCCTACCCATCCGCATCGCCCTGCGGCCACTCCACCACCACCTTGAGACACGCCGGGTCTTCGAAGGCCAGTCGGTAGGCGGCCTGAATACGATCAAGCGGCACGCGGTGGGTGAGCAACCCGCGCACATCGAGATCGCCGGAGGCGAGCAGGTCGCGTGCGCGGGGCAGATCGCCATCGACGCCGAACTGCCACTCGCGGGCGATCAGCACCTGGGCCTCGCGCATAAACAGCGGGGCGTAGGGCAGGTTGAGCGTGTCGTAGTAGCCAAGCAGCAGGACTCGCCCGTGGTTCGCCAGCAGGGGCAAGGCGCCGGACAGGGCCGTCATCGAGCCGGTAGCATCAATCAGCAGGTTGATGTTCGCCTCGCTGATCGCCTCGTCCAGCGACTCGCGGGTGATGTCGATCACCTGGTCAGCTTTCGACGCCTCCAGGCGCACGGCGACCCGATCCGCCACGGCCACGTAAGACGCCCCGGCAAGCTTGGCCAGGCGTGCGGCCAACTGGCCGACGATGCCCTGGCCAAGCACAAGCACCCGGTCGGAGCTACGGATGTGCGCGACGTTGATGCCGTGGAGCGCCGTGGCGGCGAGGGCCAAGATCACGCCGGTGGCCGGGTCGATCGAGCCCAGGGGCACCACCCGCTCGGCCTCGGCGCTGATAAACTCGCTCTGGCCGCCCCACGCCGGGTTCACCCCACGGAAGCAGCGCGCACCGCCAATGTAGACCCACTGACCGAGCAAATCCTTGGGCGCCTTCGCGCCCACCTGCACCACCTGGCCAACCGTCTCGTAGCCGGGGATCACTGGGAAGAGCAACTGGGGCTGCGGCAGACGGCCATCGAGCAACATACGCTCGGTGCCAGCGCTGATCGAGGTATAGGCCGTGCGAATCAGCACATCGCCGACGCGCGGATCGTTGACCTGCACGGTGCGCAGTTCCACCACATTACGACGAGGGATAACGACAGCGCGAGATTTGATCGGCATAGCGGCGTTGCCTTTTAGATTGCCCCGGCGGCCACATGTGGCCGCCGGCTATTCAGCTACGAACGGCGGACTGTGCGCTGGCGCTCTGCTGTAACGCGCGGCGCTGGCGGGCCGAGCGGACACCCCGGACGACAAACTGCGCGGCGTTGAACAGATAGCTCACATAGGCAAAGACCATCACCCACATCACGGTGCGCTCTTCTGCGCCGACCCATTTGGCTACAAAGTAGGCATTATGGGTCAGGATGGCGATCAGGTTGCCCGTATCCTCCCAGAAGAACTCCTTGGCCATGAAGTAGTGGTCGTACATGTCGTACTCCCAGAGCATCCCGGTGATCGTCAGCGCCCAGATCAGCGAGATCTTGACCCAGATGCTGATCGTCGCCGACCAGTAGCCCTGGCCAGTGAGGAGGTAGTGGATGACCAGCCCGAAGCTGATCAGGAAGGCGATGAACTGGATGGGCGCGAGAATGATCTGCACGCGCGTCCACTTTGAGCGCTCGCGGCGGGCCAGTTGGTCGGGTGTGTACGTCATTAGTATTGTTATCCTGCCATATCCAGCGCCAGCACCGTGCCAATATCCTTACTGGTGAGTCCCTTGAATTCCTGCACGCTGATGCCGCGCAGGATGCCGATGGCCACGACCATCAGCAGCGCCTCGAACTCAAAGATCAGCGCATAGCCGCTCGTCGCGGTCATCAGCCGGCTCTCGACCAGCGCCGAGAGCAGGGCACCGCTGAATACATTGGCTAGGCCATTGCCGAGACCCTGGGCCATCCCCCAGATCCCCATATACAGGCCCGCTTGGCCTTCAATGGTCATCTCCATCATCATCGAGAGGCTGCCCACATTGAAGAAGCCGATTGCCAGGCCGACTAGCAGCAGGCCGGGGTTGATCAGGCTCGCCTGATGCATCAGGCTTGAGACCGCAATCAGCACCATGCCGACGGCGATGCCGATGCCGCCAATCGAGGCGATGATCTTTTTTGTGATCGGGTAAATAGTGGAGATGATGCCGATGCCCAGCATGCCCAACAGCGCGCCAGCCCCCCAGACCTGCTGAAACTTCGCCGTGTCGGCCTGCTCCATGCCAAAGACCATCGCGCCGAAGGGTTCGAGGATGGCATCCTGAAGGAAAATGCCCATAATCCCCAGCAGCACGTAGAAGAAGAAGCCACGGGCCTGCGGGTTACTCGCCATCAGCCGGGCGGCGACCCGCAGCGTACCCAGCGGCGAGTCGCTCTCCTCGGGCTGTTTGGCGAGCAGCTTGGCGTGCGCCTCCTTCGTGATGCGTGGCTCGATCCCGATCAGGCCGATGATCATCGTGAGCAGCACAATCGCGGGGGTCAGGTTATAAAGGAACTGCATCGTCTCGGGCGAGTAGGTCGGCATAATCACGCGCGACACACCAGCCGAGGCGATGCCGCTGATGATCACAGCGGCCCAGACTACGGCCACCACTGTGCCGCGACTCTTCTCGGGGATGATCTCGGCGATCAGAGCGTTCGATGAACTGCCGTTCATCGCCATCGCCATACCGAAGAAGGCGATCAAGCCAAACGCCCCGGCGGTCGCGGCCAAGCTGTGCTGGCCGAGGCCGACCGCGATTGCGGGCAGGAAGAGCATCGGAACCGAGGCGAGCAGGCCACTCAGGAGGATGTAGGGGCTGCGCCTGAAGCCGAGGATCGGGTGTCTGTCCGAGATACGGCCCCAGTAGGGGTAGAGGAACGAGATGAAGTGGTGCAGACCAATCAGCGATGTGACGATCACGGCGACCGCCTTCAAGTCGGCAATTGCGACCCGGTTGAAGTTGAAGGTGAGCAGGGCAAACATCCAGCCTGCACCGACACGGGTAATCGCGAGCTGGATCGTCTTGATGCCAAACCGCACGAAGGCCATTCGGACTCCCTCATTTCTTTGTGCGCTGAGACGACGCCCCAGGGGGGGGAAAGTGAGGAGGTAGTGCGTAGGACGGGCGCGCGCGATGTGGGTGGCCGCTCCCAGCATCTCCGACCGCACCGTCATGGGTGATGGGGACACAACGCCGGTGCGCTTACGGCTGCCGCTGGCCAAAGGGCGGGCGGGATGCCGTCAACGCGCTCCATCAGGGCGGATCTAGGGTGAAGACTTGATGGGCAGGAGTATAGCATAGGAAAAAAAAAGCTTCAATGTCTACAAAAGCCGTGCAAGTGCTTGACGCTGAATGATATATCATGATATGTCATTGCTTCTAAATAAGAAGCTCAATTATATGGCATTAATTGGAGAAATAGCCCGTATTGTTTCAAAGTTCACGATTTATTTTCGCTATAAAAGCAATTAGTTCGGATGTCGAAGCTAATGCATACCCTCCACGCTTCGCCTGGCTAGCCAAAAAGTAACCCGATCTAGCGCACGTATCGCGCGGGACTCAACGCCCAATCCGCCACGACGACCGGATCCGCGCACCGCCGCGCACGTCGTCCTCTCCGTTGTCATATTATCCAAATTTAACTAATGCTATGCTATAATAAACAAAATTCTTCTGCCGATGGAGCCGAGCTATGTACGTTCGCTGGATCGTGCGGCGGCATAAAAATGCCAACATCGCTGACACCAGCTTCTTCGATGCCTACCTTGTCGAGAGCTACCGCGATCAGAAGGGCGCGCCGCGTCAGCGTACCGTCTGCTACCTCGGCAACATCCGCCAGATCGGCGATCAGTTCCCCACCATCGAGCGCGAGATCTTCCTGCTGCGCGCCGAGCGCATTTTAGAGTCGATTGAAGAATTGAGCGACAGCGACCGCCAAGAGGTGCTGGGCGATCTGCGGCAGCGGGTGCCGCCGCTGGACTACGACGAGGTGATCTGGGCCTTTAGCGAGAACCTGCGCTGGTACAAGCTTTGGTGGGAAGAACACGGCGGCGGCCCCAGCGATCAGGAACTCCTACGCATTATTCAGTCGGCACGCGGGCGGGTTGGGCCAATTTAACGTAGAGTTACGGTATACTATACGTACCTCTATCAAGGGCTATCGCGATCCTCATTGGAGCCATGAAAAGGAGTCAAGGCTTCAGGCGACTAAAGCCGTGACTCCTCCTTCACAACCGGAATAAGACTGCTATAGCGTGGCCGAATACACATTGATATAGCACAAATAACGCTTATGGACCGCAGCACGATCCTCCTCGTGGACGATAACCCGCAGATTCTGGCCATCCTCACCGATCTTCTACGCCCACTGAACTACCGACTTCTCTGTGCGCAGAATGGCAGCGAGGCTCTCGATCTGGCCGCTACACATCGGCCCGACCTTGTGCTGCTCGATGTGATGATGCCCGGCATGAGCGGATTCAGCGTCTGCCAAGCTCTGCGGGCTGACCCGCAACTGTCCAAAGTTCCGGTGATTATGATCACCGCGCTCGATGATCGCGCCTCGCGGCTCCAAGGCTTCGAGGTCGGCGCTGATGATTTTATTGGTAAGCCGTTTGATTATGTCGAACTGCGCACCCGCGTCGCCACCGTCCTCCGGCTCAACCGCTACCGCCTGCTGCTTGAGGAACAGGATCGGGTCGCCGTCGAGAAGGCCCGCTTCGCCTGGGTGGTCGAGCAGTCAGACGACGGCTACCTGATCGTCAGCACCAACCATCAGATCCAGTACAGCAACCAGCGGGCCCGCGAGCTGCTGAGCATCAGCGAGAGCGAGCAGGAGCCATTTCTGCGCTGCGTCGCCCGCCAGTACAGCTTTGTCCCCCAGATGGCATGGTCCACCTGGCCGCAACCCTTGCCCAATGGCGCACCGCGCCTGCTGGTGCGGCCCGAGACATCCACCTCCGCCGAGTTTTGGGTTCAGGTGGATCTGGCCGCCCAGCCCCCCGGCGGCGATGACCGCCCTGTGGTGCGCCTGCGCGATGTGACCACGCAGATCACCTCGCAGCGCGATATGTGGACCTTCCACGCCATGGTTGCCCATAAGATGCGTACACCCCTGGTGAGCATTCTGGGCGGGCTCAATATGATCAACGACGGCGCCGCCACAATGAAGCGCGAGGGGATCGCGCGCATCGCCGGGGTCGCGGTCGCCGGTGCCCGCCGACTCCAGAGCGAGATCGAAGATATCCTCAACTATATGCGCCCCCCGGCGGACCTCTACGGCAGCGATATGATCACCCTCGACGACCTCGACGCGATGGTGCATATGATCGCCGGGGATCTCCAGATCGCGCAGATCGAGACCATCCGCCGCGACCTCGATGTCAACCGGCGCATCGCGATGACCCGGCATAGCCTGGATGTGACCCTACGTGAGCTGCTGGAGAACGCGCAGAAGTTTCACCCCGCGCACACCCCCCAAGTCTCCGTCACCATCGCCGCCGCCGCCGACAACCAGATCTGCCTGCTTATAACCGACGATGGGGTCAACCTCTCTCCAGAACAGATCAGCGCAGCCTGGCGCCCGTACTATCAGGGCGAGCGCAGCTTTACCGGGCAGATCGAGGGCATGGGACTCGGGCTGGCCCTGGTAGCGCGAATCGTCTACGCGGTGGGCGGGCGCTGTGCTATCGCGAACCGCAGCGATGGCCCCGGTGTTGTGATTGAGTTGCACATCCCGCTGGCCCGGCGGATATAAGCGCGAGGACTGCGCCCCAAACTCACGCTTTGTGAGGTTTTGGTGGCGCAGGCCGCCAAGCTGAAAAAACAGCGTGAGGACGGCAGCGCCGCCCCTGCATCTCCACCAGGGCCGTTTGACGCGACTCTCGCGATCTGCTACTCTGTTCGCCTGATTATGGAGAAGGGAGGGTCAAGGGAGGGAAACCCTCGCTTGAAACCCTCTCGCTTTTCGTCGTATACGAGGAGAGAGGCTTACCGTGCGGATTGCGATCACCGGCGCGAGCGGGCAGCTTGGTGGTGCCCTGGCCGCTACCCTCGCTGACGGGCACGATCTGATACTGCTCGGCCACGACCAGATCGAGCTTGGCGACCCACGGGTGGCCGACCAGATCGCCGTAACCGACGCCGACTTGGTGATTCACCCGGCGGCCTACACCAATGTCGATGGCTGCGCCCGCGACCCCGAGCGGGCCTACCGGGTGAACGCTCTGGGCACGAAGTATGTGGCCATGGCCTGCCGTCGTCTGGATGCGCCCCTGGTCTACATCAGCACCAACGAGATCTTCGCTGGCGACGCGAGCCGACCCTACCTGGAGTATGACTCAGCCGCGCCGATAAATACCTACGGGCGCTCGAAGTGGGCTGGCGAACAGGCGGTGCGCGAGCTGCTGCGCGACTTCTATATTGTGCGAGTGGCATGGCTCTACGGCGGCGAGCGTAACTTTGTACGCACGGTGCTGCGCATGGCCGCAAGGCCCCCGGCGGGCGGCCTGCTCATGGTGGATGATGAAGTGGGTAGCCCAACCTACGGTGTCGATGTGGCCGAGGGCGTGGCGAGACTGATCGCCACCGGATGCTACGGCACCTACCACCTGGTGAACAGCGGAGCCTGCTCGCGCTACGCATTCTGCCGCGAGATCCTGCGCCAAGCCGGTCACGCCGATGTGCCCGTTGCCCCGATCCGCCTGGCCGACTACCGGCGCGACAGCACGCCGCCGCCCTATACCCCCCTGGCGAACATCGCCGCCGCAGATCTCGGGGTGGCCCTACGCCCCTGGCAGGAGGCTCTGGCAGCCTACCTGGCAACCCTGGCATGATTGACGTCATTATCCCTACCTACAACGGTGCCCACCTGCTGCCCGCATGTCTCGACGCACTGCGCGCCCAGAGCCGGGGCGATGCGGTGGTGACGGTGGTGGATGACGGCAGCCGTGACGGGTCACTGGCGCTGCTCGCCGAGCGCTACCCCGAGGTGCGGGTGCTAGCCCGGCCGCACAACCAGGGTCTGGCTACGGCGGTGAACGCCGGCATCGCCGCCACCAGCGCGCCCTATGTGGTGCTGCTCAACAATGACACCGAGGCCGACCCGCACTGGCTCGATCAGCTCGTGGGCACCCTGGATCGCCGACCGCAGTACGCCTTCGCCGCCAGCAAGCTGCTGCTCTTTGACCGGCGCGACTATATCCACTCCGCCGGGGACTACTACCAGGTCAGCGGCGAGCCGGGATCGCGGGGGGTGTGGGATCGCGACCTCGGCCAGTACGACGTGGTCAGCGAGGTCTTCGGCCCGTGCGCCGGGGCGGCGGCCTACCGGCGCAGCGCCCTGGAGGATCTGGCCGAGGGTGGCATGGTCTTCGACGAAGATCTGGTGATGTACTGCGAGGACGTGGATCTGAACATGCGGGCGCGGCGCGCGGGCCTGCGGACGATCTTCGTGCCGACGGCGGTGGTCTACCATAAGCTGAGCGCCACCGGCGGCGGCACCCTGGCCAGTTACTACTGCGGGCGAAACTTCGCCCTGGTGTGGGCGAAGAATATGCCCGGCCCCATGGCCCGCCGCCACTGGCCGGCACTGCTGCGCTCGCAACTGAGGTTCGCCATGCAGAGCCTCCGCCACCTGCGCGAACCGGCCGCCCGCGCCCGCCTGCGCGGCCAGATCTCCGCCCTGCGCAGCCTGCCACGCTTCCTTGCCAAACGACAGCCGCCGACCAGCGCCCGCTCAACCGATCTGCTCGCCGAAGCTATTGTGCGCTGGTCGCCGGTCGACGGCCAGACGCTAAAGTGAGATACGGTGTCCGCTGAAACACCCTTGCTCTCGATCGTGATCCCGGCCTACAATGAGGAGGGGCGTCTGCCGACGACGCTGAACCACGTGATGGGCTACCTGGCACGCCAGAGCTATGCCAGCGAGGTGCTGGTGGTAGATGACGGCAGCAGCGATGGAACAGTCGCAAGCGCCACGGCCATCCCCGGCGTAACGGTGCTGCGCCGCGATCATCGCGGGAAGGGCTTCGCCGTGCGGGCCGGTGCCCTGGCCTCGCGCGGCAGCTATGTCTTGCTCTGCGACGCCGACCTGGCCGTGCCGATCGAGGAGTGGGAGAAAATGTACGCCCATCTGGTGGCCGGCGCGAATGTGGTAATCGGCTCACGCGAGGGTCTGGGCGCGTCGCGCCAGGGCGAGCCGTGGTACCGCCACGTCATGGGCCGCGTGTTCAATGTGATCATCCGTGGGGTGGCGATCCAAGGCATCAAGGACACCCAGTGCGGCTTTAAGGCCATGAGCCGGGCGGTCGCCCAGGATCTGTTCCGGCGCGTGCGGGTCTACGACGATAACGCACCCATCCTGCGCGGCGCGGCGGTGACGGCCTACGATGTAGAACTGCTCTTCCTGGCCCGCCGCTGCGGCTACCGCATCGCCGAGGTGCCAGTGCGCTGGAACTATGGCACCGAGACAAAAGTGAGCCCCGTGCGCGACTCGCTGCGCAACCTGCGCGATGTGTTCACCGTGCGGCTGAACGACCTGCGCGGGCGGTATAATACCTGATTCGCTGGGGCTGTTCCCCCGATCTGCTTTTTGTTGGGTGGGAACGGCGAAGCCGCCCCCACAGCCCCACCGGCAGGTGGGTGATGGAGAGATATGCAAGAGATCACCAAGAGCCAGCGCAACTACCTGCGCAAGATCGCCAACCCGCTCAAGCCCACGGTTATGCTGGGCAAGCAGGGACTCACCGCGCAGATCATCGAGAAAGTTATCCGCGAGCTTGACGCCCACGAGCTGATTAAGGTACGTTTCCTAGAGTTCAAAGACGAGCGCAGCGAGCTGACGGAGACGATTATGGCGCAGACGGGTAGCGCGCTGGTGGGCCTAATCGGCAATGTGGCCATCCTCTATCGCCAGCAGGCCGACCGCGAGCGACGCGGGATCACGCTGCCCGGCAGCAGGTAGGGGGCGCACATGCGCAGGAGTTTCTGGATCGCCTTCTGGGCCGCGCTGGCGGCGGCGATGTGGCGCGGGGTGCTGCGACCGGCGAGGCTGCACGGTGCGCAGGTGTGCGGGCTGCGCGGCGAGGTGCCGTGCTACGCCAAGCTCACCTGGAGCTACGGCGCGGGCACCTGGCCACAGAGCGTCATCTTCGACCTGGATCTGAGCGACGGAGCGGCGGGCAGCGTCACCACCAACGGCGAGGCCCGCGCGGCGGAGGTGCCCTTTCACCGCGCAGCGGTCGGGCCGTACCAGATCACCGCCACGGCCACCTACCGCATCCTGGGGGTAGTGATCACCCGCGTGTACCGCTTTGTGGGGACGCTAGCCTAAGACCAATACGTTTCGAATAACGATTCTGGCGCCGCCCAGCCCTCACCCCCCAGCCCCCGCTCCCAGAACGGGAGCGGGGGAGCCGCATGCACTCTGATGCAGAATCTCCCCTCTCCCCCGGTGGGCATATCTTTACCCACATCTTTTGCTCTGTGATGCTGAAATAAGGAGGAGAGGCTGAAAATCCTTGGCGTAAGGGCGCAGCATCACCTCATGCATCCCCACCCTAGACTCATCCGGGGCTGCTGCGCCTCTACTGGGGCGCATCCGGGGTTGAGGAGAGGGGTTTTGGGGCCGGAAAATCTTAAGGATTACCTGCCCCGTTGCCCTCCGCAGAAAGGTCGGCATGAGATCTGCTTATTCGAAACGTATTGAGCCTAAACACGGAATATAGGAGCGCAGCGCGACACGTCCCTACAAAGCGGTTCACGCCTCGATCTCGGCAATTTTCTGGCGCACCTGCTGGGCGAGGCGCTGGAGTTCGCGGTTCACCACGTATTGCCACTCCTCGGCCTCTTTATCCTCAAGGGCGCCACCGCCATACTTGAGTTCCATGGCCAGATTCCAACCGCGTCGCTCGGCGAAGCGCTCAAGCTCCTGGATACGGCTGGGCGGCCAGCGCCGCCGGGCAAACTGCTGGAAGGCGATCTCCCTGCGCCGCGAGCCATCAGGCTCCAGCGAGGGCAGCGCGAACCAAGGCTCGCTATCCTTCGGGTCGGCGGCGGCAGCGCGGGAGAAGTAGAGCGACTTGTTGGAGATCGAGTAGCGCCACTCGCCGTCTCCATCATAGTTGGCGGGGTTATTGGCGATTGCGCCTGTGAGCATACGATCAGTGATGGGCATCGTCGAACACCTCTATCTCAACCAGGGCGGAAGGACGATCAACAGGCATACGGACTCGCGTGCGGCGTAGGATAGCATGCAGCGCGCCAGTGTGCAAACCAGCGCAGGCTATGGTACAGTTCCCAGCATTAGGCGATCAGCATAGCCCTACGGGATCCGGGCAAGGGAGTGCGGTAATGACAGCAGACGATCAGAGCAGCCGCATCACACCGGCGATCGAGGACTACCTGAAGGCGATCTACACCCTCCAGCAGCAGCGCGGGGTGGTCACCACCTCGATGCTGGGCGAGCAGCGCGGGTTTAAGCCCGGCTCCGTCACCGGCATGATCAAGAAGCTCGCTGAGATGCACCTGGTGCAGCACACGCCCTACCAGGGCGTCCAGCTCACCGCCGGGGGCGAGCGGATCGCCCTTGAGGTGATCCGCCACCACCGCCTGCTAGAACTCTATCTGGTGGAGGCACTCGGCTACAGCTGGGATGAAGTTCACGAGGAAGCCGAGAAACTGGAACACCACATCAGCGAGAAGCTGGAGGCGCGTATCGCCGCGCGCCTCGGGAACCCCAACGTCGATCCGCACGGCGACCCGATCCCCACGCTGGAGGGTCGCCTGCCGCCCAGCGAGGACACTCGCATGGCCGACCTGGCGGTCGGCGAGCGCGCCCGGATCGTGCGCGTGCGCGACCAGAGCGCCGACCGGCTGCGCTACCTAGCGGGCCTTGGCCTGACCCCCGGCACCTGTGTGCAGATCGCCGACTGCGCGCCCTTCGACGGGCCGATCTCGCTGCGCGTTGGCGATCTGACCCACGCGCTCGACCGGCGTCTCGCCCGCACGATTGAGGTGGCGCGCTTGGCGACGGGGTAAGCCGTCTCTGTCGCGAAGATTGCCAGC
>CAISPW010000048.1 GCA_903887465.1 uncultured Oscillochloris sp. | reverse complement strand
GTCGACATCATTGCGCAGGCTAATCTTTTGGCTGGAGAGTCCTTTACAGGGCAAACTCCGGTAACGGCACTTTCAGGTGGACAATCACGAGCGCTTATGATAGCCGATACCGCATTCCTGAGCCCTCAGACAGGCCGCTTCAGCGACCGTCGCAGACCTAGACCGCCCATTTACGGGCTGGGCGCTTGGGCTGGCAGGCTGACTGATGTGAAAATAGCCGATAGCCGTTAGCCGTTAGCCGATAGCCGGGCATCCGCGACCATGTTCATCGCGGCGGTGTGCGCCCCGCGCATGAACGTCTTTTGCGGTATTGCCGAAACTCGGTCTGGGGCGCAGCCGCAGGCCGAGTTTCGGTTGCGATTTGACAATTCCACGTGAATGTTGTACCGTATAAGCATATAGTCAGTTCTGACTAAATACCACAAGGTGATCGAACACAGAGGCACCGCAATGCCTAGAAAGCTTCGTTATGCTGCTTATCTTCAACATCCACCGTATCTTTGGGGAGATGCTGCTGCCGCTGCTGATCGTCGCCGTGGCGATCTACATGACCGTGGTGTACAAGTCGGGCGCGGCCCACGGGCCGGTCGCACGACTCTTCCCGATGCTGGTCGATCTTCAGGTCGGGCTGGGCATCATCTACTGGCTGTCGCTGTTGAGCGTCGGACTGACGACGAAATACCTAGGATTTCCGTTCATCCTACACCCGATCATTGGGCTGATCGCATCTGGCCTCGCGCATCTGGCCGTGGGGACTAAGAACCCGCTGAGTGCGCTTGGCCGCTGGACACCGCTGGCCTCGCTGGCGGTGCTGCTCATCCTGGTGATGAGTACTATCACCGTCGCGATGATCACGCGGGGGATGCCGGTGTAGGTGGGCACGTCGCACCGCGCTCCTATAGCAGTCCTATTCCAGTTGTGAAGAAGGAGTCAAGGCTTTAGCCGGCCTTAGCCGCCTAAAGCCTCGACTCCACGCAACAACCCCAAGAGGATTGCTATACGTCCCATTTCAGGCACCGGCGAGGGCGGCCAGCAGGTCGCCCTCGTTTGACTCAGGGCCAGCGGCCAGGGCATCTGCCTGTGCGCGCAAGGCGGCCTGCGCCACGTCCAGAGCAGTCGGCACAAGACGCAGGCCGTCGCCGGGGAGCAGTTGGGCGGCCAGCGGCAGGTCAGCACTGATCAGCACGCCGACCAGCGGGTAGCCGCCGGTGGTCTGGGCATCGGCCATGAGCAGGATGGGCACGCCGTCGGGGGGCACCTGGATGGCACCAGACACGACGCCGAGGGATGACAGGCTGCAGGGACGGGCATAGGACAGGCGCAACCCCTCCAGGCGGTAGCCCATACGATTAGAGGTAGCGCTGACCCGCAGGTGCGCGGCGACCAGGGACTCCAGTGCGTCGGGCGCGAAGCACGCCAGGTGCGGGCCAGGAATGAACCGCAGAGTCGGCTCGGCGGCATAGGCCGGGCGGGCGGCGTCAGGCCAGCGCTGGCCAATGGCGGGCACCAGGCCCGCCCGAGCCGCGCCCACGGGCAGCAGGTCACCGGCGCGCAGGGGACGCCCCGCAACGCCGCCGAATCCCCCGGCGAGGTCGGTGGCGCGTGCGCCAAGGACAACCGGCACATCAACCCCGCCAGCGACGGCCAGGTACGCGCGGGCACCCCCGGCAGCACGGCGTCCGCTCAGGCGCAGGGTGGCCCCGGCGTCGGCGAGGATGGCCGCCCACAGCGGGATCGGCCTGCCGTCGAGGCTGGCCCCCAGGTCGCCCCCAGCCAGCGCGATTATGGCGGGGCGGCGTAGGCGCAGGGCGGCCCCGCCGGCAGTAATCTCAAGGCCGGCGGCAGCGGGCGGGTTGCCCACCAGCCGGTTGGCCGCCGCCAGGGCGAAGGCATCGAGCGCGCCGCCGGGCGAGACGCCGTAGCGCCGCGCGCCGGGACGCCCGAGATCCTGCACGGTCATCAGAGGGCCGGCAGCGAGTACCTCGATCATGGAGCGGATCTCCTGCTCTTTTTTAGCTGATCCCACGTGATTAGGCATGGTTCAAACCCACTTAACGCACTACCGCAAAAGTCACGCTGCCAGCCCAAGCGCCCAGCCCGTAAACGGGCGGGCGAGGTCTGCGACGGCTGCTGAAGCGGCCTCAGACAGGCCGCTTCAGCGACCGTCGTAGACCTCGCCGGGGGCTTCAGCCCCCCGGCGGGCGGTGCCGGACCGCGTGCATTTTGCGCTCGTGCCACTTGACTGTTCAGCGACGAGACGATGAGGCGATAGGAGCGCATCATCGCTAAACGGTAAAGCTGAAACCTGGCACCTGAAACCTTGTCTTAGTCCACAGGCCGGGTTTACGTCTCGACGTAGCCACCACCGAGACGGCCAGTTTGGCCCGGACAAGCCCGTGCGGTGGGTCACAAACCGAATGATCTTGGGTATCAAACATCCTGTTCATACTCATTACGAGTATGATAGTACACCTATGTGTATTTTGCAGAGGCTAGATTAAAGCTCCGCTCTCCAAGATCATATCCGATGGGCTAGCACTTTGGCCTGGGCCTGCGCCTCCCCACCCGCCCCGAGATGCTATAATCGTTCAATGGATCTCTCCTACACTGCCATTACCGACCCGGCCGCCTTCGAGGAGCGCCTGCGCGGCGTCCCCGAGCAGCCCGGCGTCTACCTCTGGAAAGGCATCGGGGGCAAGCTGCTCTATGTCGGCAAGAGCAAGAAGCTGCGCGACCGCATGCGCTCCTACTTCGGCTCGCCCAAAAGCCTGAGCGGGAAGACCCGCCGCATGGTCAGCCACATCGCCGACTTCGACATCATTATCACCCAGAGCGAGCTTGAGGCCCTGCTGCTTGAGATGAACATGATCAAGGAGCATCGCCCGCCCTACAATATCCTGCTCAAGGATGACAAGACCTACCCCTTCATCAAGGTGACGCTGCAGGAGGAGTGGCCGCGCGTCTTCTCCACCCGCGCCGTCGCCGAGGACGGGGCGCGCTACTTCGGGCCGTACGCCAGCGCCGGATCAGTCTACAAGACCCTGGACATGCTCAACCGGATCTTTGCCTTCCGCCCCTCCTTCAACTGCTCCGACAGTTGGTTCAGCGCGCACCGCCGCAAGGGCCGCCCCTGCACCTACCACCAGATGCGCCGTTGCCTCGGCCCCTGCGTGCCCGACTTGGTGACGCCGGAGGATTACCGCCAGGCCATCGACGCGGTCTGTCGCTTCCTAGAAGGCAAGACCGAGCAGGTTGTCCGCGACATTCGCCGCCAGATGGAGCAGGCATCCGACGACCTGAACTTCGAGCGCGCTGCCATCCTGCGCGACCGCATCACGGCGATTGAGAAGATCATGGAGCGCCAGCAGGTGCTGCGCACGGTGGACACCGACCAGGACGTGATCGCCTTTGCCCGCGAGGATGGCAGCGCGGTGGTGCAGGTTCTCTTTATCCGTGGCGGCAAGCTGGTCAACGCCGAGCCCTTCACCCTGCAGGGTGCCGAAGACGAGAGCGACTCGGCCCTGCTCGGCTCCTTCCTGACCCAGTTCTACAACAACGCGCCGAACATCCCGCCCAACCTGCTGCTCGCCGACCATATCGAGGAGCCGCTGATCATCGCTGCGTGGCTGGCCCAGAAGAGCGGCCACAAGGTCGAGATCGGCGTGCCCCGCCGGGGCGAGAAGAAGCAACTGGTCGAACTGGCGGCGCAGAACGCCCGCCAGAAGCTCCAGGAACTGCGCGCCCAGTGGCTCAACTCCGAGCAGCGCGCCGTCGCCGGACTCGCCGAACTGCGCGACCTGCTGGAGCTGCCTGACATGCCCCGGCGCATCGAGTGCTACGATATTTCCAATACCCAGGGTCAGCAGAGCGTGGCCAGCATGGTCGTCTTCGAGCGCGGTGAACCCAAGGTGAGCGCGTACCGCCGCTTTAAGATCAAGACCGTCGAGGGTGCCAACGATGTGGCCTCCATCCACGAGGTGATTACCCGCCGGTTCAAGCGTGCCGCTGAGGAGGGAGGAGGGAGGAGGGAGGAGGAGGATGAAAGCCAGGAACATCTAGGGGTTGATGATAGCGCTGATCCATCTGCACATACCGATCCTTCATCCTTCATCCCTCATCCCTCATCTTTATCAACGTGGGCCGACCTGCCCGACCTGGTGCTGATCGACGGCGGGCGCGGCCAGCTCAACGCCGCCCGCGCCGCCCTGCGCGCCCTCAAGTTCGACCACATCCCGGTGGCGGGCGTGGCCAAGGGTGTGGGCCGTGACCGCTTCGACCTGGTGCGCCCCGACCAGGAGCAGATGATCGTCCTGGCCCGCGACAGCAAGGCCCTCGGCCTGGTGCAGCGCGTGGACGAGGAGGCCCACCGTTTCGCGATCACCTACCACCGCAAGCTGCGCGGTAAGGCCGCCTTCGCCTCACCGCTTGCAGCAATCGCGGGCATCGGGCCGAAGCGCAAGCAGGCGCTGCTCAAGGCGTTTGGCTCCCTCGACGGCATCCGCAAGGCCAGCGTCGCGGAACTGGCCGCCGTGCCGGGCATGACCAAGAAGGCCGCCGAGGCGCTGAAAGGACTGCTATGAACGATCTGTCCCTGGCCGACATCACCGCCGCCGCGAAGCGGGTCGCGCCCCACGTTATCCGCACGCCGCTGCTGCCCAGCCGCGCCCTCAGCGAACTGCTCGGCACCCGTGTCTCGATCAAGTACGAGTTCCTCCAGGAGACATCGTCGTTTAAGCCACGCGGTGCCTTCAACAAGATCCTTACGATGAGCGGCGAGGAACGCGCTCGCGGGCTGCTTGCCGTCAGCGGAGGTAACCACGGCAAGGCGGTGGCCTTCGCCGCTCGCGCGCTCGGCCTCAGCGCGCGGATCATTATGTTCGAGAGTACCGCGCCCTCCGCCGTGGCCGCCGCCCGCGCCTACGGTGCCCAGGTCGATCTGCTGCCCAGCCCGGCCGCCGGATTCGCCCGTGCCCGCGAGCTAGAGGCCGAGGGCTACAGTTTTATCCACCCCTACGCCGACCCCGAGGTGGTGGCGGGCCAGGGCACCCTCGGCCTGGAGATTCTCACCGACGCGCCCGATACCACCGATGTGATCGCCAGCATCGGCGGCGGCGGGATGATCGGCGGGGTGGCCCTGGCGATCAAGGAGCGCCGTCCCGCCGCGCGGGTCTGGGGCGTCGAGACGGTCGGTGCCGATGCGATGAGCCAGGCCCTCGCCGCCGGCAAAATTGTCGAACTGGCGACGATCACCTCGATCGCCGCCACCCTGGGCGCCCCCGCCGTTTGCGCGCTGACCCTCGGCCTGGCCCAGCGCTACCTGAATGATGTGCTGGTGCGGCCCGACGCCGAGGCCGTCGCCGACCTGATCTGGCTGCTTGACCACGCCAAGGTGCTGGTCGAGCCGGCCGCCGCCGTCACCCTGAGCGCCGCTCGCCAACTGGGCGCGCGCCTTACGCCCGGTGGCCACCTGGTGATCATCCTCTGCGGGGCCAGCATGAGCATGGCCGAACTGGCGGTCTTCCGCAAGCAGCTGGAAATGGAAGGAGGCACCTATGACCCTCGCTAAGGCTCTTGCATCGGCACGCTACATCGTCGATGCCGATGGACACAAAACGGAAGTGGTCATCCCTGTAGAAACGTGGCAGCAGATGCTCGCCACCTATGAGCGGCGGATCACCTTGCTCGAAGATCACGATGATCGCGAGATCCTGAGCAGATGGCTTGCCAACCGTGCGGCCGGTAGCGAGGAGATGATAACACTTGACAAGTTAGAGATGATCTCGCGCAGCTTCTCGACGACCTGAGCTAAAGTAGAACCGATGTCACGCATTCATAGCCACATCAACATCCACGGCGAGGAGTTCGCCGCCAATGCCGCGCACCACCGCGCCCTGGCCGACGAGTTGCGCGCCCTGCGCGAGCGGGCTGCCTTGGGCGGCAGCGCCGAGGCCCGCCAGCGCCACCGCGAGCGCGGTAAGCTGCTGCCCCGCGAGCGCATCGACACCCTGCTCGATGCGGGATCGGCCTTTCTTGAGATCGGTGCCCTGGCCGCCCACCAGGTCTATGCGGACGACGTGCCCGGCGCCGGGATGGTCGCCGGCATCGGTCGGGTCAGCGGGCGCGAGTGCGTGATCATCGCCAACGACGCCACCGTCAAGGGCGGCACCTACTACCCGCTCACCGTCAAGAAGCACCTGCGCGCCCAGGAGATCGCCCTGGAGAATCATCTGCCCTGCATGTACCTGGTGGATAGCGGCGGAGCCTTCCTGCCTATGCAGGACGAGGTCTTTCCCGACCGTGACCACTTCGGGCGGATCTTCTACAACCAGGCCCAGATGTCGGCGCGTGGCATCCCGCAGATCGCCGCCGTGATGGGCAGTTGCACCGCCGGCGGGGCCTACGTGCCGGCCATGTCCGACGAGGTGGTGATCGTTAAAGGCAACGGCACGATCTTCCTCGGCGGCCCGCCCCTGGTCAAGGCCGCCACCGGCGAGGAGGTCAGCGCCGAGGATCTCGGCGGTGCCGATGTCCACACCCGCATCTCCGGTGTGGCCGACCACTTCGCCGAGGATGACCGCGAGGCTTTGGCGATCATGCGCGATATTGTGGCCAACCTGGGTGCGCGCCGCGCCGCGCCTTGGGAACTACGCGACCCCGAAGATCCGCACTACGATTCTTGCGAGATCTACGGTGTGCTGCCGCGTGACGCCCGCAAATCCTACGATGTGCGCGAGGTGATCGCCCGCATCGTCGACAGCAGCCGGCTGCACGAGTTCAAGGCCCGCTACGGCACCACCCTGGTCTGCGGATTCGCCCAGATCATGGGCATGCCGGTAGGCATCCTGGCCAACAACGGCATCTTGTTTAGCGAGAGCGCGCTCAAGGGCACGCACTTTATCGAACTCTGCTGCGCCCGCAACACCCCACTGCTGTTCTTGCAAAACATCACCGGCTTTATGGTCGGTCGCCAGTATGAAAACGGCGGCATCGCCAAGGACGGGGCCAAGCTGGTGATGGCGGTGAGCTGCGCGGGCGTGCCCAAGCTCACCGTAATCATCGGCGGATCCTTCGGGGCCGGTAACTATGGCATGTGCGGGCGAGCCTACCAGCCGCGCCAGCTCTGGATGTGGCCGAACGCGCGGATCAGCGTGATGGGCGGTGCCCAGGCCGCTAACGTCCTGCTCACCGTGCGCCGCGATAACCTGCAGGCCCGTGGCCAAGACATGCGCCCCGATGAGCAGGAGGCGTTCAAGGCGCCCATCCTGGAGAAGTACGAGCGCGAGGGCAGCCCCTACTACTCCACCGCCCGCCTGTGGGACGATGGCGTCATCGATCCGGCGGACACGCGCATGACCCTGGCCCTCGGCTTGGCCGCTGCCGCCAACGCCCCGGTGGTGCAGACGACCTTCGGCGTATTCCGCATGTGAGCCGCCGTCAGCGGGGGCTTGGATCGCCGCATCGCCAAAATGCCAAACACGCTTGAAGCATGCCTAACAAAGGGTTTCTTCTCGGGGACCTGCGGCCCCCAAACCCCCAGGGCATGAGCAAAGTCCTCGGGGCTGCGCCCCAGACCTCGCTTTTTGTTGGTTTTT
>CAISPW010000047.1 GCA_903887465.1 uncultured Oscillochloris sp. | reverse complement strand
CTGTTTGATCCAGGGCTGATGCAACGTCGCTGGGGCTGCGCCCCAGACCTCGCTTTTTGTTAGTTTTTGGCGGCGAAGCCGCCAAAAACTAACAAAAAAAGATCTTTTGGGGGTGGCAAAGCCACCCCCAAACCCCCGCCGGAGGCGACGTGGCAACCGCCCTGCTGTTTGATCATTCTTGTCGGTAGGTGGCCGTGGATGTGGTATAATCCGTGCGGCCTAGAGAATTGAATAGCCACCCTAGACAGCTTGGTGGGACGCACGGGCGTCCCTTAATGGTCAGCAGGCCGCCAGCCGAGGTCGTACGGATATGATGCAGCGGGTTCGCCCCGCCCCGTCAGTCGTGTGCGCAGAAGCCCCGCTTCGCCCTCGGTCGCTGTGTCAAGAACACGGCGGCTTTTTTTACGTCTGTGCAAGAGAGGGGGTGAACACATGCCAACACAACGCAAAATCGAGATTGTCGACGATCTGACCGAGAAGATGTCGCGCGTGCAGCTGGCGGTTGTGGCCGACTATCGCGGCTTCACGGTGGCAGAGCTGACGGCCCTGCGGGCCAAGCTGCGCGAGAACGGCGCCGAGATGATCATCGCGAAGAATACGCTACTCCGCCTGGCCGCCCGCAACACCGGACGCGAGGCGATCGAGCCGCTGCTCGAAGGCCCGACGGCGGTGGCCTTTGCCTACGACAATGTCGCGAAGGTCGCGAAGATCCTGCTGGACGCCACGAAGGTGACGGCCAAGCCCCTGGTGGTCCGTGGCGGACTCCTGGGCAGCAGCCCGATCGCAGCCGATGGCTTGGAGCAGGTGACGAGGCTGCCCACGCGCGAGCAGGCGCTGGCCCAGGTACTCGGTGCCATCGCCGCGCCGGTCTCCGGCGTGGTCGGCGTGATCAATGCGGCAATCACGAATATCGTTTATGTGGTGCAGGCCCGCATCGATCAGATGCAGCCGCCCGCAGAGTCTGTCGGTGAGTCCGCCTAGGCGGTTCACCATCGTTTTCTGGCCTACTTCTAGTTAGCATTACTTAAGGAGCGTGTCGCAATGGCGAGCGATAAGGTTAACGCGATCGTTGAGTCGATCGAGGTTCTGAACGTGCTCGAGCTTGTCGAGCTGAAGAAGACGATGGAAGAGAAGTGGGGCGTCACGGCCGCCGCGCCGATGTTCGCCGGTGCCGCCGCCCCGGCCGCCGAGGCCGCCGTTGCCGCTGCCCCCGTCGAGGAGCAGACCGAGTTCAACGTGATCCTCAAGGAGATCGGCCCCAACAAGATCCAGGTGATCAAGGTGGTGCGCGAGCTCACCAGCCTGGGCCTGAAGGAGGCCAAGGATCTGGTTGAGGCCGCGCCTAGGCCGGTCAAGGAGGGCGTCAGCAAGGAGGACGCCGAGGCCGCCAAGGCGAAGCTCATGGAGACCGGCGCGGTCGTCGAGGTCAAGTAGCCTCCCGATCTCGGCTCTTCAGGCGGCGGCGGGGTCTTCCCCGCCGCCGCCTTCTGCTGCCCCGTGCTATGATGGGCTGCGCATCCTTGCGCTAGGAACCATCACACCACGCATGAGTACTCCCCCACTGAGCTGCCATCTGCCGCGAGCCTACGCGGCTCTGGAGGCGCTCCCCGCCCTGCACGCCGAGGTCGCAGCCAGCCTGCGACGCCAGGCCGCCCGCGCCGTCGCTTGCCTCGACCGCGCGGTCGAGCGCCCGCGCATGCTCGCCGCCGTCGAGCGGGCCGCCGCCGACCCGCGCGGTGGCCTGGTGGCCGTCGAGGGGCCGCCCGGCAGCGGGGTGACGAGCCTGCTCGCCGCGCTTGCCGCACGCCACGCGATGCCGCTCTGGCTGGCCGAGGACGACCCCGCCGGACTCCCGGCACTCTACGCCCAGATCCTCGCCCTGCGTCGGCCCGGCATCGCGCTGATCGACCCGGCCCTGCTGACTGACCCGTCCGCCTTCGCCCGCCTGCTCACTGAGGTGGCCGGGCAGCCCGGCGGCCCCCTCACCTTGCTGCTAGATATGCCCGCCCCCGAGGTTCCCCCGGCCCGGCCTAGCCCGCCGCTTATCCCCGGCGACCTGCCGCCCGGCGTCACGCTGATTGTCGGCTGCGCCCCCGGCTATCCCTTGCCCGAGTCACCCCGGCTGCGGCTGCGCCTCCCCGACGACGACCCGGACTTTGGTGCGGTCGCCGCCGCTGTTCTGCGATCCGCCGGCTGCGATCCGGCCACGGCGGCGCGGCTGGTCGGCGCGGCCGGCGGGAGCCTGCTCTACCTCGATCTCGCAATGGCCTGGGTGGCCGGGGGCGTGATCGACCCGGCGACACCGCCGAGCGGGCTGGTTGGCCTGCTGGCGAGCTGGTGGCAGCAGCTCGACCCTACGGAGCGACGCCTGGCGCTCCTGCTCGCCGCCGCTGGCGAGCCGCTGCCCCAGCCCATCGTTGCCGAGTTGCTTGGCACCGACCCCGAGTTGCTCCTGAGGCGCTGGAAGTTGCTGCGTCTGATCGACCTGGCCGTGCAGGCGGCCCCGCCCGACCCCGACCGGGCACCGGGCCAGCCGCTGCGGCTGGCGGCGTTCGCCCACAGCGCCATGCGCGGGTTCCTGGCCCATAGCGCCCCCGGCGACCTAGAGCAGGCCCACGGCGACCTGGCCGCCCTGGCGATGATGGGCATGCTCGCCGATGGCACCTCGGGTGCGACAGCGCTGACGGGGAGCTACCTGATGCGCCAGGCCGCCCGCCACGCGGCCCTTGGCCCGCCGGCGGAGCGCGCCACGCGGCTGGCCCGCGTGACTGCGCGTGAGCGGGTGCGCGCCCACGTGCGCCAGGCGTCGCTGGAGGCGGCCTATAGCGATGCGGCCTGGGAGATGTGGGCCGCGTCTGACGGGCCGCCCCTGCGCGCGGTGCGCGCCGCTGCCCTGGCCGGGACGCTGGCCACGCGCGCTCGCACCCTGAACCGTGACAGCGCGGTCGAGGCGCTGGTGGCGGGGTTCGAACACGGCGGGCGCGAATCTACCCTCAAGCGCGTGATCGAGTTGGTTGAGCGGCTGCCGGATGGGATGGACAAGGCCCAGATCCTGCGGCGTCTCGGAGAGACGTGCTACGGCGCGCGGATGCGCTCGTCGGCGATGCGCCTGCTCTCGCGCGCCCTCGACCTGGAGGCCAACCCGAACTCGCGCAACTGGCGCGAGCAGCGCGAGCAACTCTTTGTCGCCCTGGCTGCCGCCGCGATTGATCTGGGCGCGACGTCCGTCGCCCTCGCCATCGGCGAGCGGATCGAGCATCTGGAGCGTCGCGCGGTGGTAGAAACCCAGGTGGCGCGCCATCTGATCGCGGTCGGCGATCTCGACCGCGCGCGGCGCGTGGCATGCGGGATTTTGCACGAGAGCATGGGCGCGTGGGCGCGGGCCGAGGTGGCGGTGGCCCTCACCCGGGCCGGCGATGTGCGCGGCGCGATGATCCTGGAGGAGATCGCGCTGGAGACGGTGGCGGCCTGGGCGCAGATCGAACTGGCCTGCGACCTAGCGGCCTCCGACGATCTTGCCGCCCGCGCCCGGATCGACGCCATGCCCAGCCCTAGCCAGCGCGACCGTGGCCTAGCTCGGCTGGCCCACGCCCTGGCCCTCGCCGAGAAAGACGGCGACGCCCTGGCCGCCGCCGAGCAGATCGGTGCCGTCGAGACCCGCGTGGCCGCCCTGCTCGACTTGCGCCTGACCCTGGACGGCCTCGTGGCGATGCTTGCCCTGGAGCGGGCGACCAGCGACATCGGTGCCGTTACCGGCGATGGCCGTGCGCCCCTGCTCGCCACCCTGGCCGCCGCCCACGCGGCGATTGGCCGTCGCGAGGCCGCCCTGCGGATCACCGAGCAGTTGCCCGAGGGCGAGGAGCGCGACCGCGCCCTGGCCAAGGTTGCCGTCGCCATCGCCCAGAGCGGCGACTACCCGGCTGCCCAGGTCGTCCTCGTGCGGCTGGACGATGATGATGAGCGCGACTGGGCGAAGGACGAGATCGCCCACATCCTCGCCGCTACCGGTCGCTGGGAAGAGGGCCAGGCCCTCGTATCCATGATCGGTGCCGACGATCAGCGCGCGCGCGCCGCCGCTGACCTGGCGATTGATCGGGCGCGGGCCGGCGACCCGCTATCCGCCCTCGATCATGCCATGACCATCGACGCGCCCGCCGACCGGGCGCGTGCCCTGATCATGGTCGCCCCCATGCTCGTCGCGGCGGGACGTGTCGATGCGGCTTTGTCTGTGGATGGCCGACCGGGGCTGCTGGCCTCCGCCGAGGCGCGCGGGCGCTACCTTGCCGCTGTCGCCTCTGCCCTGGCGGAGGCGGGCCGCTACGCGGCGGCGGCAGCGGTGATCGGGCGTATCCTGCGGCCCACGGATCGGGCCCGCGCCGGGATCACGCTCGCCCAGGCCCTCGTCACGTCCGACCGGGCCGGTGCCGTGTCCGCCCTTGGTACCGCGCTCATGTCGGCGACGATTGGGCGCGAGGAGGCTCTGCGCGCCCTGGAGTTGACGGCCCCGGCCCTGGCCAAGCTCGGCGGCGGGGATCTGCTGGCCGCCGTCGCCGCTGCCATTGATGAGCTTGATCGCTGGATGTAGCAGGTGGGCAGCGCGGCCTCCAATCCCCCGCTGCCCCAGCAGGTGCGAGTACAGGATCCCTGGACGCACGGTTTTCTGCAGACCTGCTCCACACAGCACCCAGGGCTGATGCAACGTCGCTGGGGCTGCGCCCCAGACCGCGCTTTTTGTTGGTTTTTGGCG
>CAISPW010000046.1 GCA_903887465.1 uncultured Oscillochloris sp. | reverse complement strand
TCGTGGATTTAGCCGGAGAGCACCGGCTAAAGCCTCGACTCCTCTTCACAACCTATGTAGGATTGCTATAGCGCCCAGGGGTCACACATCCGCGTATAATGTGAGCGGATTGACCCAGAATATCCGGCGACCATCAGGCGCCGCAGGAGGGAAGCACTATGGCCCGTGTTGGAATCTACGGGGCGAGCGGCTACACCGGATTCGAGCTGATCAAGCTGCTCGACCGCCACCCCGAGGTCGAGATCGCCTTCGCCACCGCCCGCTCGGCGGCGGGCAAGAGCCTGAGCGACATCTTCCCGACCCTGATCGATCAGCCCTTGGTGGCCGCCGAGCAGGCCGACCTGCGCGGGGTCGATCTGATCTTCACTTGCCTGCCCCACAACACCCCCGAGCTCATCCCGCTGGTGCAGGCGGCCCTGGACGCCGGGGTCAAGGTGATCGACTTCTCCGACACCTTCCGCCTGGATGATCTGGACACCTACACGCGCTGGCGCAAACAAAATCACCCCGCCCCCGAGCTGCAGCGCGCGGCGGTGTACGGGCTGCCCGAGCTGTACCGCGAGCGCATTCGCAAGGCCCGGCTGGTAGCCAACACCGGCTGCTACCCGCTCACCGCCATCCTGCCCCTGCATCCCCTGGTCAAGGCCGATCTGCTGGCCGCCGGCCCGGTGATCATCGATAGCAAGTCGGGCGTGTCGGGTGCCGGGCGCTCGCTCTCGCTCAAGACCCACTTCGGCGAGACCCACGAGACCTTCAGCGCCTACAGCGTGGGCCGGACGCACCGCCACCTGCCCGAGATGGAGCAGGAGACCGGGCTGCACATCATCTTCTCGCCGCACCTGCTGCCGGTCTACCGTGGGATCTTGTCCACACTGTATATCAACACAAAGCCAGGGGTGCGCGTGGCTGACGTGCGGGAAGCCTACGGGGTGTACGCCAGCGAACCCTTTGTGCGGCTGCTGCCCGAAGGCCGGCTGCCCGAGCTCCGCCACGTGGTGGGCAGCATGAACCTCGCCATCGGCGTGCAGCCGGTGGAAGATGGATGCTTTATTCTCGTGGCGTGCGTGGACAACCTGATCAAGGGGGCGTCGGGGCAGGCCGTGCAGAGCATGAACCTGATGCTGGGCATGGAGGAGACGACAGGGCTGCGCTGAATGCAAAATCAGAACACGATCTGCTCATTTTGCATGTTGCCTTACACCAGCGCCTTCTCGCTCTCGCGGTCGAAGATGTGCATCTTATCCATATCGAGCACAATCTCTAGGCTGCGACCGGTGCGGGCGGTGGTGCGCGGATCGAGGCGACCGATGAACTCTTTGCCGCCGCTCTCGATGTAGGCGAAGACCTCGGAGCCCATGGCCTCGGTCAGGTTCACCTGGGCGTTGATTTTGGCGCTCTCATCGACCCCGCGAGCCACGAAGTGGGAGTCGTGGACATCCTCAGGGCGGATGCCGAAGTAGACGTTCTTGCCCACGTAGCCGCCGACCTTATCGGCTTTGCTGGCGGGCACGGGCACCACAAAGTCCTTGCTGATCACCACGCCGAGGCCGCCGCCCACTCGGTCGAGTTTTGCCTCGAAGAAGTTCATCGCCGGGCTGCCGATGAAGCCGGCGACGAACATGTTGGCCGGAGTGTCGTAGAGGTTCTGCGGCGAGTCGAGCTGCTGCAGGATGCCATCCTTCATCACGGCGATGCGCGTGCCCATGGTCATTGCCTCGGTCTGGTCGTGGGTCACATAAATGAACGTCGTCTTCAGGCGCTGGTGGAGCTTACTGATCTCAGCGCGGGTCTGCACGCGCAGCTTAGCGTCGAGGTTCGAGAGCGGCTCGTCCATCAGGAAGACGGCGGGGTCGCGGACGATGGCCCGACCGAGGGCGACGCGCTGGCGCTGGCCGCCGGAGAGCGCCTTGGGCTTGCGGTCGAGCAGGTGGCCAATCGAGAGCATATCGGCGGCCTCCTTGACTCGCTTGGCGATCTCGCTCTTGGGCACCTTGCGCAGCTTCAGGCCGAAGGCCATGTTATCGTAGACCGACATATGCGGGTAGAGGGCGTAGCTCTGGAAGACCATCGCGATATCGCGATCCTTGGGCGGTACATCGTTGACCACGCGGTCGCCAATGCTGATGGTGCCGTCGCTGATCTCTTCCAGGCCGGCCAGGCAGCGCAGGGCGGTGGACTTGCCGCAGCCGGAGGGGCCGACCAGCACCAAGAATTCGCCGTCGTTGATCTCGATGTGCAGATCCTTGAGAACCGTCACCTCGCCGAACCGCTTCCACACATGGTCGAACGTGATCCCCGCCATTGGAGTTCCTCCATTAGAACACTGAGGCGCTACCTTTTTGCTGAGGCAAACGTACGGGAGCAATCAGTGAAGCCTATTGTAGCGCACATCGTGAAGCCAGGGAAAACCCCTGAAGGCGCTTTCGCCGGGTTCTGGTGAACCACAAGCGATCTCCGCTGTGACATCGGTGCGCTTAACACAGACTTAATCTTGGCATGCTATCGTGCAGTGGTCATGGATTCGACCAAAAGGGATGCGTATGCGTGAACATTTTGAGCGTGAGCTTGCGGCGGTGCGCGCCGAGCTGATCGCCCTGGGGCAGATGGCCGCAACGGCACTTGGCCACGCGGTGGCCGCGCTCCAGCAGCGCGATCCGATCTGGGCACAGCGGGTGATTGCGGGTGACGCGCCAATCGACGCAGCGACCGTGCGCCTGGAGGCCCATGTGCTCCAGATCATCGTGACCCAGCAGCCGGTGGCGACGGATCTGCGTCGGCTGATCGCCGCGCTGAAGATGAGCGGCGAGATCGAGCGGATCGCGGACTATGCCAAAGGGATCGCCCGCATCGTGGTGCGTGACGCCGATCAGTTTTCTGCGGATCTCCCGTCTGACCTTGTGGCGCTGAGCCAGCAGGCGATGACGATGCTCACGGCCGCAATCGCGGCATTTGCCGCGCAGGATGTGGCGGGTGCCACCGCGCTCAGCGCCGCAGACCAGGTGGCGGACGCGCACTATGCGCAGGCGGAGGCCGCGCTGCGTGATCTGATCCAGCAGACTCCGACGGCGGTGCGCTGGGGCACCGGGCTGCTGCTGGTGGCGCACCACCTGGAGCGGGTTGCGGATCGGGCCACGAACTTGGCCGAGTCGGTAATCTTTATGGCTGTCGGCGCAATTGTTGACCTCAACCCATAAGCGGCCCGAGATAGCCGATAGCCGAGGTGAGAGATGCTCCCTGTTGAGGATTCGTCCAATTCCCCGCACACACCTGAACCCGTCCGCGTGCTGGTCTCGCATGCGCTCGCGCTCTTTGATGCGACGACCGTCGCCCATCGGTTGTCGCCTGAGCAGCGCGACGGCCTGATGTTCGCCGCTGTTTGCTACGCCGTCGCACGCCAGGTGGATGCGTCGCGACCTGAGATCGCCGGGCGCGACGCCGTACTCGCCACGACGCATGATAGTCTGACGCCGGAGCAGCGCTGCGTGATCGCCAGCGCGGTCGCCTTCCAACGCGCCCGGCTGCGCCGTCGGCGTGAGCCGGCGTTTCTGTGGCTCTCGCCCCATGCCCAGGCGACCGCGCTGCGCCTGAGCGCCCTGCTGATGCTGGCCGACGCGCTGCGTGAGATCCCTGCGACCGCGCTCAGGATCACCCACGCGGATGGGGCGACCACGATCTCGGTTGCCGAGATCCCCGCCGGGTTCGCGGTCGACACCACGCCGGTCGAGCGCTGGCAAAGATATATTGGCCCGCTCCAGATCGCGGAGTTGACGAGCTATCCGCTTGAGTCGGCATCCGATACGACCCGTGCGTGGGAATTTCCCGCTGGGTGGAAGCCGGTGTCCGTGCCCCTTGAATTGCAGGCTACCGAGTCGCTGACCGAGGGTATCCGCCGGATCCTGTGTCATCAGTTCGAGCGACTGCTGGCACGTGAGCGGGCCGTGCGCGCCGATGAGGATACGGAAGATGTTCACCAGATGCGGGTTGCCACGCGCCGCCTGCGGGCCTCGCTCCAGGTGGTGGCAGCCTTCTTCGACTCGCAGCAGATCATCCGCTTTCGTGGCGGGCTTCGCCGTATCGCAGCGGCCCTCGGCAGCGTGCGCGACGGCGATGTGTTGCTCGATCACTTGCAGCGCTATCAGGAGTTCATGCCGGAACCCGCACGAGACTCCCTCCATCGGCTCCTTGCGGCGGTGACGCGAGATCGGGCCAAGGCCCGGCAGACGCTGCTGACGCGCCTTGATACGCCGGACTACGCACGGTTCACACGCGCCTTTGCCAGCTTTCTTACCACGCCCGGCGTCGGCATTGCGCCGCTACCATCGACCGAGGTTCCCCCGCGTGTCCGTGATGCGGTCGGCTCGCTGCTCTGGCGGCGCTATGAGGAACTGCGATCCTTCGAAACCGTCCTGATCGACGGCCCGGAGGAGATTCAGCACCAAGCGCGGATCGCGGGCAAGCACCTGCGCTACAGTATCGAGTGCTTTGCCGAGGCGATTGGTGAGCCGACCACCGGGCTGCTGGAACCCCTGTCTACCTTGCTCACAACCTTGGGCGAACTTCAGGACGAGGTTACAGCGCGGCGGTATCTGGCGGAGTTGGGCCTGGCAGACGACCCTGGCGCCCAGGCGTATCTCGTCAGCCGCAGCGCCGAGCGTGCGGCCTGGCGTGCGGCCCTGCCAGGCCAGTGGGTACAGGTGGTTGGGCCAACCTACCGGGGGCTGTTGCTGGAGGTGCTTGCGGCGCTCTAGCCGAAACGCCCGCTGATATAATCCTCAGTCCGCTGGTCTCGCGGTGCCGTGAAAAGATCGTTGGTCGGGCCAGTCTCCACCACCATTCCGGCACGCCCGTTCACATCCATGAGCATAAATACGGTGGTGTCGGAGACCCGCCCGGCCTGCTGCATGCTGTGGGTCACGGTGATAATCGTGATCTCACGGCGCAGTTCGCGCATGAGTTCTTCGATCTTCAGCGTGGCGATGGGGTCGAGTGCGGAACACGGCTCGTCCATCAGTAAAACGGCGGGGTTCATCGCCAGGGCGCGCGCAATGCAGAGTCGCTGCTGCTGTCCGCCCGAAAGGGCCAGCCCAGAGGTCTGCAGCCGATTACTGACCTCGTTCCACAGTCCGGCCTTGCGCAGCGCCTGCTCGACATGCCCATCGAGGTCGCGGCGCGCAACCCCCTTGCGCCGCAGGCCATAGGCGATATTTTCATAGATCGATTTCGGAAACGGGTTGGGGCGCTGAAAGACCATGCCGATGCGGCGGCGCACATCCACCACATCCACACTGCGTGCGTAGAGGTCGCTGCCATCGAGTGTGATCATGCCTTCGACCCGCGTGTTCGGCTGCATATCGGTCATGCGGTTCAGGGTGCGCAACAGCGTGGACTTCCCGCAGCCGCTTGGCCCAATGATCGCGGTGATCGCACCCGGCGCAAAGTCGAGCGTGATCCCTCGCAACGCCTGGAACGCGCCGTAGTAGAAATGCATGTCGCGCACATGGATGTGACCATTGCAGCGCGCCGTGCGATCTCCGACCGCAGCCTGGGTGGATTCCTGAACGCGATCATAGGTGAGTTCCAGTTCCATATTGTGTCCCTTTTTGTTCACCCTATCACCCAATCTTCCCCGTGATGTAGGACTCCGTGCGCGGATCGCGCGGGTTCGTAAAGATCTCCTGGGTTGGCCCATACTCCACCAGATGACCGGCGCGGTCATCGTCCATCATAAACATGGCCGTTTGATCGGCGGCGCGAGACGCCTGCTGCATATTGTGGGTGACGATCACAATCGTATAATCGCGCTTGAGTTCGTCCATCAGTTCTTCGATCTTGAGTGTCGCAATCGGATCGAGCGCGGAGCATGGCTCGTCCATCAGCAACACTTCTGGCTGCGTGGCGATGGTGCGCGCGATGCAAAGTCGCTGCTGCTGCCCGCCCGAAAGGGCCAGCGCCGAGAGTCGGAGTTTGTCTTTGACTTCATCCCACAGCGCGGCAGATCGCAGGCATGCCTCGACCCGATCCGCAATCTCAGTGCGCCCGAGTCGTCGCTCCAGGCGCAGCCCAATCGCCACATTCTCGAAGATTGACATGGTGCGCAGCGGGTTGGGCTGCTGAAAGATCATGCCGGTGCGCTGGCGCACATCGGTGACATTGATCGCCGGATCGTAGATATCCACGCCCTTGATCTGCACTGTCCCCGTGACCCGCGCACCACGGGCGACCTCGTGCATACGGTTCAGGCTGCGCAGAAACGTTGATTTGCCGGTGCCTGACGGGCCGATAATGGCGGTCACTTGCCGAGCGGGAATACGGAGCGACACCTCTTTGACTGCGCGAAACGCGCCGTAAAAGCAGGAGAGGTGGTCGATCACAACCGCTGATTCGGCGTCATCGGCTGCCGGTGCGTGCGTGGTCATAGATTGATGCTCCGCACCCGGAAGACATAGCGAGTCACAATATTCACCAGCAGCACCAGCATAATCAGGACAAAGGCCGCCGCAAAGGCGAGTCGGCGACCTTCCTCAAACGGCGCAATTGCGTAGGTAAAAATCTGGAGTGAGAGCGCGGCCATGGGCTGATCAAGTTTCGTGTTGTAGAAATTGTTGCCGAGGGCGGTCAACAGCAGTGGGGCCGTCTCGCCCGCTGCACGGGCCAGCCCCAGCATGATGCCGGTGGCGATCCCGCTGAACGCACTTGGCACCACCACCGTGAGGGTGTAATCCCACTTGGGTACGCCCAGCGCGGCAGCCGCTTCGCGGATTGAGCCGGGGACAAGCCGCAAGATCTCTTCGGTGGTGCGAACCAGAATGGGGATGATGATCACCGCCAGGGCCACACCACCGGCAAACCCCGAGAACGCCGCCCCCTGAAACCAGCGTGGCAGCACAATGATCGTGTAGACAAAAATGCCGACGACAATCGAGGGGATACCGGCCAGCACATCGGTGGCGAAGCGCACAACCGTCGCCAGGGGGTTGCCGCGATACTCGGCGAGAAAAATGCCCGTGAGCACGCCCACCGGAACCGCGATCAGCAGGGCGATACCGCTCATGATCAGCGTCCCGATGATCCCGTTGCGCACCCCGCCGCCCGCCTCGCCAATCGGGGCCGGGTCGTTGAGGAAGAAGTCGAGGTTGAGGTAGCGGACGCCCTGGATCAGCAGCCAGCCCAAGATGAAGAGCAGCGGAGTTACGGCGATCAGCGTAGCCAGCACCGTCAGGGCCAGCATAAACGTACTGATCGCGTTGCGCCGCCGCCGCGTGCCGGACGGTACCGAGAGCCATGTGGTACTCATGCGCGGATCGCTCCCGCTGGCCCGCGTGACACCTGCCAGACTAGCAGCCGCGCAAGCAGATTCAAGATAAATGACACCAGGAACAGCACCAGCCCGATCTCAATCAGCGCGTGCAGGTAGAGATCGTAGGTGGCCTCGGTAAACTCGTTGGCGATCACCGCCGCCATCGTATGGCCGGGCTGGAGGATGGAGGTATGGATGCTCGGCTGATTACCGATCACCATCGTTACCGCCATCGTTTCGCCAAAGGCCCGCCCCAGACCCAGCATGACGCCGCCGATGATACCGGCCCGACCGTAGGGCAACACCGCATGCCAGACCATCTCCCACTTGGTGGCCCCCATCGCCAGCATGGCCTCGCGCTGATGATTCGGTACGGCCTGCAATACATCGCGGGCGACAGCGGCAACCGTGGGGATCACCATGAGGGTCAGAATCAGACTGGCCGCGAGCATACTCACGCCAAAGGATGGCCCTTTGAAGATCGGCAGGAACCCGAGTGTATGACTCAGCCCTGGGCCAAGCACGCGGCCGACCCAGGGTACCATCACAAAGAGCCCCCAGAGTCCGTAGACCACACTGGGAATGGAGGCCAGCAT
>CAISPW010000045.1 GCA_903887465.1 uncultured Oscillochloris sp. | reverse complement strand
GAGTAAGAATGGATCACGCCAGCGGTCTAATCGGCGTGCGGGTGTGCGCTGAGGGTTCATGGGTTGCCTTTGCACTGAGTAGGAAGAATCTAACGTGAAAATAGCCGCTAGCCGCTAGCCGCTAGCCGCTAGCCGGACATCCGCGCTACGCTTTTCATACACAACGCTAACGGGGCATATGCGCCTTACATATACGTGTGTGCTACCATAAGCCCAGCACAGCGAAAAGGAGGGTGTATGTCCCTGAATACAAACCGCTTCACAACGAAGTCATACGAGGCGATTGCGGCGGCCCAGAGCGCGGCCGAGCGCGCCGGGAATAGCGAGGTTCAGCCCGAACACATGCTCTTCGCCCTGCTCGACCAGGGCGACGGCGTGGTGCCCCAGGTCTTAGCCAAGATGAGCGTCGCCGTTGGTGCGCTCAAGCAGCAGGTAAGCGCCGAGATCGGCAAGCTGCCCCGCATCAGCGGCAGCAACATGCAGGTACAGATCGGCACCCGCACCCGCCAGGTCATCCTGCGTGCCCACGATGAGCTTGGTTTGTTTGGCGACGAGTATGTCTCCACCGAGCACCTGTTCCTGGCCATCCTCGACCACGCCGGTGGTGGTGCCGAGCGCACCCTCAAGCAGGCCGGGATCAAGCGTGCGGCCCTGCTCGACGCCCTGCGCGCCGTGCGCGGATCCCAGCGCGTCACTAGCCCCAACCCCGAGGGAACCTACGCCGCCCTGGAGCAGTATGGCCGCGACCTGACCCAACTGGCCAAGCGCGATAAGCTCGACCCGGTGATCGGGCGCGACGAGGAAATCCGCCGCGTGATCCAGATCCTCTCGCGCCGCACCAAGAATAACCCGGTGCTGATCGGCGAACCCGGCGTTGGCAAGACGGCCATCGTCGAGGGGTTGGCCCAGCGCATCGTCTCCGGCGATGTGCCCGAGTCGCTCAAGCACAACACAGTCGTCGCCCTGGATCTAGGGGCTATGATCGCCGGTGCCAAGTATCGCGGCGAGTTCGAGGAACGGCTGAAGGCCGTACTCAAGGAGATCCAGGAGCGCGACGACATTATCCTCTTTATCGATGAGCTGCACACGGTGGTGGGTGCGGGCGCGGCCGAGGGTGCCATGGATGCGGGTAATATGCTCAAGCCCATGCTCGCCCGTGGCGAGTTGCATTTGGTCGGTGCCACCACCCTCGATGAGTACCGCAAGCACATCGAGAAAGACGCCGCCCTGGAGCGCCGTTTCCAGCCGGTGGTGGTTGACCCGCCCAGCGTAGATGATACCATCTCTATTTTGCGCGGCCTCAAGGCGCGCTACGAGGCCCACCACGGCGTGGCGATTACCGATAGCGCGATTGTGGCCGCCGCCATGCTCTCGGATCGCTATATCTCCGACCGCTTCCTGCCGGATAAGGCAATCGACCTGATCGACGAGTCGGCGGCCCGACGGCGCATGGAGAACACCAGCGCACCTCAGGTGATCGACGACCTGAACCGCCTGATCGTCCAGCGTGAGACCGAACGCGAGATGCTCAAGCGTGAGAAGGACGCCGCCAGCAAGGATCGCCTAGAGCGGCTGGAGCATGATCTGGCCAACCTCCACGAGCAGCGCGGTGCCCTGGAGGCCCAGCGGCAGACTGAGGGTGCCCTGCTCGACCAGATCAAGCAGCACAAGGAGCAGATCAACCAGACTCGCTTCGCCATCGAGCAGGCCCAGCGCGAGTACGACTACAATCGCGCCGCCCGCCTCCAGTACGACGACCTGGCCCGCCTGGAGCGCGAGTTGGGCTTGGCCGAGGCCGCCGCCAGCAACAATACCCTGCTGCGCCAGGAGGTCAACGCCCAGGACATCGCCGAGATTATCGCGAAATGGACCGGCGTGCCGGTGAGTAAGCTCCTGGAGGGCGAGGTCGAGAAGCTGATCAGGATGGAGGATCGCCTGCACCTGCGCGTGGTCGGCCAGGACGAGGCCGTGGCCGCCGTGGCCAACGCCGTGCGCCGCTCGCGGGCCGGGCTGCAGGATCCGCACCGACCGCTGGGATCCTTCCTGTTCCTTGGCCCCACCGGCGTCGGCAAGACCGAACTGGCCCGCGCCCTGGCCGAGTTTCTCTTCGATGCGGAGCAGGCCATGATCCGCATTGATATGTCCGAGTATATGGAGAAGCACACCGTGGCCCGCCTGATCGGCGCGCCCCCCGGCTATGTGGGCTATGACGAGGGCGGCCAACTCACCGAGGCCGTGCGCCGTAAGCCCTATAGCGTCGTTCTCTTCGATGAGGTCGAGAAGGCCCACCCCGATGTGTTCAACGTCCTGCTCCAGGTACTCGACGACGGGCGGCTCACCGACGGCCATGGCCGCGTGGTGAACTTTAAGAACGTCGTGGTGATTATGACCAGCAACATCGCCAGCTCGCTGATCCAGGAGATGACCGAGGATGGCGACAGCCAGGATGATATTCGTAAGGCGGTGATGGGCGAGCTGCGCGACTCGTTGCGACCCGAGTTCCTCAACCGCATCGACGAGACGATCATGTTCCGACCGCTCTCGCGCGAGCAGATCGGCGAGATCGTGACCATCCAGCTTGTCCACCTCGACCGGCTGCTTGAGGATCGCAAGATCCGTATGGATATCACCCCGGCGGCCCGCGCGCGCCTCGCCGAGGAGGGCTACGACCCGGTGTACGGGGCGCGCCCGCTCAAGCGGGTGATCCAGCAGCGCCTACAGAATCCTCTGGCCGTCCGCTTGCTCCAGGGCGACTTCGTGGCCGGTGATACGGTGTTGGTGGATGTCGGATCGCCTGGCTATGTCTTTACGAAGGCATAGCCACAGGGCTGCGCGAGCGCGTAGCCCCATGCGGCGGATCTTCGAGTGGCTGCTCGTGCTGCTCACCCTCGCCGCGCTGGTGGTCGCCACCGCTGCGGCGGCGATCCTCTTCGGCGAACACGATTTTGCCCAGCGCATTTATTCCCATATCAGCGTGCGCGGCGTGCCGGTGGGCGGCATGACTCGTGACGCCGCCCGGCAGACCATCGAGCGGCGCGACGGATCAGGGCTGATGCAAAGTTGCGGGGGCTGCGCCCCAGAATCTGAGGCTCATGGCCTATCGCAGGGCACGGCAACCAGATCCGTATCTGCACCACAACCTCCATCACATCTCACGTGCGTGTCCATCAGTTCTCCATAATGAACTGCTATGCTGAAGAGGTTCACACTCTCGAATTCCTGCATTGCGCAGCACGTGCTGAACCGAACAAACAAGGAAAACCTCCATGAATATCCGTCTTTGGCTCACCGGCGCGGCCGGCGCATCGGCCCTGGCCATCACCCTTGCCTTCGCCCCACCAACCTCTGCCCAGGAGTTGTCTACCACACCTACGGCTGTGATGCAGGGATCTGGCCATGGTCGGGGCGGCGCCGGTGGCACGGGCACCGGTGGCACGGGTGCCTGTAATGGCACAAACTATGTGGACGCGGACGGCGATGGGGTCTGCGATAACGCTGGTACCGGCACCGGCACAAACTATGTAGACGCAGACGGCGACGGGGTCTGCGACAATGTCGGCACTGGTACCGGCACTGGTACCGGTACGGGTTCCCAAAACCAACGCGGTCACGGTCGCAGTCGTCCGTAGCAATTGCGCACGATAGCACCAGGCCGAACCGCGTACCATCCCATGAGAGGGGGCCAGGCGCACATAGGCGATCAGTCGCCCATGTGCGCTTGGCCCCTTCGTCATGGTGCGCAATCGCACTGATCATTGCGATGACATCCACCATATTATTTAGGTGAAGTTCACCGACCAGTACATCGTCACGGTGCCGCGCGGAGACTCCGCGCGGCACCGTAACTCTCACCGCCCGCTGCCGATCCATGTCGGCGGGCCGCCGCCGCGCCCGCCGGTGCTACGCTACGGGGCGGTTGCGCCGCTCGGGTCGGGCGTGGCTGTGGCGCGCATCCATGGTGGGCCGCCGCCGCCCTGCTGGGTGCCCCGTGGGTTAGCCACATTTGGGGCCGTCGCCTGAAGCGAGCGGATGTAGGTCACAATGGCGTTGATCTCCACGCTGGTCAGTCGGTCGCCGAAGGCGGGCATGGCCGAGCCGGGGCGCGTGCCGCCCGCGATAATCGTCTGTGTGATCGCGGCGTCGTTTTTGCGACTGAGGAACTGCTGGCTGTTGATCGCCGGCCCGATCCCGCCCGATCCCGCCGCGCCGTGGCAGGTGGTGCAGGTACTTGTGAATAGGCGCTCGCCGAGGTTCAGGACGGCTTGGGCGTCGCCGAGGTCGATCTGCACGGGCACCGGCGCGATCAGGGCCACCCCCGCCGCCTGGATCTCGTCCCAGTGCTGGAGGAATGCCACGACCGAGGCGATCTCGGTCGGATCGAGGGTCTTGCCCCAGGGAGCCATCATCGTGCCGGGCACACCCTCGGTGATCGTGCGCGCCAGGGTCTCGGTATCCTTGGCCCGCAGCGCGGGCGTGTTCAGCGGCACGCCGAGGGATGAGCCAGCGCCGCTCACGCCGTGGCAGACCGTGCAGTTCTCGGCGAAGGTGCTGAACCCGGTGCTCCAGGTACTGCCCTCGGGACTGAGGGCGGCGATAACATCGATCTGGTTTTGCCCGACCGCCGGGGCCGCTAGGGTGGCCGGGATCAGCCCGCGTTGCGCGGCCAGTTCGCGCACCTGCGCCCAGTCCACGTAGCGCACGAGGGCTACCAGTTGGTCGATCTGGTAATCGTTGAGCATGCCGCCCTCGTCCTGGTGCCAACCGACCATCGCCGTGCCGTAGCGCCCACGGGCAATCGTCTTAAAGAGCGTGTCGTAGTCCATCCCACGCAGCCCGTCGCTGTTCAGGGGCGGGGTGGCACCGATGCCCTCGCCCGCCGCGCCGTGGCAGGTGGTGCAGTATTCGACATAAGTTACCGCCGCGTCGCCCACCGCGTCGGTGCGCAACGTCTCCTGTGCCATGGCCAGGCGCTGCCCCTCGCGGGAGCTGTAGACTCCTAGGGCGATGATCATCACGAGTAGGGCCACAAAGCCTGCCCCTAAGTAACGTCTCATCTTGGTTCTCCCTCATCCCAACGTCGTTGGATGAGTTATGGATTGGTTTGGTCAGACGTAGACAAGCTGTTCGGGCGCGAAGCGGTCGCGCTGCCATGCCTGCGCGGTGTCCACCAGCAGCACACCGTCGCGCACGGTGATCGGGTAGGTGTCGAGCGCACGCGGGGCGGGCGGGTTCTCCACGTTACCGCGCAGGTCGAAGTGCGAGCCGTGGCAGGGGCAGGCGAACTGCCCGGGGGTGGCGTGCCAACTGACCGCGCAGCCCAGGTGGGTGCAGCGTCGCGAGATCGCCAAGAATCCGCCATCGGATGCGCGGGCCAGGAAGAAGCGTCCATCGGGGAACTCCGTCACCGAGCCGGGTGGAAAGCTTTCGGCGGAACCAACCGTGACTACGCCGCCGAACTCGCCATCAACCCGGCGCGGGGCGAGGAACTGAAGGGCCATACCGCCGGTCTGGAGGAACCCGACGAGTCCGAGCGCGCCCGCCCCTAGCGACAGAAAGTCGCGCCGACTCACGGTGGTACCTGCCGGGGCATCCTGATTCGGTTGTGGTGTATTCTTCGCCAAAGCCTACCTCATTTTTTGCCATTGCCGATGGTCGATTGCCGGAGTCTAACCATCGGCAATCGACTATCGGCAATCAGAACGGCCACACCAGGGCCATGTTCGGCCCACGGAACCAGATCCCTACTGCCGTGAGGACAACGAGTGCGACCATCACGAAGCTGAACAGGCCGACCAGCGCCTCGCTGTGGCGGGCGCGCAGCGCGCCCCTCATGCCCGCGTAGATTCCCGCGAGCCCGCCTAGCGTGAGCATGAGCGGTAGCAGCCCGTTCGATATCAGGGTTGAGATGGGTGCCAGCAGTGCGGGCAGATCCAGCCAGAGATCGTCAACCAGAACCAGCAGCGGGGTCAGCACGAGGGCGAAGGTTGCCCCGAGCATCCCGGCCCTCTGGCCCGTTGCGGAGCGGAAGTAGACCCCCTCATCAGACGAGTCGCGATCCCAAAGCGGCAGGACGGCCAGGCCGAGCAGGCCGATTCCGGCCAGGGCGAGGGCGGCGAGCGGGTGCATGTGCAGCAGCAGTTCCTGCACGCCGAGGAAGTACCATGCCGCCTTGGCCGGGTTCGGCGGGTGGGCCGGGTTGGCCAGCGCCTCCAACGGGGTCGGCACGGCCATGGCGAAGATCAGCAGCCCGGCCAGCGTGACCAGGGCCACGCCCAACTCGGCGGTGACGAGGTGCGGGATGGTGGTGAGCTTGGGTGCTTGCTCGGTCTGAGGCGGGATGGTTACTCCACCATCCTTGCGCACGCGCCAGAAGTGATAGGAGAGCCCGAAGATCAGCACCACCGGCAGCAGGGCGACGTGCAAGGCGTAGAAGTTGCGGAGGGCGGACTGGGCCACCTCCGGGCCGCCGAGCAGGAAGTCGCTGATCGCCTGGCCCGCCAGCGGCACGTAGGTCAGCAGGCCGGTGCCGACGGTGATCGCCCAGAAGGCCAACTGGTCCCAGGGCAGCAGGTAGCCGGTAAAGTTGAATATCAGCACCAGCACGAGCATGCCAAGTCCGACCACCCAGTTCATGCGGCGCTCGCCACGGAAGCCGCCGGCGGCGAAGACCCGCACCATGTGCAGCACGACGGTGATCATCAGCAGGTTGCCGGCCCAGTGGTGGATACCGCGCAGCAGCGACCCGAAGGGGATGACCGTCTCTATGGCCAGCACCGCCGGGTAGGCCCGCTCGATGCTGGCGTCGTAGCGAAACATGAGCAGCACGCCGGTGATGATCAGCAGCACCGACAGGAGCGCCGAGATACCGCCGAGACCCCAGGTGCGGCTGAAGCGCAGGGCGGATGCCGGGACGCGGGTGGGGTGCAGGTGCAGGACAATGTTGTTGGCCACCGCCCGCATCCGGTGGCGATCCTCGGACGGTGGGACGCTGCGGTAGCGCAGGCGGTCGATCATCTCGTTGAGCCAGGTCATCGAGAGGGCTCCTCGCTAGGGGCGGGGAGAGGCGCGTTCCCCCCGCCCGCGTTCATCGTTAGGCGCATCGCTGGAAGGCCGGCAGGTGGTTGTCGCGCGAGGCTGCCTGAAGCAGTTCGTACACCTGTAGGATGTCGGCGCGGCTGGTGCTGGTGAAGAGGCGCGTATACAGGTTTACGTTGACGATCTCGGCATCCACGCCGACCGTACACGCCTCGCTTACGCTCGCGAAGCGCGGGGCCTGGCTGAGCCAGGGATTTTCCGTCGGCAGCGGCACACCGTAGGTGCGGAAGAGCGCCTCCAGGCTGCTGATGTGGCTGGCCTCGGACGGGATGATGTTGGCGAAGGGCCGCACCTCGCCGAAGTCAGTGATGACCTGGCGGTACACGGCCCAGGCGTGGTACTCGTCGTTGAGGGCCAGCCGCAGACCGTCGATCTCAGCCGCGCTGAGCGGGCCAGTATACTGGCTCAGGTCGGTGTCGCAGATCAAACAGGGGGTCGCAGGCAGATCCGTGGGCAGGGCCGTTGTCGGAGCGGCGGGCTGGCCGCCTTGGCCCATCCCCATGCCTTGGCCGCCATTCCCCTGGCCACCGTTACCTTGGCCGCCGTTACCCTGGCCGCCCTGGCCCATTCCTGTGCCTTGGCCGCCATTCCCCTGGTTGCCCTGGTTGCCCTGGCCCATTCCGGTGCCCTGATTGTTCTGGGCCACACCGCTACCCTGGCCCATCCCCGCGCCTTGGGTACCCTGGACACCGGTACCATGCGGTGCCCCCGTACCGGTCGGGGCAATCGGCTGGCTCGTGGTGATGATCACGGGCGCGGTTGGCCCAGTGGTCGTCGTGGTGATGACCACGGGCGCGGTTGGCCCAGTGGTCGTCGTGGTGCTGGTGGGGGCGGCACAGGCGCTTAGGGCCAGGCCCAACGCCAGGGACGTGATTATCATTGCGCGTCGCATATCGAGTCTCCTTGTCGGCAGCCGCATCTGTGGTGAGCGATTGCTCACCCTCACCCTCAGCATAGCAGCCAACCGTGGAGATCTCGTGGAGACCCGATGGAGGGACGCGCCAGATCTCCGATCAGACAAAACCGGAAGGGCGTGGCCCGTAACGTATGCGTGGTGGCGTGCATCACAGGAGTAGGCCGCTATTCTTAGGCGTGCCCCGTTCCATCGACACAAGGAGGTGTCCCTATGGCCCGTGTCGTGATCATCGGCGCCGGGTTCGCCGGACACACCGCCGCCCTCTACCTCGGATCAAAAATCGGTACTCAGCACCAGGTTACGGTTGTCAACCGTTACGACTACTTTGGCTTCGTACCCTCGTGGGTCTGGGTCGGCGTCGGGCATATGGCCCCTGAGCAGACCACCATCCCGCTCAAGCCGGTCTACGACCGTATGCATGTCGGGTTCATCCAGGGGTCGGTCACTGAGGTTCACCCCGATGACCGCTATGTACTGGTCAGCCGCCCCGACCGCAGCAACCCCGAGCGCCTCGATTATGACTACCTGCTGATCGCCACCGGCCCGAAGCTCAACTTTGCGGCCACGCCGGGACTTGGCCCGCAGGCGGGCCACACCACCTCGATCTGCACGCTTGACCACGCCATCGCCGCCCGTGATTCCTACCTGGAGCAGGTGCGCCGGATGGAGAAGGGCGAACAGGTACGAATGGTGATCGGCACTGGCCACCCTGGTGCCACCTGCCAGGGCGCGGCCCTGGAGTATATCTCCAACATTCACAAGGATCTGGTCAAGCGCCGCCTGCGCAGCAAAGCCGACCTGGTCTACCTTTCGAATGAGCGTGCCCTGGGCGACTTCGGCGTCGGCGGGCTGCGCGCGCGCTACAAGGGCCGCCTCACCAGCAGTGAGGAGTTTATCGGCGCGGTCTACAAGGACTATGGGATTACCGCGCTCGTCCAGCGCGGTGTGCATTCGGTTGACGATAAGAAGATTTTCTGGGAGGACTACGCCGGTACCATGGGCGAGACCGCCTATGACTTTGCCATGCTCATCCCGCAGTTCACCGGCCAGCCGATCAACTATATCGGCCACGACGGCAGCGATGTCGCCGAGAAGGTGGTCACCCCGGCGGGCCTGGTGAAGGTCGATGCGGTCTACGGGCTGGATTACGCGACCCTGCGCGGGCGACCGGATGCGTGGCCAGCGACCTATCAGAACCCGAGCTACCCGAGCATCTTCGCGGCGGGCATCGCCTTCGCGCCGCCGGGGCCGATCTCGCAGCCGCACGTCACCCCCAATGGCACGTCGATCAGCGCGGCCCCACCGCGCACCGGGATGATCGCCGGCGTGATCGGTCGGATCACCGCCTTCAACATCGCCGACCTAGTGACGAGCGGAGCGATGCACCACCGCGAGCGCATGACCGAGATGTTCGCAGCCTGCGTGGCCTCGATGGGCGACTCGCTCTGGGACGGCGAGGCGGCGACGATCTTTATGTACCCGGTGGTGCCCGACTACCGGCGCTTCCCCAACAGTGACGGCCGGGATCCGACCGTGACCCACATGGAGCTCGGCACAAGCGGCGCGTGGATGAAGCGCATGGTTCACGAGACGTTTATGCACAAGTTCCGGGCGCGCCCCGGCTGGACGATTATTCCCGAATAGGAGGCACACTGATGCAGATCAGCGACAAGGATCGGTTCTGGATGGGCTTCAAGCCCTTCCAACTCTGGCGGTTTCTCGTACTTAACCTGAAGATCCTCAAGGCGGTGAACCACAGCAAGCGAGCGTAAGGAACGCACACCATAGATGTCGGTTCCCTGTTCCCGTGTGTATTAGGCATGGTTCAAACGCACGTGACCGTTCAGCGACGAGACGATGAGGCGATGAGGCCATAGGAGCGTGTCATCGCCTCGTCGCTTCGTCGCATGACTGTCATGCTAAATGTACCCATTTTGAACCATGCCTTAGGCATGTTTCAAATCGGCTTGACAGTTTGCGGTGTTCGTAGTGGGCGCTTTAGCGCCTGTGCGGCTGAAGCCGCCACTACGAACTGTCAAGTTGGAATCGCCCGATCTGAAACATGCCTTAGGATTGCAAAAGCGCCTTCAGAAACCTGGGTAGGCTGAATAGGACGTGAGGTGGCGATGCGCGGCATGCGTAGTAGAAGCTGCGCAGAGCTTGTGACCGGTTGCGGTTTTTAAAGTGCATGATGGAATAGGTGAGGAAGTAAAATGTTGCCCACCAGCCACGATGGCGCCATAGGATGGGCCGCAGCTTGATCTGCTGGATCAGACTCAGGTTGCGGGTATGACGGTTAAAGATGGTGACTACTGCTGGGAAGCGACGCCACGCGAGCCTCTCATTGGCCTTATCACGGCTGCGAAACAGCAGAACTGGTTCGGCGATCCGCCCGATCTGGTAGCGGCGGGCAATTCGGAGCAGCCAGTCCCAGTCGTTGTCTCCAGTCAGGCTTGGGTCGAAGTCGCCAGCCTCGCGGGCCACATCCATCCGAGTCAGGATTGTAGCTACCTGGGGAAAGTAGGTGAGCAACTCCTCAAAGATCCAGCCCGACTCATAGGAGCATTCCGGGCCGGGATTGCCTACAGGTGTTAGGTCTGGACGGGTGTTGCGGAACTGTGCGTGTACTGAGCCAAGATCGGGTCGCTCCTCGAAAAGTGCGATCTGGAGCGCGATATTATTAGGGAGCCAGACGTCATCGTCATCTAGCAAGGTGAAGAAGTCGCCAGTGGCATTGTGTAGCCCCAGGTTACGTGCCCCAGCCATGCCGATCCCAGTTGTGCGAAAGCTGCGTACTGGATACTGGCTAACGGCCTCGGGTGTATTATCGGTTGAGCCGTCATCAACTACTATCAACTCGATATCGAACTTGGGATTCTTAACAGCTAGCACGCTCTCGATAGCTTCACGTAGCATCGCAGAGCGATTCCTGGTGGTGATGACGACAGAGACCACGTAGCGATCTTTTTTCTGCATGGGCGATGTCGCAGTTGTGGGTTTCTTTTGCATCAGCCCGTTCCTCTCATCAGATCTGCTTAATCACCCGTGCGGGTAGGCCAACTGCCAGTGAACGGGGGGGGATGTCTTTTGTCACGACACTGCCGGCCCCAATGACGCTCCCAGCCCCGATCGTCACTCCGCGCAGCACGGTCACTCTGGCCCCTAGCCAGACATTTTCTTCCAAGATGATCGGCTTCGAGGGAGGCATTTTCTTGCGGTGTTCTGGCTCGATCCGGTGGAAGTCATTGTCCATCATGATCACATAGGTGCCGATGTTGCAGTGGGGTCCAATCTGCACGAGTTGACTAGCGGCGATTGAACTGCCGTAGTTGATGAAGCAGCCCTCGCCGATCTCAAGGGTGCCCTGGCTTCCAACGAAGAGTTCGATCGGGACGATAGTTGAGACGAGACGTACTCTGTTGCCGACGATCATCGTCCCATAGTTTTGCACCGCAACTCGCCCCCATAGCCGTACCTTTGGCCCAAGCTGAGTGGCTTTGCGAAAGTACCAGCGTGCCCGTAGCACAGCCCGGCCATCGTTCCAAATTTCGCTGAGCGAGTAGCGGCGGCTGTGTTGTGTCTTCTCGCTAATCTGCTCTGGGGGGGGAGGGGGGGGCATCGCTATTACTCTCCTCGCGGACATTTGCTCTGAGTGGGCGGAGTGGCCCTGAGCCCGCCCTCTTGTCGGAATGGGCTTGGGTATGGCCGGTAGCAAATCAATCGCGGCTAACCCGTGAGGTGATTATACCCCTCACGGGTTCGTTATCGGCTTGGTGCCTTTATGTCGTATTTTCGCTGCGGGTTTTAGAAACTCATACAGGTGTTGAATTTACGAATGGCTCATAGGCAATCTGATCGCGGTTGATCGGGTGTATGAGGCCCCGGACGCAGCCTTTGATAAAGTGCGCCATGCGGGCCATGCCCCGTGGCCGGCGAAGCTGTAGGAGCGGCGAAAGTGGCTCTAGGAAGCACGGGAAGATCAGTTCGTAGAGCAGCACGACCAGTGCATCCACCCGCCCGGCCTTCAGCGGCTTAATATAGGTTGCGCCCAGGCCCTCCCAGTCGCGTGAGGCTAGTGCGCGAGCCTCTTTCCATGTGCGAAACCCGTAGTGCGTAACTGACACCTCGTTCGTTTCGCAGACCCACTGACCATGAGCGATCGCACGCACTGCAATATCTGCGTCTTCGGCTGAGGGGAAGATCCCTCCGGCACCTAGAGCTTCATCGAATCCGCCGATGGCGAGGATGGGATCGCGGCGGACACCGAGACCGGCGCCGATGCCGCGGGCGCGGCATTTTCCCCAAAAGCTTTTTACGATCACGCGATCACTTCGCTTGTAGGCCGGGATGAACCCGGCGGAAGCGTCGTGCTCACCCTCAAGCACATTGCAGAATAGCACTGTCACCTGTGGATCACGAACGATGTTGGACTCCATCAGCCGTAGCCAGTCACGCGGCACGCTACAGTCATCATCGGTGAATGCGATGATTGGTGCCTTGGCGTGGCTCATGCCAATGTTTCGTGCTCGCCCTAAGCCTTTTGTTGGGGTTGGCAGATAGCGAAATCGTGGGTCGGTCTGGAATTGTTGGAGCGCCTCTTTCGTCTCGCTCGTCGTGCTTTGGTCGACCACGATCAGCTCGAAGCTTGTGTGGTCATTTGCGAGGATGCTGCGTACGGTATCTACCGAGCTCGCGCCCCGGTTACGTGTGCAGACGATGGCGGAGATTGTCGGTACATCTGTCATAGTCCCCTGAGTTCTGTAACTAGTGGGCCTTCGGTGTGGTGTGTCGTGGCCCGTAGGCGGGGAGGTTTAACATCTCCGGCACCGTCACGACCTCGTAACCCTCGTCGCGTAGCCGTGGAATAAGCATGCGAATAGCTCGTGCTGTCTCCTTCTTTTCCCAGCGGATCTTGTTCGAGACAGAGTCGTGGAATAGGATAATCGATCCGGGCCGGATCTGGCTGTAGACATCCTCAACGAGTAGTTCGGCCTTCACTTCCGGGAGTTTCCAGTCATCTGGGTAGATATCCCAGCCAATTACCTCGTAGCCGCGCTGTCGTAGACGTATGCCCTCCCAGGGTGTTAGCCAACCCCATGGCGGACGGTAGAGCCGAGGACGTTGCCCGATCACCTGCTCAATTTCGTGTGTTGCTGCGTCAATATGCGCTCCGCTGGTCAGCATGAGTCCAGCCTTGCGACTGTGCATCATTGAGTGGTTGCCAATAATATGTCCCTCTGCGTAGGCTCGTGCCAGCACATCGGGGTGCCAAGTTACGCTTAGTCCCACACAGAAGAACGTTCCTTTAACATTGAGCTCGCCGAGTGTATCGAGCAACTCCTCGCTACAGGGCTTGCTTGGGCCGTCGTCGAATGTCAGTGCGACGACCTTCTTGGTGCGTGGTCCATGATTATGGTAATATCCAAATCCTCCGTACGGCGGGCTAAGGATCAGGTTTCCCATCGTATCTATTGTTGTTGCGGCGGTTGATCGTAGGTTCATCTTCTCACTTACTCCTCGCGCGATGGTATTACCCCATTGCGAACTTACCTGGCCTACTACTGGGTATTCTTTCGTGTGAGACGATTGTAGCCAGCTACGCCGAGCAGCGCGCGGAGTGCGATGGCCACCGAACCCTTTTGAAAGAGTGTTTCCCATGGGCTAATCTGTAGCCCAACTTTGTAGAAGCGCCAAGCCAGTTCGCTGTTTCCACTGAACATGGCGTCAGCTGCGAAGGAGATCAGCGCTCGCTGGCGGCCCTTCTTATAGAGCCAGGCTCTCTGGTGGCGATCCGCCTCTGACATAAACGCAAATGACCAATCAAGCAGGTGGAAGAGTTCTAAGATGGCGCTCTGTAGCGAGTCTGGGTCTTTTGACATGCTTGATGGGTGGCGGCGGTAGGCGTAGAGTACCTCGTTGATGTAGCTAATCTCGCCGAAGTGGCAGAGGCCAAGCCAGAGTTGGGCATCCACCGACCAGCGTAACATCTGGTCGTAGCCGCCGATCTTCTCATAGGTGCTTCTTCGCACGATGGTGCCGCTATGCTGTGGGTAGCCCTTTAGTATGAAGTCATGGAATACGTCTAGCCCTGGGCGCACATAGCTCGTCGCCGCCGCTCGGCTTACGTGGCTCAGGATGTCGGTTTCAGCGAAGAGTCCGTATGCGCTGAAGGCCATCACTACCCTGGGGTGCTTTTCCATCACGCTGATCTGCTGGGCGAAGGCGGTCGAGTCCACTACCCAGTCATCAGCCGAGATAACGCTGATATAGGTGCCTCGCGACTGCTCTGCCCCCTCGATCAGCGATGCAACGAATCCCTTGTTCTTCTGATGATCGATCAGCCGCACGCGCTGATCCGCCAGATAGGGCTTGATCACATCGAGTGAGTTGTCGGTCGATGTGTCGTTGATCAGGATCAGCTCAAAGTCAGTAAAGCTCTGGCTTAGGATCGAGTCCAGGCAGTTGGGTAGGAAGTGGGCATAGTTGTAGTTCAGCACTGTTACGGAGAGGAGCGGTGGCTTCTCGATGCTAGAGGTGTTACGTGTTGCTGTCATCTCGCTCCCTCCCCTACGCATGGCAGGATTCTTTGAGCATCTCCACCACGTAATCCTGCTCCTCATCGGTCATCTGCGGGTAGAGCGGCAAGATGATGTTGCGATCCTGCGCCCGCTCGGACTCGGGCAGGTTGTAGCCGTCCTCGCGCTGGTAGGGCTTCTCGCGGTGCGCGCACATGATCCCGCGTCGGGTGGCCACGCCACGGTCGAGCATGGCTTGCATTACGCCGCGCTGGTCGCAGTGTGTGGGTAGGCGCATCCAGAAGCTCTGCCAGTTCGTGCGCGCCCACTCTGGCTCGTGGGGCAAGGTTAGCCCTGGGATGTTCGTTAGCAGATCCAGGTAGCGTGTGCCGATGCGTCGGCGGGCGGCTACGATATCGGGCAGGCGCTTGAGTTGCTCGCGGCCGATGGCTGCCTGCACGTCGGTCATGCGGTAGTTGTAGCCGATCACCGCGTGTTCCTCGAAGATCACCTGGTTGGCACTGTGGCGCACCCGGTCGCTCACACCCATGCCGTGCTGGCGCAGCAGGCGGAACTGCGTGTTGTACTCGGCGTTATTCGTGGTGAGCATGCCGCCATCGCCGGTGGTGATCACCTTGCGCGGGTGAAACGAGAAGCATGCGATGTCGCCGTGGGCCTTGCCCACTTTCTCCCACCGGCCATCCCAGAAAATCTCGCTGCCACTCGCGCAGGCGGCATCTTCGATGAGTGGCAGGTTATGGCGCTTCGTCACCGCAAGGATACCGGCCAAATCACAGGGCATACCCATCTGGTGGACGCACAGGATGGCTGTGGTGCGCTCAGTGATCGCCGCTTCGATCAGCGCTGGGTTTATGTTGCTGGTGGCCGGATCAATGTCAATAAAGACGGGAGTCGCATTGCAGTAGCGTACCACATTCGCTGTAGCGACATACGAATGACTTACGGTAATCACCTCGTCGCCAGCCTGCACGCCTACGGCAAGTAGCGCTAGGTGCAGCGCGGTGGTGCAGTTCGAGACGGCGGTGGCGTGCTGTGCGCCAGTGTAGGCGGCGAACTCCTGTTCAAAGGCGGCCACCTCTGGCCCCTGAGTGAGCCAGCCGGACATGATCGGTCGGCGTGATGCCTCGGCCTCGGCTTCGCCGATGAGCGGTCGGGTCAGCGGGATCGTGCGTCGCTTTAGCTCGGTGGTCATGCGGTCACCCCGCTTTTCTGCGACTTCCACCAGGCCACGAGATCACGCAGGCCATCCTCGATCCCAACCTGGGCGACAAAACCGAGCTTCTCGCGGGCTGCGCTGGTAGAGGCCAGACGCCGTGGTACTGGGTTCGTCTTGCGCTCGGGGCCGTACTCCAGGGGCATGTCCATATCCATTGCCCGCATCAGCGCGTAGGCCAAATCGTTCAAGCTCGTCTCGACGCCTGATGCGATGTTGAAGACCTCATCGGAGACATCGGCCTCGGCGGCGAGGATGTTGGCGCGGGCGATGTCCGGCGCGTAGACGAAATCCATCGTCTGTTTCCCGTCACCAAAAATGAGCGGTGCCTTCCCTTCGAGGAGGCGATCCATCCAGCGGATGAGAACCTCGGTGTAGGCACCGTAAATGTCCATCCGTGGGCCATAGACGTTGAAGTAGCGCAGGGCCACATAGTTCAGGCCGTACATGTCATTAAAGCTGCGCAGCAAGCCTTCGTTGAATACCTTGAGCGCGCCGTAGATCGTGCGGTTGTTGTAGGGGTGGTGGCGCTCAGTCGTCGGGAATTCCTCAGCTAGGCCGTAGACCGAGGCCGATGATGAGGCGACCACCTTCTTCACGCCGGCCTTCACCGCTGCCTCCAGCACATTAAATGTGCCGTTTCCAAGCACATCCACGGCGAGGCGCGGATCTTCGGCGCATTGGGTAATACGGATGGCTGCGAGGTGGAAAACCAGATCAATGCCCTGCATGGCCTCAGCCACAAGCGTCCGGTCGCCGATGTCACCTTCGATAATTGTCAGATCGCCACGGGCCTTGGCGGCAGCCAAGTTCTCGTGACGCCCGCGCACAAAGTTATCCACGATCACGATATCGCCGTATGTGCCTTGCTCACGGCCATTCATGAGCAGATCAACGATATGCGATCCGATCAGGCCGGCACCGCCGGTGACAAGAACACGCTGGGGGGTAGTACTCATATTGATCTCCTTCATAAGGGTAGCGGCTAACGTGACGCCCATGTCTTCAGCGCAGCGATCACAATATCCTGCTGATCCTGCGGTAGCTCAGGATACATCGGGATCGAGAGTACTTCGTTGGCCGCAGCTTCGGAATGCGGGAAATCGCCTTCCTTGTGGCCCAGTTCAGCGAAGGCGCGCTGGAGGTGGACCGGGATGGGGTAGTGGATGCCGGTGCTCACGCCGTGATCGTGCAGGTATGTCTGAAGGGCATCGCGTTGAGCGTCGCGGATCGCGTAGATATGGTAGACGTGGCGACAGTCAGGTGCGGCGGCTGGCGTACGGACACCGGTTCCGGCGAGCGCGGCGTCGTAGCGGGCGGCGATTGCGCGACGGGCTTCGGTCCAGCCTTCAATATACTTCATCTTCACCTTAAGCACGGCGCCCTGCACGCCCTCAAGGCGGTAGTTATAGCCTTTGAGGTCGTGGTAGTACTTGCGCTCGGCACCCCAATCGCGCAACATCCGCACGGTGCGGGCGAACTCGGGGTTATTGGTCGTCACCGCGCCGCCTTCGCCGTAGGCACCCAGGTTTTTGCCGGGGTAGAAACTGAAGCAGCCGAGGTCGCCGATGCTGCCCACCCGGCGGCCTTTGTACTCGGCACCGTGAGCCTGAGCCGCATCCTCGATTACCACCAGGCCGTGCCGCTTTGCGATCTCCATGATCGGATCCATGTCAGCGGGTTGGCCGTAGAGGTGGACGGGCAGGATCGCCTTGGTGCGTGGGGTGATCGCCGCCTCGATGTTCGCCGGGTCGATGGTGAACGTGGCTGGGTCGATATCGACGAAGACCGGCGTTGCGCCGGTGTAATCGATGGCCGAGACCGTGGCAATGAAGGTGAACGGGGTCGTGATCACCTCATCGCCTTTGCCGATCCCGGCAGCCAGGAGCGACAGGTGCAAGGCGCTGGTGCCCGTGTTCACCCCCATGACATAGCTGGTCTGGGTATATGCGGCAAAGAGTTCCTCAAAGGCGGCGACCTCTTTGCCGAGGACGAACTGCGTGCTATCGAACACGTTCAGCACGGCGGTATCAATCTCTGCTTTGATCGAGAGGTATTGTGTTCTCAGATCGACAAACGGAACCATAAAATATTCTCCTTACAGCTCTACTGGCTGTCCGTGATTCGCCATTGAGCGCGAGGCGGCCTCAAGGATGCGGACAACCCGCAGTCCAGCTTGTCCGCTAGAGAGTGGTTGACGTCCCGTTTCGATGCACTCGACAAAATGCTCGGCCTCAATCTTGAGTGCCTCGATATTATCGAGGCGCGGTGCCCACATATCGCCGGTGCGGTAGCCTACGTGGCGCTGGTAAACCGAGTCTTCATCTTGATTGACCGTGATACCACTATCGTAGACCTTAATCTTCTCGCTCATCTCGATATCGTCATAGACGATCATCTTCTCTGAGCCGCCGATCAGGGTCTGCCGTATCTTCACCGGGGCCAGCCAGTTCACGTGGAAGTGGGCGATCAGGTTGTTGGTGAAGAAGCATGTCAGGTAGGCCATATTCTCGGGGCGACCGGGGACGTGGGCCATGCCGGTGGCGGCTACCATTTCAGGGCTGCGCTCGATCAGAAAGTCCATGATCGACAAGTCGTGAACGGCCAAATCCCATAGGACGCTCACATCGCTCTGGAAGAGTCCCAGGTTGACGCGCACCGAGTCATAGTAGTAGAGATCGCCGAGGGAGCCGTTGGAGATCAACTCTTTGATCTTACGCACCGCGCTCGTATAGATGAACGTATGGTCGACCATGAGCGTCAGCTTGCGCTGCTCGGCCTCAGCCACCATCTGTATACCATCGGCCACTGTGGCGGCGAAGGGCTTCTCGACAAAGACATGCTTTCCGGCCTGAAGTGCGCGCATAGCCAGAGGAAAGTGTGAGGAAACGGGTGTGGCTATCGCCACCGCCTGAATATCGGGGTTACATAGCAGATCGTCCACATCTGCGTAGGTTTTGACTGAAGGATAGACCTTCTCTACCAACGCACGCCGCTCGGGGCGCTGATCGCACACCGCAACGACGTGTGCGCCTTTGGCTTGTGAGAAGTTGCGAACGAGGTTTGGCCCCCAATAGCCATAGCCGATAACTCCGATGTTCACCATGAAGTTCTTCCCTTGCTGTTAGCGGGCCGGGATGCATGACCTGATAGTTCCTTGGCTACACTGTATCATGTTCATGCACAATATACAGCCAAATGACAAAGGGAGGTAACTCTATTATTGGGCCACCTCGTGCATTGTCAGTGTGGCGGCCTCTTCCTGAGTAGCGCAGCGCACACCGGTGGAGCTTATATAGCCGATCACGCGGGCTGGGTTGCCCACTACCAAGGCATAGTCTGGTACGTCTTTTGTGACCACAGCCCCTGAGCCAATCATTGCCCAGCGACCAATGGTTATTCCCGTAACAATGATGGCACCGGCACCGATGGCTGCTCCGTATTGAACATATGTCTTGCCGACATGCCAGTCGGCGGCGCTCTTCAAACTACCATCAGGATTGATTGCCCGTGGAAGTTTGTCGTTAGTGAAGATGACGTGCGGGCCTATAAAGACGCCATCGGCTACCGTGAGACCGACATAGAGGGATGCGTTGTTCTGAATCTTGATATTGTCACCGATAGTGACATCAAAATCGATATAACTATTCCGACCAATGATACAGTTGCGACCGATTTTTGCACGTTCGCGGATTTGCACATTGGCCCATACGCGGGTTCCCTCCCCTAGCTCTGCCAGGGGAGAAACATCGGCTGTGGGGTGGATGGTTGCCATGTTCATGTCTTTCTTCAAGATGTGGCGTTCTTCTTCGCGCTATCGCATCGAACGAATATGGAGTGCTAATTCCCAATGCCTGCCGGTGCGTCTTTGCTACGGCGTATTCGTCCAAGTATGCCTATAAGCGCATCCTTGATCAGCATAATGTCTTCGCTGGGGATGATCCGTAGTAGCATCACGAGCGATGTATAGGTGACTGCGCCGATGAGGATTGATACGATCATCATGGTTTCACGAAACCACCAACTGGCTGCCATCATGAGCAAGCCAGAGAAGAGGGTGAGCCCTGCGGTACGTACGTTCGACCACTGGAGGGTTTTGGGCGGCAGCAGCAAAATGGCTGAGACGACCATGAAGAACTCGGTGATCAGAAAGGCTAGCGTGCCGCCGAGCGCCCCATTCCCGTATGTGTGGTGTGTCCAGGGCACCAACACAAAGTCGATCGGGATGGTGAGCACAATAGCGATGATCATCACAATGTTCCATCTTCCGGTACGGTCGGTCGAGATCAGGAGCTGGCCCAAGATGGTGTTCAGGTATGTGAAGATTAACACAACACCAAGCATCATCAGGATGCCGCCGCTTGGGGCAAACGCTTGTCCGTACAGCAGATTTATCAGCGGCTGACCGATGACCACGAGACCAAAGCCCACTGGTACGCTGATCAGAAACATCAGGTCGAAGCTGCGCTGGGCGATAATGTTGAGCTTTGCATCACCACTGGCGTAGGCGCGGGCCAAAGAGGGAAAGATGACCGTGCTGAAGACGACGGGGAGAAACATAGACGTGCCAAACAGGTTCATGGCGGTTCCGTACCAGCCGACGGTACGTGTATCGACGAGGGCCGAGATAAATGGTTTATCGATCTGCTGGTAGATCACGAGGGCTAAGCTAGAGACAAGGTAAGTGGACGAATTGCTCAGCATCGTCCATGCGGTGCGAAGGTTTATCTGGAAACGCATGGGGTGGAGGCGATTGAGGGTAACGAAGAGGATACTACATGAGATGAGCGAGGTAATAACATTGACACTGACGATAGGATAGATCCCGGCATTCAGAAAGATGAGCAGAATACTCAATCCGGTGAGTAGTATCTTCGCAATGATATTTGAGATCGAGATGTATTCCATGCGCTCTAGGCCGATGAGTGCGGCGCTAAACGCTCCCGCGTAAGCATATAAAAGGAAAGTGGTACCTTGAATCCAGATCACGGTAATAAGCTGATCATTATACTGCATGGCTTTCGTATAGAGTACAACGAGGATACAGCCAAGGAGAAAGAATGCAGTTCGAATGAGTAGGCTGGTGCTAAGGAGTTCCGATGTCTTTGATGGGTCGCGGGCGATACTCTTTGTGAGGTGTGTATCCATTCCGAATGAGAGGAGTACGCTGAGAATCATCCAGATTGAATTGGCGATGGAGATTACGCCGATTGACTCGGCACCCAGGTAGCGCGGTAAGAAGATCGCCAGAATGAAGGCTAGCACCCAGGTGATGAGTTGCGAGGCCATCATTACGCCGACGTTCTTGGCGATCGTTTTTCCGCTTACCATTAAGAAACCCTTTCAAAAATCATGCCCTTATGACACTTCTGGTACGATTGATCGATATCTATGCAGATCTATCCTGGTTATGAAACCTGTCAGGTGCGGGCAGTTACGGGTTTGGTTTCAATAATAGACTTACATCATCAATGTAGAACGTGGATGTCGCAGATTTCTCGGTCTTAAAATAGAAACCGGTGACGTACGAGTAGATTGGATCATAGATCAATTCATTGAGCCAGACTGTGATTTTGACATAGGTCTTGGGTGGGATGGATTTGTTGACACCCAGAAAGGAGAGGCGGGTCTCTGAAAAGACCGGCCCGTTATCGGTGACACGGCCTTCAATCTGTACGGAAGTATCGTTCTTGACCCAATACGGATATGTATTACTGCCGATGATCGCTATTGTGAGCGCATCTTTCTCAAGTGATTCATTGCCACCACTAATATAGAAGCGCAATGCTTGAACTCTATTGCGTGCGAGGTACCTTGTTGTTGTCTTGTCTAGTGTAAAATAGAGTGTACTGACGGTGAGATTTGGTTGGGCCTTGATGGCAAAGTGCCCTTGTTCGACATAGTCTTGGCTTTTGAGGTCAATTGTGGTCTGGAAGCTATGCGTGATCGACCAGCCAGAACTCAATGCGTCTGTATACACCGGCACCACGACGAGCTTATCTTCGCCTAGGGCGCTAATGGTGGCCTGCATGATTGCGGTAGCGTTTGGTGTGGGCTGTGGAATAGAGTCATTCGTAACGTTTGAATCGAGTGTTGCGACAGGTCTGATCGTGGGTAGTGTCCCGAATATCGACGCGATGGTTGGCGCTGCCTGCGGTGTGGTGGTTGGCTGTACGCCGCAGCCAACCATGATCAGGGTGATCAACAGTAGCCCGAATAATGTGGTATGGCGACAGTAGCAGAACGATAGCATGATACCCTGGCCTTAAATATCTGCTTTGCGATGAGCATGCAGTTCAGCACGAGCCATCTGCGCTGCACGATAGGCAGGTATGGGCATAGGCCATGCTTTTGGTTTGCTGTAGGGGGGCAGGATGCCTGTATCGGGTATCCAGGGCCAACGCTTTACTGGCGCGAGTTCGACATTGGGCACCCAAGGCCAGCGCTTTATCTGAGTTGGTAGTGGCCGCTTGGCGATATCCTCTAGGCTATTGATCAAGCCCATCATGACACCTACAAAGGTCATGCTGACACCTTCCCATGACATATCAGCGTAGGCATAGGTGAAGTGCATGAATATATAGAGGGTCGCGGTCAGCGCAACGCCACGTAATGGGCCGTAAGGTATATTCCAGATCGCTCGTCCCCCGACGATCATGGTCATCCCTACGAGCAGCAGCATCGCGAAGAATGCGCCAACACCAGCTTCCATCCAGACCCACATGATCGAGTTGTGGGTAATATACTCCCACCAGATGAAGGTGCTGATGTCGGGTAAGGGGGCAATGATGTGAAATTTGTTTCCAAATCCAATTCCGAATATCGGCGAACTTTTAATATTGAACATCGTGTTGATATTCTCAAGATCGCGATAGATATTCGATGCCGCATCGCGGGCGGTTGGCTGGCCCACGACGGAGCGAACCGCCCGCGCGATAATACCGAAGGAACCGTTATTGTTCCAAAATGCGGCTAGGTAGAGCAGAAAAAGGACCATCCCAGTAGGAGCGATTGTGAAGAAAAGCTTGCGATTCTCGCGGTAGAGCATGGTCAAGACAATACCGATGCCAAGGCCTAAGGTGAGGAAGCCCGCGCGGCGATGGTTCGCGAAGAAGCTATAGAGCAGAAACGGTGTTAGGATGGAAAAGACGATCCGTTTGAGTACTGAGTCGTGGTAAAACCAGGCGACAACCGCAAGAATAAAGAAGGCGTTGAACTGGATTGACATGGCGTGTTCGCCGATTGCTTCAACGCTGCCGATATCCCAGTTGAGTGAGGTTGCGATATACACCACACCAGCAATGCCTTTATATGCAAGGGCCAGTGCCATGAGCCAGATCAGCCGATTCACATGGACTCGGGTTTCAATTAGGTTGCTGGTAAGAATGAGGATGAGCGGCATGTAATAGATAGGGCGCACTTCCGTTAGGGCGATTTTGAATGTGCCGCCATGCGTCATGCCGTAGCCCAGGCCAATTGTGATGAAGAGGGCAAAGAGCAGTGCAGGCCAGAAGAGCAACCCTGTGCGAAAGCGAAAACGTCGCTCCATTGCCATTCGGCCCATCCACGAGACGAATGTAAGCACAATGTAGCTTTCAAGCGGGCTGAAGTTTACTGCACGCGATAAGAACATCATCGACTCTACGCTGGAGAAATTTTTGGCGAACGGGTACCAGTAGAGCATCGCCTGATCACTCATCAGCGTGAAGCCGAGAATCATGTACAAGCCATAGCGCGGGTTGTAGATGATAGCGATGATGCCAACAATGTAGATGATCCAGGCGATCATCGACCACGAGGTGCCATTGCGGAACATGAGTGCGCTGACAATCCCGCTGATCCCGAGGAGGCTCATAAACATGAGCCTCCATGCGTTCTGGGTACGCTGTATATACTCGGTGATCGTGGGCACCTGCTTTGGCAAAAAGGCATCAACGACCATAGAATCTCTACCCTTTATTGTCTCCCTCGGCGGGGAGGCTGAGAGAGGACGCAGCCTCTCCGATTCAAGCGGCTTTATAGCCCCAGTAGGATGGCTCTATAGCAGTCCTATTCCGGTTGTGAAGAGGAGTCTAGGCTTTAGCCGGCTGAAGCCTAGACTCCTCTTCACGGCTCCAAGGGGATGGCTCTATTAGATAAAGCGGAGGAAGAAGTAGCCCCCGGAGATTATGATGCTCAACATGATCAGGAGGAGGGTCATCCTTTTTATGCTGATCTTGTTCATCAGCCATCCGCTGAAGAAGCAAACCAGAAGAAACCCCATAAAGACTTTCATGGGTTACTCCTGTGGCACCAGGGAGCGGATCCAGTTTGGCATGTTGACCGAAACCTTATTCAGCACGACGCCGAGCATAGTCAGGCTTTTCACATCGTCCAGTGCCTTCTGTACGCTGGCCGTCGATGTGGCACCCTGATGGGCTACGACAATGCATGCATTTGCTAGGGAGGCGAGGGCAATCGAGTCGCTTGTTGTACGAATGGCCGGAATATCGAGGAGGAGGTGATCGTAGTCCGTCGATAACTGGTCGAGTACCTGCCTTAAGGATGGGCTGCGGGCGGTGGATGGGCGCTTGGCGATTGGTACCTCGCCAGCGGGTATCAGATCGAAGTTCGGCAGGTTGCTGTGAATAATAGCCTCATTGAGGCTACGCTTGCCTGAGAGAACGCCGGAAAGCCCGGGGTAGCTGGCAAGTGCGGTTGGAGATGGCAGGGGTCTACTCTTTTTATGGTCATGCTTGCTGACCTCGGCGGTGATTACCTTCGGGTCAAGCAGCGCAATCATTCCTGGCGACCACCAGTTTAGCTCGACGATACAAATTTTGGCACCGGTATCATTCGCGAGCGTGAGGCCCAGCGCGACTGCGGTATGGGTGACACCTTCGCCGCGTAGTGCGGCGATAAGCGCGACGCGGGGCGGAAGTATGCTGTTGAGGGTGAGTTCGGTTGCCATATACCGAATGCTCTGGATTATATCGGCGTCGAAGGTGCGCTGGAGTGCGCCATTGGCGGCATGCACTGAGAGTACATTGTTCAAGTCCACACCTTCTCTGCGGCGTTTAGACATGTGTATATGCCTCTATAATAAGCAAGATGACCGCATATATAACATTTGACGAACGCATATCTATGACGCTCGCGGTCGAAGGACACCCGAGTCTTCCTTGGTATTCTCATCGAGATTCGTGTCTTCGTTCGAGGGAGACGTTGCTTGCCCGGTGGCCGGCGCGAGGATCAGTGGCTTCGCAATCGGCACCATTGCCAGCACCGGAAGGCTGAGGCCGTGACGAACATCGATCGGAAAGCGTAGGCTGTGATCGAGGAGTGCCCCGCCGGTAACTCCTGCCGCCGTAAGAAAGATTCCCACCACAAGAAAGATCGCTATGCTCGTTAGAATCGCCTTGATCGAAACCGCCGCATCTTTGGGCATCTGCGGCTGATCAATGACCATGTAGGTCTGTTTTGTCACACTCTCAGACTGCGCCTGGGAAAGCCGTGCGCTCTCTCCGTTATCCCGGGCCTTATTGAGCCGATCTTCAGCTTTCGTCACCACAATCTGAAGACGATCAATCTCCATCTGCTCCTCGGGCGGGCGGGTGCCGCGCACGGGCTGGGGATGATCGGTAAGGAATGTGATCAAATTATTACGAGTTTGGTCTACTTCATCCTGATAGGGCTTCATCAAGTTGTCGAAGAAGGAACTTGCGGCTATACTCTCTTGGTATCCGCTGTTGATTTTCCACTGAACATAGGCGTTCATTGTTGAGACTACGACCTGGTACACAATGGTTGGATCCTCACCGGTGGCGCTGATTCCCACGAGCTTATCACCGACGGTCTGGATACTTAGGATTTTGCGCACATACGTGATGGTCTCCTCTACTGCGGTGGGTCCGTCTGCCATCTGCTGTTCGAGATCAGTCTTTTTTATCACTAGACGAATAAACGCCTGCGTGCCGATCAGTTCATTTAGTTCGGTGACAGTTGACTGTGCCGCCGAGACATACCACGACCCTCCTGTGTTGCTGGATGTGAGGTTGGCCAGAAGATTTTGCTGGGACACATAAAGCCGACCATTTGCCGAGTAGCTTGGGGGCGTACTGACGATGTAGATTCCGCATGCGGTGAGGGTGATAACGATGGGGATAAGGTAGAGCCAGCGATGGCGGAAGTAGCTTTCTAATAATCGCAATACGACGATTCGTACCATGGTCGTTTCATCCTCAGGATATGCTGTGATGCCACTGCTTCATCATAAGAACAAAGGCGGCTTAAAGTCAAGCGGTATATGGCGATGCGCGGACTCCCCTTTGCACGCCTATTCTATCAAGGTTCAGTATACAGGATCCTGAATACTATGGCTGGCATGTTCGTCTTCGTTGGGTTCTCGCCAAGTGTACTCTACCCCTTATTTTTTATCTGAGACATGGTTCAGAACAGCTTTACTGTTTGGCGGGGACGCGATGAGGCGAGGATGCGACAGCATCGCCTCGTCGCATCCTCGCCTCATCACCACACTGTAAAGCTGAAACCTGGCACCTGAAACCTTATCTAAACACCACTATAATGCGGGAGTGTCTTCTGAGAAACGAAGGGGTACTTTAATGGAACATCGTCGTCTTGAGATGACTGTGCTGATGACTCCCGACACCGCCAACTTTTCCGGCAATGTGCATGGCGGTCACGTGCTGAAACTGCTCGACCAGGTGGCCTACGCCTGCGCCTCGCGCTACTCGTGCGGCTATGTCGTCACCGCATCGGTTGACCAGGTGATTTTCCGCGAGCGCATCCATGTCGGTGAACTCGTCACCTTTCAGGCATCGGTGAATTATACCGGTGTTAGTTCGATGGAGGTAGGAATTCGCGTAACGGCGGAAGAAATTGTTAGCCGGATCGAGCGCCATGTGATCACATGCTATTTCACTATGGTTGCTATGGACGAGCAAGGGCAACCGCGACGGGTAGAAACCTTAGCGGTGCAAACGTCCGAGCAGCACCGGCGCTGGGCCGCAGCCCAACTTCGGCGCGAGCTACGCCGCGAGATCGAGGTACGCAGCCTGGAGATCCGTCAGCACCCCGAGGATATGCTCCACGAGCGCGAGGATCACTCGTGAGAGAAGCCGCGTGATTACGCCGAGGCGGGTATCCCTGAATACTGGATCGTCGTCGCACACGGGGTCTTTGGTCGCGGTGAACAGGCGGTCTCGAAGCTCCTCGACGGTTTTAGTGTGGGCGTGGCCGAGGTGTTTGACGCACGGTAGCGTCAGGGCAGCGCGCTGCGCTGTGGTGCGACGATCTCAAGTTACAGCGGTGGGAGTCATCACGCTATGCGCAGATCAATATGTGTGGTTCTATTCATCGCTCTAGCAGTCGCATTTCTTGCGCCGGGGAACGCCAGCGCCCAGGCCGGTGAGTGGCGCGAACGCGATACGACGACCTTCACGATTCTGTATACTGTGGGCGAAGAGGCTGAGGCCGGGCGCTACGCCGGTTTCGTCGATACGATCTACGATGAGGTGGCCACCAGCTTCAGCTATCGTCCGCCGCCGCCGCTCAGCCTGCGCCTCTTCCCCACCAGCCAGGACTACTACCAGGTCAACCCGGCTGCCCGCGCTATACCCGGTATTGTGGCCCACGCCGACTTCCGCCGCCGCGAACTCGTGGTGATTGTGGAGCGCACCCGACAGCAGAGCGAGGAGGAGATCCTCAACAACGTGCGTCACGAACT
>CAISPW010000044.1 GCA_903887465.1 uncultured Oscillochloris sp. | reverse complement strand
CGGCAAAGCCGCCAAAAACCAACAAAAAAAAAGATCTTTCGGGGGTGGCTTTGCCACCCCCAAACCCCCGCCGGAGGCGACTTTGCAACCGCCCTGTTGAAGCTCCCGGCGCTTGTCACATGTACCGAACATGGGGCGAAGTTACCTCCCTCACTGCCAGAGAAGGTGATATGCAGCAGCTCTTCAAGCGGGCCAACGAGTCGCTTTACAGTGACATCGACAACTACGCGACGGCCCTGCGGCGGATCGTGGCCGCCCTGCCCGAGGCGCGTGCGCTCTGTGATCGCGTGATCAAGGAGGTGCGCCTAGCCGAGGCGCTGCTGGACTTCGGCAGCGGCCCGCAGGTGATCGAGTTGCAGCAGATCGCATTTCATATGAGCGACCTCTGGCCCTTCCGTGATCATGGCCCAACGCGCACATCCGGCTTCAGCGATGAGATCGCCGAGGCCGTCAGGCACGCGGATCAGGCCCGACGAGCAATCGGGCTACTTGGTCGCTTCCCCGACGAGACGATGGCCGGCGAGTTGCGGATCTGCTTCACCAATATGCTCAAGTACCTTCAGGAAGAGGGGCAGTTGCTCACCGAATGCCACGCCCACATCCGGCCCTTCAGCACCAACTCCGACCTGACCCGTAAGCGGCTGAACCTGCTGATTGCCGCCGCCGAGGCCCGCCTGCCTGAGAGCGAGGATCGCCGCGCCGCCATCCAGACCTATAGCGAGGCATCCGAGTTGCTGCGCTCTTGGGAGGGCGGCGTGCCGATCGACAATCATGGCGTCGCCATCCTTGATCGCTGCATCAACCTGCTGGGCGCGAGCAGCGAACTCTTCGGCGTCCTCAGCGTCCCCGCCCACAGCTCGGTGCTAAATATGTGAGGGGTGAGGGGTGAGGGGTGAGGCGAGATCGCACCGCACGCACGACGTATGAGATCGGGTATCATGCGTGCGGCCTTCTTCCACCGCTTTCACGGCGACCGCAGGCGGCCATCGCCGCGCTATCTCGCTGGCCGACGCTGGGTACTGACTGGCGCGTTGAGTCGGCTATAGTATTGGGCGTTGGCGGGGCAGCCGCCAACGCCCAATACTATGAAGATCCTTAATGGGCCGTCGGCCCTCATTCCCCCACCGGAGGTGGAGATGAACTACAATGCCTGGTTCGCCGCGCAGGACGATCCGAGCGAGCGGCACTCGCTCACTGAGGTGGTGTACTACTCGAAGTCGGGCGGGTTGCTGGAGGTACAGCACGACATGGACGCGCTGCGCCAGCGCAGCGCCGCCGAATGGAAGCAGCTCTTCGAGAGCCGCTGGATGCGTACCACCTGGCCCTACGGCAGCGGCGTGTGGGGCAAGAAGGAATGGCTCTGCCCCAACATCGACGACAAAAATATCGTGAGCATGTTTGAGGGCGGCTCCAACCTGTTCTGGGCCGAGCGCCTGGGCCAGCAGATCGGCGTCGACGACCTGTGGATCAAGATGTGCGGCAACAGCCACACCGGCAGCTTCAAAGACCTAGGCATGACCGTGCTGGTGAGTGTGGTTAAGCAGATGATCAGCGACGGCAAGCCCATCCGGGCGGTGGCCTGCGCCTCCACCGGCGACACCTCGGCCGCCCTGGCCGCCTACGGGGCCGCCGCCGGCATCCCGACGATTGTCTTCCTGCCCAAGGGCAAGGTCAGCATCGCCCAGCTTGTGCAGCCGGTGGCCCACGGCGCCCTGGTGCTGGCCCTCGACACCGACTTCGACGGCTGCATGCGGATCGTCCGCGAGGTGACGGCCAGCGCCGATAGCGGGATCTACCTAGCCAACTCGCTGAACTCGCTGCGCATCGAGGGCCAGAAGACCGTCGGCATCGAGATCGTCCAGCAGTTCGACTGGGATGTCCCTGACTGGATCATCATCCCTGGCGGCAACCTGGGCAACACCTCAGCCCTCGGCAAGGGCGTGCAGATGATGTACGACCTGGGCCTGATCAACCGACTGCCACGGATCGTCTGCGCCCAGGCCGAGCGGGCCAACCCGCTCTATCGTGCCTACAAGAACGGCTGGCGCTACGAGCCGATCTCCGCCCAGTCCACAGCCGCCAGCGCCATCCAGATCGGCGACCCGATCAGCATCAACCGGGCGATCAGCACGCTGACGCGATTCAACGGGATTGTTGAGCAGGCCAGCGAGCAGGAATTAGCCGACGCCGCCGCCCTGGCCGACCGCACCGGAGCCTACGCATGCCCACACACCGGCGTGGCCCTGGCCGCCCTGAGCAAGCTGGTGAAGCGCGGCGAGATCAAGAAGAGCGACCGGGTGGTGGTGATCTCGACGGCCCACGGACTCAAGTTCAGCCGTTTTAAGGTGGACTACCACGAGGGCAAGCTGGAAGGGGCGGTCGGCACCTACGCCAACCCGCCGGTCGAACTGCCCGCCGATGTGGACGCCGTGCGCCGGGTAATCGAGGCGCGGATGGCGGTGGCCTAAACCCCTATGGATATATGCTCGAAATTGCCAGCG
>CAISPW010000043.1 GCA_903887465.1 uncultured Oscillochloris sp. | reverse complement strand
CGGTTGCCGGCCTGGCCGAACTTCGTAAAGATCTTATCGAGGTCGTGGGGCTTAATGCCCATGCCATAGTCGCGCACGGCGACCTGCACAAACCCCGGCGGCTCGGCATCCTTGGTCTGTAGCAGCACCTGCCCGCCCCTCCGGCTAAACTTCAGGGCGTTGTCGAGGAGGTTCTGGAGTACGCGCAGGATAAGGTCACGGTCGGCGCTGATGTGCAGATCTGTGGCGGCGACCTCGCGGTTGATCGTCACGCTATGCTTGTGGGCGATGATCTTCATGCGGGCGATGGCCCGATCCGCCAGTTGGTTCAGCTCGACCGGCACGCAGTCGAGGGGCATCTGCCCGCCCTCCAGCCGGCTGATATCGAGCAGCAGGTTGACCATATCGAGCAGGTGCTGGGTGCTGGCGTAGGCGATGCTCAGGATATCGCGCTGCATCTGGGTGGACTCGCCGGCGGTGCCACGGAAGATCATATCGATTGATGTGATCACGCTGGTCAGCGGGCTGCGCAGGTCGTGTACCATCATGTTCGTCAGGTCCTGGCGCAGGTGTTCGGCCTCCTTCGCGGCGGTGATGTCGCGCACGGTGAGCAGGATCGGCCAGCGGTGCGGCGCGCGCGCCTGCTCCTGCTCACCCTCGCCCTCGGGGATGGCCCGCAGCACGCTCCACTCCAGGGCACGCGGGCCGGCGTGCGGCGAGGTGAGCTGGCCGCAGACAAAGCGCTCCAGGCCATCGGCCACGCTCGCCAGGCCGACATAGAGCTGCTCCAGGTCGCCTGGGTTATAGTTTGCTGCCGCCTGCCAGCGTGACAGCAGCGAACTGATCGGCATGCCTTCAAGGTCGCCGCTGGGCGCGGCGGCGGGCCACGCGACAAGGTTGATCAGCTCGCGGAAGGCTTCGTTGTCCACCACGATGTCGCCGGCCTCATCCACCAGGAGCATGCCCTCGCGGGTCGATGCCATAATCGAGGCCAGCCGGTCACGGCCAAGGCGCACGGCACTAAGGAGCTGGAGGCTCTCGACGGCGACGGCGGCCTGCCCTGCGAAGAGGCTCAGGCTCTCGACGACCGAGGCGTTGGGCAGACCCTCGGCGCAGCCGATGCAGATCGCGCCGAGGACGCGGCGGGTGGCCCGCAGAGGGATGGCCACGACCGCTTCGCCGCCGGCGGTGCTGGGGAGCATCGTCTGCGGGCGGCGGAGCAGGATCACCTCGCGGGCCAGTTGCTCGACCGCCATCTGGTCGGCGGGTTCGACACCGATCCGGGTGCCGAGGATCAGGCTGTCCATGGAGCGATGGGGCCGCCAGAGCAAGACCATCCCCCAGCGCCCCTCGCTCTGGGCCATCATGCCGCTCACGGTCAGTTCGTAGATCTCCTGGGGCGAGCGCAGGGTGGTGTTGAAGGCTAGGCCCAGGCCGTTGAGCGCCGTCAGGCTGCTCATGCTATGCTGCAGGTCGCTGTAGAGCTGGGCGTTCTCCAGCGCCACGGTGGCCTGGTTGGCGAGGATATCGAGAATCTGCACCTGCTCGGGGCCGGGCAGCATGCCATCCTCCGGGTCGCTGACCGCGATCATGCCGAGGATCTTGCCGTGGCTGTTGCGCAGCAGGCTGAACATGGCATCCTGCGGGTGCCAACTCCCAGGCCGGTCAGGTGCCGTCACGGGGATGTGGACGTGCCCCGGTCGATCCCACCGATCCATATGCTCGCGGTAGTGCCGGTCGACGAGGTAGGTCGAGGGGCTGCGCTGGAACTCGGGGCGCAGCAGGGCCAGCATGTGGGCGAGGGGCGTGCGGATGGCCCGCATACGATCCAGCGATTCGGAAGCCGGCCCGGCGGCCATAAGGTGCTGCATGTAGGGCGCGCCACCGTCGTGGTACTGCACGAGGGCGATCACCGAACTGCGGAAGCCCACGCTCTCAGAGATTGATTCGACGATCACCTGGAGCAGATCCTCGCGGTTGCGCTCGACCCGTAGGGTGTTGGACGCCCGCAGGATGCAGCGGAGCCGTTCGTTGCTGCGGTCGATCTCCTGGATGCGGCGCGTGAGAGTCCGGTCGATCTGGGCGAAGCGGCTGGCGTTCTCCAGGGCAATCACGGCGTGGTCGGCGATCACCTCCAGCAGAGCGCGGTCATCCTCGATGAAGGGGGCGTTGTCGCGCCGGTTGAAGATCTCGATCACTCCCTTGATGCCGTCGATCCCGCGCAGGGGCACGACGATCCGCGAGCGGATGAGAAATCCAGTGCCGCCATCGGGCGCGCCAGAGAGGTGGTCGTCGCTGCGGGCATTGTTGACCATAATGGGCTGCCCGCTGCTGGCAACGTAGCCGACGAGGCCGACGCCTGAGGCCATGCGCTGGCCGAGGAGATGGCTGCTGACCGGTCCGCCCACGTAGCTAAAGACCAACTCGTCGGTCTGCTCGTCTCGGATCAGCAGTGAACCATCCTCAGCGGTAAATAGCTCCTGGGCCTGCTCGATGATCATCGGAGGCACCCGCTGCGGGTCAAGGGTCGAGGTGATCGCGTGGGTGATCCGGTTGAGCGCCTGCATCTGACGGGCCTGCTGTTCGGCCGAGTGCAGCAACTGGGCCCGGCGGATCGGCCGGGCCGTCTCTTCGGCCAGGATCAGGAACAGCTCGCGCTGGAGCGGTGAGAACCGCTCCTCAGGGTCGGCGCTGAAGTAGCAGATCACGCCATAGGCCCGCTCGCCGTCGCACAGAGGCGCGCCCATCCAGGCGTGGGCGTGGAAGAGGGGGGCGATGTACAGCGGCTGCACACCCTGGCGGGTACACTCGTCGGGGTAGTCCTCGGTAAAGATCGGGGTCTTCGTCTGGATGATCGTGCCGGTGAGGCCGCTACCCTGTTCCCAGAAGTCATGGCAGCTGATCTGCTCGCCGTTGCTCGATAGGTAGGCCATCGAGATCCAGCTGCTCTGCTGGTAGCGCAGGGCCACCTGAAAACACATGTGGCCGATGGTGTGCTGGACGATCTGGTCAATCTGTTCAAGCAGGGCGCTGAGTCCGAGGGTGTCACGAATCTGCGTGACCTCTGCGCGGAGCTGCCGATAGCTCGCCTCGACAGCATCAGGCCCTGGGCGCAGCACCCGCCGGGTTGGCCCGAGAACAGCGGCGAACAGGGTGAGCGCCTGCTCCTGGCTCGTCGTCCAGCGTCCGGGGATCACGCGCACCCAGCCCTCAAGCTGCGCCCCGCAGCGTACCGGGACGTAGCCGGGGAGTTCTGCGCGCCCCATCACCGGCACGCCAGCGTGCAGCTGGGCCAGGATAGCCGAACTTCCTAGGCTAGGGCCGCCATCGTCGCTTGTCCAGGCCAACTCGTAGCGACTGCTGGGGAGAATACTTGCGAGGGCCAGAGTCGCCCGTCGCTCCATGTCGGCACCATCGCTGGCCTGGGCGATCTCAGCCACCAGCAGCGGCCAAGACGGCAGCGGGCTACCCCCGTCCGATAGCGGCTGGATCATTGCCGAAGTGGCGCTATTGCTGTCGTTGTAAGACATAGGCGCAGCATCTGTCCGTCAGGCAATATTAAAATCCGCACAAACTCAGATAGCGCCATTTTACCCAAATTTCACTTACCGCCCATACTACCAGAATGGTCGCCCTTTGACAATTTGTTCACGGATAGGGTCAGGGCGGTTGCAACGTCGCCTCCGGCGGGGGTTTGGGGGTGGCAACGCCACCCCCGAAAAATCTTTTTTGGTTGGTTTTTGGCGGCTTTGCCG
>CAISPW010000042.1 GCA_903887465.1 uncultured Oscillochloris sp. | reverse complement strand
TTGACGACTACGCACGACCGATAGAACTGCGACGGTCATCATTTTACCTGCCACCCGATTGCGTGGCAGAACCGCCAATGATTTGTGCAGGTACAACACCACAGCGATGCCGTGATGGGTTCATCATAGCACACTTGTATGAATTTCGCAACGTCAGCGAACGAAACAAAACGCAATGAAACGCAACAAAACTAAATGGTTCTTATGAACGCAAACGATACCATCCGGGCGCTACAGTCACGCCAGTTCACCCGCCGGCTACACTGATAGTAGTGTCGCGTGCGCTCCACCCCATCGCCGGGCTGATACACCATCGGGTTCCCGCAGTGGGCGCAGTAGGCGATCTCGGTAAGCAGGGCCGCCTGCTCATCCTTGGGTCGTATGCTCACGCGACCGCCTTTGCCTGCGCGTGGCTCACGAATCTGCTTCACCGCCTGCCATGTGGCTTCATCAATGAGCGGTGTGTGCAGGCCAGGATACTCCTGGCCGGTGCAGCGCACGATGCCTCGGTAGATGGGGTTGCGCAAGATCTCCCGGACGCTGCCCTTGCTGTACAGAAAGCTGGTGGTGTACTTCACGCTTGGCAGCCGATGGCCGCGCCGGTTGAGCTCAGCGGCGATGTCGCCGTAGGAGTACTGGCCGGTCGCGTAGAACTGGAAGATGAGCACCACCACCTCGGCATCGCTCGATGGCACCAGAACGCCCTGCTCATCCTTGCGGTAACCGACGGGAATGGGGCCGACGATCTTGCCCTGGCGGGCCTTCTCGCGATGACCTTTCCGCGTCTCCTCGCCCAGATTGCGGCTGTAATACTCGGCAAAGGCCGCGAGGTTGGCGAGCATGACCCGGCCAATGGGCGTCGAAAAGTCGATTTGCTCGCTGATGGATACCAGGATGACCCCGCGGCGCTCGAACTCCTCCACGGTCTGGAGGAGCAGGTGTGCCCGCCGGAAGAAGCGGTCGAGTTTATGGACGATCACGGCATTGACGAGTCCGGCACGGACATCCGCGAGCAGGCGCGTCAACTGTGGCCGATCCTCGATACGATCTTTGAATGCGCTCAGGCCCTCATCGGCATAGATGTCAACTACGATCCACCCGCGCATGTCGGCGTAGGCCCGGCAGGCGCGCAGCTGTGCGTCGAGACTGTAGCCCTCGACCTGTTCGTCACTACTGACCCTAATGTAGATTGCGGTGCGCATAGTTTCAGTCATGCTGCCCTCTGGGCTTGTGCTTCTTCCATCTCGGCGCGCTGATGTGCGACACGTACGAGGATGGCGGCAAGCACTGCGATGAACGCAGCGCGATCACCATCGGATGTTGGTGGGTGAATCGTGATCGTGTCGGGAATCTGATGCGGTAGCGGCCCGGTGCCATCTTGCCGCGCCCTATCGGCGCACACGCGTAGCGGCGACCGGATGCACGATTTCGTGGGCATCGGCGGTGTCTCCTGGGATGCCTGCTCATAGCGGAAGGAGTGGCAATCGCTCGCTATCAGGAGGCAGGCGGCTTGGTATGGTATGGGAATACGTCGGTGGTGTCAGTCTTGAGATGCAGTTCCTTCTTCGGTCGATCCCGTCCGCTGTAACAGCTCGACCACATCTTGTCGCTGCTGCTTGAATGCGTCCCAGGCCCGATCAATAAGGCTTCGAATCGTCGTCGGCGCGCCGTCCTTCGCGCCGAGCGACCACACCGCTGCGACGTAGCGCAATTCGCGATGGGTGGTCTCGGAGATCCGAGCGGGCACCCCCGCCTGGCGCCCCGCATCGTTGCGATCCTTGCTGGCCATACCACCTCCTAGCGTTATACGGTGCCACCATGCTACCCAGGCCGGTAGGGCATGTCAACGGGCAAGGAGAGTCAATTTTTGGGCAACACCGTGCGCTTGCCGCGCATTCACGCATAGAACTCCGGCGCCTGGCGCAGCTCCTGCCAGCGGGCCGCGTCGTGCCCAAAGATCACCAACTGGATATACTCGCGGGCGATCAGATCGACCAGCTTGCGCGTACTGGCCCGCACGCCGGCCTCGTCCATATCGTGCGGCCCGATCGTCCGGGTCTCCGGGTCAAGCTGGGCAACGTGCGGGATGGCATCGATGGTCAGGAGCACCGGCCCGGTCTCCGGCAGCCGGAGCAGCACCGACTGGTGGCCCGGCACATGCCCGCTGGTCGCGATCAGCTCAACCCCGGGCACCAGGACGGTATCGCCCTCGACGAGGCGATAGCGCAGGGCCGGGTGGCCCCAGGCGTCGCGGGTCGCCGCAAAGCGCGGGGAGTGGCCCGTGTGGGCGGACTCGTAGTGCGCCCGCTGGATGATCAGCTCGGCGGTGGGAAACAGATCGTGATTGCCCGCGTGATCCACATCGAGGTGAGTACACACCAGCAGGTGGATATCGGCCGGGCTGAGACCCAGCCCGGCAAGCTGCTGGTCGATGGTCTCGCCTGGCGCGACGGATGGGCCAGACGCGCCAGGTGGAGGCACGGCGCCGAGCATCGAGCGCGGGTAGCCCGTATCGATCAAAATATTGGTGCCATCGGCGGTCTGCACCAGATAGCCTGGCGCGGGCGAGCCGCTGCCCGTGGTGCCCAGGCGAAAGAGAAACAGGCGCATCTGTAGCTCCACGTGCGCAGCGATGGGCTCAATCATTGAGCCCACAGCGATCAGTTCGGGGGCGACCGCTATTTCTCGATAGCACTACAGCGCCTCTCATACCTCTAAAGGAAGCATGTCGCTGAATTGCTCGATCTTGGGTTGGTTTATTTATATATTCATTGCGCTTTCCATAATTGAATTACAAGTAGCGATTGTGATGTCTTAACTCTCCCCGATTTCCCGCAATAGCCGTTCCGCTTTATCTAATGCTGGTTTAAAGCAGTGCGGTACCCCATCGCACCAAGCTCGCTCTTTAGCAACTTCAGCATGGTGGCAAGCCTCATCCCGTTTGCCTTCATCTAAGGCCAATTGGGCAAGGAAGTTATGAATATCTGCTTGCTTTAAGCGGTATCCACAGCGATCAGTTATTAACAAGGCTTCTTCTGCGTCGATGTGAGCACGTACAAAATTATTCTGGAGGTAGTGCCATCGAGCCCATGAGAGTAAGATATCGGGCTCGAATTCGACGAGATGGCTACGTCGACACTCTACAATAGCTCTATTCAGATGGATTTCCGCTTCAGTTAGACAATGCTGTTTGTGATCTTCCCCTAGCTCTGCTAGTACTACCCAAGACAAGCCTATAATCCAAGTAGCACATATCTCCTCTCGCCTCAGTTGACCTGATTGTGCAAGATCCCTAGCTATGTCTGCGAGTTGCAGGGCCTTCCTTGGTTCTCCTAGCCAAAGAGAAGAAAGAGCTTTGTAAGACACTAAAATGCTTCGTCCATGAGAAAATATCGGATCATCGCGGTATTCAAGTTCAACCTTCTTAAATTCTTCTATCGCATCATCAGTTTGAGCTTGTATTGTGAGGATGCGACCAAGGCAACGATGACTAATGCCCTTCCAATTTTGATCTCCAATGCGATCAAATATTTGAGTAGACTCACTTGCGGCCTTAGTAGCCGCTAGTAAATATCCAGCATCACAATGAAGCATTGAAAAAGGAACTAAGGATGCCGCAAGATCTCTTTGCTCTCCAGCCTTTCGGGCGATTTGGACAGCCTTACCAACGGCGTCAATTCCAGATCTTAGTTGTCCTGTCCGCTCGTAAGACATGCCGAGATAAAGTAGATTCCAAATTTGTGCAGTGGATGATGAGAGATTTGGTATTCCAACCTCATTTGTAGGTATCGATAACAACAATTGTATATCTTGTTCGTAATCACAAAACTGATAATAAAAAGGATGTCGTAATCGATTGCTATATACTCCCCAAGCTGCATCATACTGGCCTGATCGAACAGTATGATGATAAAGTTCTATTACGGGCGATAGTTGACTGATATTGAGTATCTCGTATTCAGATGGCACAGGTAAGGCGGCAAAGTAATCACGCAAGCGACTATGAATCATTGTTTTATCATACAGACGATCATATGCATAGCTACGAACGACGGGATGCAGATCATAACGCATCAACTCAGGATTAAAGGATAGCATACCTCGATCTTCAAGATCTTGTAATGCCGCGTCAAACAACTGATTGTTGTCATACATATTAAAAATTGCAAGTGCATCGTAGCCCATTGGACTGCGAAAAGCGGCAAGGTGGCTCAACAGGGTGCGTTCTGGATTGGCTAATTCATTGTATGCGCTCTGCAATACATGATTCAGCGCATTTCCTTCCTCCTCAGACAATATAGGATATTGACTAGCTATTTTAATATCATTGCGGACACGGTGATTCTTTTTTACGACGCCAGCCAACAGCCTTAGGGCTAACGGGTGATAACCATAGGACTCACAGACCGTCTGAATTTCCGCACGTGTACCACGGATACCTTGCAAGCGAAAAAAATTTACGGCATCCTGTGGGTCAAGTGCTGTAAGATCCTTGCGTTGGCAACCTGCTAGGTTTTCCAATTCGTACGGAAATAGACGACTGGTCAAGAGAATACGACTTTTGAGTGGTAATGTAGCTGCATCTCGCAGAAAGCGACCGACTTGTGGATCGGTACAGGCTCGGTTTTTACGGGGTGATACTTTATCCACGGGATCGCTCGCATAAGCTGCACCAAGGTGAGCGTAAGCTCGCAATTCACGTTCGAAACCATCCAGTACTAGCAATAGCCGGCGCTGTTGCAGCAGGCTGAGTAGAACACGGATCTTGTCATAGGACGAGGTTATGTCAGATAAGTTCAGAATACGATCACTTGCATAGCCAATTGCTTCATCAAGAAAGGCTGCGAAACTCGCTTGGGTCTCGTAGAATGACCACCATAAGATACCTTCTGGCTTAGCTTCATCAGGTATACGATAGACCGCAGCAATTTCTGGTGGATCATCGGTTGTTCCAGGTAAAGGATGACAAAGTATATCTTTCTGAACCCACGTCCATGTAAGAGCCGATTTTCCCATACCACCGATTGCAATGAGAGCAAGAACTGGCTGAGTTCCATAGGAAAACCATTCGGTCAGTAGCTTGCGTTCGTCCAAGCGCCCAGTGAAATTGGCTTGCAGTGGATAGGGATGTACAAAATCTGCTTGCGATGGACGCGGCAGAGCTGTAGCACCAATACTACCTGAAAGCTTCGCTATTTCGCGTTGGAGGTCTTCGATCTCGATCGTAATATGGGCAGGGGCATCAATGCCATAGCGGGCTTGCTGAACTTGCAACTCGCGTAGCCGACGTCGTTTTGCATCAAGGAGGGGATGATTACTGTTGTTCATGGCTTACCAAATGTAGAGTTGAAAACAATCATATTATACATGATTATAGGTTGCAACTGATGACAGAAGGCAACGTGTCTCTCCAGGATTTCCTGGAGTACCCCTACATCTAGTGTCGCTTCTCGGCCGTACGTTTCATAGTTTGGCTTTCTAGTGAGGAGAAGCCGAATGGCAAAATTCCACAGATGACTCGGCCCGCGCTGAGAATGTCCAGCGCGGCCAGCGTGCGGGCCAGCAGCTGCGGGCGGCAGCGCGGCAGCGGCGCGACGGTGCTGATCAGCTTCAGGCGGGTCGTCGCCTGGGCGACCGCCGCCAGCGTCACCCAGGGGTCGCCGGCACCGTAGGGAACGAGCAGGTGATCCCAGAGCGCGATCGCCTCCAGCCGGCGGCCTCGGCCGCCTGCGCCAGGCGCACGACCGCCCGCGGGTCGCTGTAGGCGCCAAACATAGTGCATGTGAGCCCTCCCATCGCTTCTACGATGATTCTATGGCATGATAGCGCACACATCCGTCGCGGCTGGAGGCAGAGCGGCATTTATGCTTCATGCAGATCATCCCCTTCACGCCCACTATGATGGCTTCTGGCAGGCGGCCCGGCCAGCGCTGGAGGTCGGCGCGGTCGAGATCGACCTGCACCTGTCCGGCGCCCAGCCGGATGGGCGGCGCGGGCTCGCGCTCATCCTCCGCCCCCCGGCGGCAGTTGCCACTGCGCTTGCCGCCTTCCTCGCCGAGGCAGCGCAGATTGAGCCCGGCCAATACCTCTACCCGATCACCGATCTGCATATCACCGTGCTCTCGCTCTTCACTGCCACGGTGCAGTACCAGCCGCACTATGCGCGCCTGACCACCTACCGGGCGGCGACGGACGCGGCACTGCGGGACGCCCCGCCCATACAGATTGCCTTTCGGGGTATCACGGCCGTGCGGGGCGCGGTGATGATCCAGGGCTTCCCGGCAGACGAGGGGCTGAACCAGCTGCGCGACCGGCTGCGCCAGGAGCTGCACGCGGTCGGGATGGGCGACACCCTCGACCAGCGCTACCGGATCCGCGCGGCCCACCTGACCGCCATCCGCTTCACCTCGCCCCTGCGCGACGCCGCTGGCTTCTGCGCGCTGCTTGACCGCGCCCGCGACCGGGATTTCGGCACAGCGACCATCACTGCCGCCGACCTGGTCGCGAACGACTGGTATCTGTCCTCGACCCACACCCGGCTGCTCCACCGCTACGCACTGGGCTGCGCCCCCTGAGCGCGCAGGGTGTTGCGTCGTCACGCCCACGATGGAGCGGTGGCCTGGGCATGGAGCGCATACACACAAAAAGGCCAGCACCACCGGGTGCTGGCCTTCTGCGTGGTGTTGCGTGATTACTGGAGTGCGGCGTCGAGCGCCGTGCCGAATGCGAGGATCGTCAGTGTGATCGTGTGCTCGGCAGCGAGGCGGGCGAGGGTCGGGGTGAGGCCCTCGCGCAGCACGGGCCAGAGCGTCCGGGTGGTGCAGGTCAGCTCGATCGCGGCGTCCTGGGCATCGTCGCAGAAGGCGATGAGCAGGAACCCGCTGATGCCGTGGGGGGTGCGCATCGCGGCGATGGTCTGGTCGAGCCAGGCGAGCAGCTCCGGCAGCGGCGTCGCTGGCGGCCAGGTGGCTTCGTTGACCCCGGCGCCGGTCTGTAGCGCCTGAAGCACGGCGCCTTCGAGCGCGCGCTGGTGCGCCGCGTCGACCGTGCGGCGCAGGATGTTCGGGTGGTCAGCCATGGTCAGTCCTTGTCGGTACACGTCAGGTAGCGCTCGGTCGCCTCGGCGAGCAGCTGCGCCGCCCGCGCCAGGTGCTGGGTGCGACGCCCAGTGTCGCCGGTGCGGCCCGCGCGCTTGACTTCACGCAACAGCGTGTGCAGCTCGGCATAGGGCATGTTGCCGGCACCGATGATCTGGCGGAAGGTGTCGCTCGATACGGTCACGGTGCGGCCCGTGCGGAGAACAATCGTGCCGCCCTTGCCCTGGAGGCCACGGAGTGGGCTCTTTGGCCGCAGGCAGGGGACGAGGTCACGCGTCAGGGATGTTCCGGCGATGGTCTCGGTGCGATCCATAGAATCCTCCATTACGGCGTTGCCGTGTGATGCCGCCGCACCGCCGCCCGTATGGGGAGGCTGTGCCAGCAGAGGCCAGCCTCCCGACGGGGGAGGAACATTGAGGATGGGCGCTAATCAAAAGCGCATGACAGGGGCCGGGGATGATCCCCGGCAGGCAGTGGCTCGTGCTCCGAACAGGTACTGGTCTGGATGCTGTCGGTGCAGCGAGGAGTGAGGTTAGTCTGCCTGCGGGGGGAGGCTCGGCGCATCAGTGAATATGACGGATGTGGTCGGGCGAACGGGGGTGGGGCGAGGTGGGCAGCCTACACCTGCTCCTGTGCGGGCTGAGTCTTGAGAAACGCACCCAGCGCGAGCAGGCTCACCGCGGCGTTGAGCGTTGGCGCATCGAGCAGGAGCTGCGCGGCTGCGCCGAGGCGGGCCGGCTCGACCGCGAGCACGACCTGGTCGCGCTGGTCGATAGGCTGCTGGGCAAGGAGCGCCTGGTACCCGCTGAGCGCTTCCTGGAAGAGGGTCTGGAAGAGCGCCGCGCGCACGCCGGCCAGCAGCAGCGGCGGGATCTCCGGGAGCGTGGGTTTGGGGGCGATCTCCAGCCGCCGGGGCGTCGCCGGGTCGGCCTGCGGCGGGCGCTTGGGGCGCTGAGGCGTCTGGGCCGGGGTCGCGGCCTTCGCTGCCTTCGGGGTCTTCGGGGCCTTCCCGTTCCGACGGGCGGATGGGGCATCCGGCAGCTGGGGCAGCATGGCGGGTTCGGGCGCGCTTGTCTCCGGGCTGCCGAGATCAAAGAGCATGAACTGCTGGGCAGCGGTCTCGTCGAGGGATGACTGCGTCACGTGCGGCCTCCTGTGCGTTTCATTGCGTCATCGTCCAGGGTCATCACATCGGTCACCGTAAGTCCGGCGGCGGCGGCAATCGTTGCGGCGGTGATCGCGGTCGAGCGCATCGTCAGGGTCGCCAGGTCGAGGGCGGTCTCACAGGTGGTGATCTGCCGGGCGATGACCAGCTGGTGCAGGTATTGCCCGGCAACTGCGGCCATCGCCTGGTTGACCATCAGGCTCTGCGCGCCGTCAGCGGCGGCGTTTGCGCAGTCGGCCCGTAGCTGGATGGGCGCGTCGTCGAGTAGGTGGGGGTAGCGCAGGGTTGGCGCGGGCAGGGCGGTGCAGATCCCGCCGAGGGCCAGCGCGCCGCGCAGGTGCCGGGCCTCAGTGGCGGTGCCGAGTAGGACGGTGCCCCAGTCGCGCTCGTTGCCCACGTCGAGCCAGATGCGCCACGCGGAGTGGGCGAGGGCGTCGTGCAGCGCGCGTCGCCCGCTTGCGGTATCGACCGCGCCGACGAGGACGCCGATGGTCTGATAGCCTGGGTGCAGCTCGGCAAGCAGGCCAGCGGTCGCCATCGCCGGCACCGCAACGATGCCCAGGCCGAAGGCGGCGTTGAGCCGCTCGGCCAGCACCTGCGCTTTCGGCTTGCCGACCTCGCGGGCGGTGAAGAGCTGGCGCCCAACATTGCGGCGCTCGACGGTATCGCCGTCGATGAATGTCAGGGCCAATGGGGGGCCGCCCTGCTCGCGCACGTGGGCGGCCAGCCGGGCCAGGCTCTGGGCAAGGTGCGACCCGGTGCCGCCGCAGCCCACGAGACAAATCGCGATAGGCTGGCCCGGCGGCAGGACAAAGGGCACCGGGCGCTCAACCGTCAGGGTGTGCATCAGCGTCCTCCATGACATACCCGCGCGTCACGGCGCGATCAATGAATGGGCCGAGGTCGTCGAAGACCAGTCGCGCCGGCACGATGCCGTGATCGCCGTAGACGTTGAGGCGGACGAGGATCTCGGGCTGGATGAAGAGGTTGCCGATCACCGCGCTGACCGAGAGGCCGGCGCTCCGATCATCGCGGCGATCCGTCGCTGAGAAGCAGGCTGGCAGCGCGTGGTGGGAGTGGAGATCAAGCATGACCGGCATGTCGTGGGGCTGTTCGTAGGCCACGCGCATCTGGTCGGCGTGCTGGGGCGGGATGCGCAGCGCTGGGGCCACGCCGTTCCAGACGACGAACGCCTGGATCTCGGTTGGCACCACCAGCCCGCCGAGGGGCGCGGTTGCGGCCAAGGCAGCAGTGAATGCCACCTGGAGCAACTCGCCCGGCAGGCGCGCCTGCCCATAGTCGGGCCAGCGCACATAGGGCGGGAGGCTGGCGAGCCCGGGCACGGGCCGGGTTCGGCTAACCGGAATGAGCGCCTCCAGGTGGTCGTTCACGCCGCGCTTGGCGATGCCGTCCGCCGTCCAGATCCAGGTGATACCCGCCGTCCGTGCGGGCAGCGGCGTCGCCGGTGTGGCGATGTGGTGGCGCACCAGCGGGGCGAAGATGGCCGCGAGATCCGCGCTCATCGCATCCCTCCCTCGCGCCATGCCTGGCCCGAGAGCAGCCAGGCCAGATCGTGTCCGGTGGGAACGAGATCATCGAGCGGGTAGGGGGTCTTGGCGCTCAGCCGGCGGTAGAGCGCCATCACACTACGCGGCTTCCTGCGGCTGCGGTTCTGGGCGATGTGGCTGTTGAAGTACGACCCTTCCAGGTAGAGTTCGAGTGCAATGAGCATCGTCTCGGGTGCGGCGTCGCCCCGCCGATCCGCGCTGCCCCAGCAAATCGTACCGGGGTCGTAGGTGTTGGGAAACGGGGCGTGATACAACGCGCGGTGGCGTTGGGGCGGCTCCAGGCTATTCAGCGCGAAGATGCGGTAGTCCTGGCCGCAGCCGGCCCAGATCAGCGGCGGGGTCTGGATCGGGTGGGGCCGCTGCTGGCCCGCGATGCGCAGCGTGACCGGGCGCGGTGGGATGGCGAGCACATAGAAGCGCTGGCCGTTGACCGTCCCGGTGCCGAGGGTGTTCGGCGGCAGCAGCCCCGAGCAGGTCGGGAGCTTGCCCAGCGCGGCCGCGAGATCTTCCGGGCTGACCGGGTAGGAGACCCAGCCCTGGCCCTGCCGACGGGTCAGGTAGACGGCATCTTCGAAGATGCCAATCTGAACCAGCGGCTGGCGGTCGATCACCATCGTCTGGCGCAGTGGGCGGGGCCGGGCGCGCAGCCAGGGCCGGCGGCGCAGCTCCGTGGGGAGGTCTTCACGAGCGAGCATGGTATTGTTCCTCCATACTGGGCGCATCGGCAGACCATGCCTTGACAAAAGTGGCCATGGCACCTCGATACGGTGGGGTTTTTGGTGGGTTCAGAAACGGGTGTTTTGCGCGTCAGGACGCGCGGCGCGGGGATGCGGCTGACCTTGCAGGCATGCAAGGTGCTCCGTGCTGCCGAATCAGGCCGACACGGGGCCTGAAAGGAACGTCGTGGCGGTTGAGGCAACCTGTGCGACGATGGCCTCGACGACGGCGCTATGGCGCAGCGCGGCGTCGTTGAGCTGCGCGTACTGGGCTGCGATCTGCTGCGCCTCGCGCTGGAGCCGGCCGATCGCGTCGAGATCTTCGGTGCGCCAGTCGAGGTTCGAGCGATCCATCTGCGCGACGACGCCGGGGGAGAGGTCGGCGAACTGATTGCCGGTGGCGTGGCACACGTAGCGGATGATCGCCCCCAGCGTGCCGCCGTGGACGGGTGGCTGCGCGTCGAGGGCGTCGCAGAGCGCCTCCATCGGCGTGTCGGGCGGAATCCGGGGCAGGGAGTCAAGGCGGGCGAGGATGGCCGGGTCGATCCGACACTGATACAGCTGGCGCTGGATTGCGGGGATCAGCTCGTCGACCGCGCAGAAGGGCAGCGCCCACGCCGTCTCGGCCGCAAGCACCCAGCAGAGCACCGCGACCAGCGGTGGGGCGACGCCGAAGCCGAACAGCTCCTCGTGGTCGAGATCGAGGCCGTAGACGACCGGCCAGATCTCGTGGACATCGTGCCCGGCGCTCTGGGCGATCAGGTCGCACGCCAAGGCGTCATCCAGGTCGTCGCCGAGGTTAAGGACGGCGCAGGGGTGGAGCGGGTCGGTCGTGATCTCGTCGGAGATCTGGAGATCCACCTTCTGCTGGGCGAGCGAGAAGAAGGCCTGGACGACCCCCAGCAGCGCGCAGGGCGTCGTGGGCAGGTGGGCGACGTGGGCCGCGTAGAAGTCCGGGAACAGGGCGCGCAGGTGGCCGGCGGCGAGCAGCCCGGTGGTGACGGCGCTCCAGTCATCGCCCTGCGGTATCCGACGCGCCGTGAGCAGGGCGCTCCGCCGGATGGGGCGAACGGTATGGCTGGTCCTCATGATGCGCCTCTGACGGTGGGTGGCTGGTCACACGGGCTACCACATGGGTGTACCGGGATGGTTGCTGCGACGGCTTCGGTGAGCACCTCCAGCACCTCGTCGAAGACCTCGGGCTGTGTGGATACCAGCGCATCCAGGTCGTAGTAGTGCTGGAGGTAGTCCCGCGCCTCGGCCTGATCGGCAGCGATGGTAGCGAAATCCACTGCGTACCAATCCATCCCCGTCCAGCCCATCTCCTCCAGCTCGTCCATGCTCAGGTCGGCGAAGGGGAGGTCTGTGGCGGAGAAGACGTAACGCACCGCCTTGCCCAGGTTGAGCCCGCGGTACGTCTGCTGATCAAGCTGCTGGCCAAACGCATCCATCGGCAGGTCGCGTGGCCAGCGCTGGTCCGCAAGGCGCGCGATCCGGGCGGCAAACGCCGCCCGCTCTGGGGGGATCTCGCCGATGGCAACGTCGATGACATCCTGGATCGGATCGGGCGTGATCGACCAGCGGGTCTGGTCGGCCAACACCCAGAGCAGCAGCGCGAGCAGGTTCTGCTCCCCGCCGTCGAAGAGCGGCTCAACCTCGTGGAGCTGTCCGTAGACGACGGGGTGGAAGGACTCGAGTGCCCAGCGGCAGGTGTCGAGCGCCCCCAGGACATCACTGTCGTTCTGCACACATGGCGGGAAGGTCGAGAGCGCGGCGACCGGATCCTGGGCATTGGCGCTGATGTCCATCACATCGGGCAGCTCGACGCCGCACGCGGCGACGAGCGAGAAGAGCGCCTGTACGGTGCCGAGCAGATTTCGGGGATGCGTAGACAGGCCGGCAACGTGGGTCGTGTACACGCTGGCGAAGCGCTGCTGGAGGATATCCGCCGCGCGCAGGCCGATCATCAGTGCGTCCCAGTGGTCGCTGCGGACGAGCTGGAGGGTGGCCTCACGGCGGGAGCGGCGGATCGTCGTCCGTCTCACCAGCCGCTGACCGGGTGTGCTGCCGGGATGGGGGGCAGTCCGCTGAGCCGGTCGCATAGATTTCGTCCTCTCCCATCACGCGGGTAGGCGAGCTGCTCGCACTGCGCGATGGCGTCCTGGATCGCGGGCGACAGCGCCGTCTCGATGGTCATGGTGCCGTCGAAGAGCGGGCGCAGGAGCGCCAGCGGGTTGCGGGCATCACGTGGTTGGGCTGGGATCGTGCGCAGCAGCGTGATCAGCGCGGCGCACGAGTCCCGCTGGTCGGTCGTGGTCATTGCAGGATCTCCCCCGCACACGACGGGCTGAGGTGCGACCTCGGCCCATCGTGTGCGGCATACGGTGGTGTCGTGTCAGGCGCGCGCGCCCTTGGTGCCCGCCCGCTTGATGAAGTCAACCGTCGCGACGGTCTGGTCCTGGTGCTGGCGCGTGCCGATGCGGATCTCCGCGCCGGCGAGGTTGGCGAAGCCCTGGCGAATCAGGTGCTCGCGGATCGTCTCGTTATCGATGGTGGCATCGACGACAAAGGTCTGGCCCTCGACGATCACCAGCTTCTCGGTGGCGTCGGGGTCAGGCATCATGACCGGCGACGCATCGGCGTGGGCCGGGGCAGCCGGGGCGACGGTATCGCCGTCACCGGGGTCAGCGGGGGCGATCAGGGCCGCGTCGGGCTCGTCGGGCTCGTTGGGCTCCTGCTGCGCGTCGGCCAGCTCACGCGCGGTCAGCGGCGCGGGAAGGTCGTCGTCGAGCAGGCCATCAAGGGTGATCGGCGTGGTACTCATCGTGGTGTCCCTTCGTGGGTATCTGAACTCGGTGGAGTCACCGGGGTGCGGTACCGCAGGTTCGCGGCGATATCGGCGCGGTCAGCCAGGAGCCGACGGAGCTCAGCCCGGTAGCCGTGGATCATGGCGCGCAGGTAGGCGCGGCCATAGATCGCCAGGGCTTCGGGCGTGTCCACGCTGTGGATGGTGATGCCGATGAAGGCGTCGCTCTCGTCCGCGAGGCGACGGCCAGCCGCAACACCCATGTCCCAGCCCCAGGCGTGGATCTCGTCCTCACGCGGTGGTAAAAAAGTGGTCATACCTCCTCCAAGGTGATAGGCGATGCTGGTGTGGTCAGTCGGGCGGCACCAGCACCTGCTGCCGGTAGCGTGGCGCGACCGATGGAGCCTCCAGCAGCGCATCGATTGGTCCGCGCTGCTGCCAGCTAAAGCCGCTGGTGTGCTCATACGCCCGGATGCGCTCAATCGCTGGTGTCATACTGGTCGGGTCGTTCTGAAGGGCCATCGCGAGGTGGCGGGGGTGGGTGAAGATGCAGCAGCGACACGAGAGGCGCGCCCGGCCCTGCCGCTCGTCGCGGTGGGGATCGAGCATTGCCTCCTGCGTCTCGCCCTGCGCGAGGTAGCCGGGGTGAAAGGGGACGTCGCAGGCGTGAACGAAGGCGTTCACCTGGTGCCAGGCCCAGCTGATCACCGGGCGCAGCCAGAGCAGCCGCCAGCCGGCGGGGAACTCGGGGTTGCCCGGTTGCAGCGTGACGCTATCGCGCCACTCCCAGGGCATGAGCCGGCGCTCGCGGCTGCGCGACTCCCGCCAGCGCTCGCCGGTGATCAGGAGCGGGCGATCACCGATCAGCAGGCGGTTCCGGCGCGCCCAGGCGTCGAAGAGCGCGATCTTGAAATAGTGGGTACACCAGCGGATGCGTGCGGTTGGCGGCTGGCCGTTCCTGGCCTGGAGCGCGAAGTCGAGCAGGGTGCGGATGCCGTCGGGGTAGCGCGCGGTCGTCGCCGGGCCATCGGCATCGACATCGTGGATTGCGGCGAGGGTGACGCCGTGCTGCCCGGTCGGAGTTAGCATGCCGGTGGGTCGGTAGACGGCTTGCACCATCACCCGCTGGCCACCGACGCGATCGGCCAGGGCGTCGAGCGCCGCCGGCGTCTGCTCCCAGTCCATCGCGTCGAGCAGGGCGTGCCAGATGAGGATCGGCACCTCGGGCCAGCGCCAGCGGGCGTAGAGCACGGCGGCGTTGCTGTCGTTGCCGCCGCTGCTGCTGCCGATGATCACGCTGGGCCGGGCGGGAAGCTGGGCGAGGCCGAGGGTCGGGTGTGGGAGTAGCGCGCCGATGGGGGGCGTAGGAATCGTGGCGACAGGCATGGATGCCACCTCCAGGTTGCGAGGGGAAGCCGCCGCCCACTGGGGACAGCGGCTCCCCAGCGATACATCCGTGTGTGGCCGAACTGGCGATGGTTAGCCGGATGTGGTGGAAAGCCACTGCTTCAGCGCGGCCAGCTGGCGACCGATGCCCGCGCCTATTGGCGCCGTCAGCACCGGCGTGGTGCCGAAGTGCGGCAGGGCATCGGCGAGCGCCAGGCGGTAGACCGCGCCGGCGCTGATGAACACCTCGGCATAGCCGCGCACCGCACAGAGCTGCTGGAGGGCGGCGCAGACCGGGCCGCGCAGCGCCTCCGCCCGCTCCGTCGTCATGCGCCGGTCATAGGTGGGGATGGGCTGGATGGCGGGGATCAGGCCGAACTCGGCCGAGAGGATGACAACATCGAGCCGCGCCGCTGCATCGGGGTGATCGTCGATCCAGCGGCGCAGGATGCGAAACGAGGTTCCCAGATAGCGGAGATACGCCGGCAGGAGCGGCACATCGGGGCGCTTCGTCGCCGTGCAGGCAATGATCAGCAGCCGGCGAGGGGGCGTGCCAGGCGGGAGTACACAGGATGGCATACGGTTCTCCTGGGGAATCGTCGGGTGGGAAACAAAGGGAAGTCAAAACCCGCTGGGCAGGTTTGACTTCCCTTTGTTTCCCGTTCTGCTCATCGACGAGATGCCGACGGTGTCTTGCCCCGTACCGCCGCGCGCGCACGCCGAGCGGCCGCATTCCAGCGGCCCGCATACTGCCGGAGCGCAGGGCGCTGCGCAGTTGCGAGCTGGAGCGCGGTTGCAGCCGAGACGCCGGTATCCGTGGCAATCTCGTTAGCGAGGGCCTGCAGGTCGTCGTCGTGTCCGATGGCATCCTGAGGGGCACGATTCGTGGTCATGATCGTCTCCTTGTGGTTGGGCCAATGAACAACACAAAGGCCGTGTGCGGGTTCTTCTGCACACGGCCGCTCGCCGCAGGGCGATCCTCAATTGGATATGGCTGGGGAATGACAACGTTACGCTGCGGACATCACCTCCGTTCGTTTAGGGGCATTCAGCATCCCATCGCCGCGAGCTCTGGCTGTCGCCAGTCCTCATCGTCGCGCACCGGCAGTATGGCCAGTTCGCGATCATCGCGCAGCGCCGCCGCATCGACGGGCTGCCAGGGAAGCCCGACCCGCGACCGATAATCGGCGACGTGGTAGGCCAGGCGGGCCTCACGGGATCGCCGGAGCTTGGTGATCGAGAGGCCGTAGGCGTCGGTGTAGGCACGGGCGATCCCGCGCTCGAAGCCAATCAGGGCCATCCTGGCCGGGCCAGAGCTATCGAAGCTCATCACCAGCGGCGAGCAGCGCACCCAAGCGGGTTTGCCAACGCCCAGAAGTGTGGATGCGCCGCTGGCACGGGTCGAGATCAGCGGCGGCATCAAGTTCGGCGATCAGACGCTCGTACCAGGCCGCCGCCGGGCGGGCGTAGCGCGCCGGCACCAGCCCGCCGATGGCCGCAGCCGGCCAGTCGGTCGGGCCATCCGGCTCGTCCATGAAGCCCCAGGCTGCGCGCTGGCGCATCTGGTCGAGCTCCTCGTCGTCGAAGCACTCCTCGCGGTCGCGCAGCAGATCGCCGATGATCGCGGCGGCGCCGGGGCCGGGGTAGTGGGTGATCGGGACAATCGGCGGATCCAGGCAGCGACAGATCCGCGCGAACAGCGCCCGCAGCCGGGCGTCATCGCGATCGCTGGCGACCGCATCGCCAATCGTGTCGTAGCTCAGCGCCCAGTCGAACCAGGGCGCGGTAGGTTGGCCGGTGGCCACGCGGTTCTGAAGCTGCCAGCCGGCGACGAGGTGCGCGTAGCGCGCGAGGGAGGGGCGGTCGGTGTTGCCGGGCGGGAAGGCCCACGAGTCGAGCACGACGTGGACGCCGGGCGTGCGGCGGAGCAGCGCGGCCCCGGGCGACCCGGCGGGGACAAGGAAGTGACGTTGCCCGGCCAGCATCGCGACCTGGAGATCACGAGATCGCGGTCGGGCGCCCAGGGCAAAGTAGAAGGTTGGGGGCATCGGCAGATCTCCTCCAAACGCGGCGCGAACACCAACGCAGCCCGGCGCGGAAGCGTCGGGCTGCGGAACCGGGCGACGAGAGCTGAGAGGAGCGAGGTCAGGCTTCCAGGCGATCACGTCAGGCGGGGCAGCGCGCCGCCGCACGCGGGTAGTGAGCGCCGGAGGCGCATGAGGGGCCGACAGGTGCTGCCGGCGCGCAGGCGGACGGCCTGCCAGGTAGCGGGTGAAGGGGGCTACTGGAGGCGTCGCTCGGTGGATCTACGATAGGGGGATGCGCGCCACACCGCATCGGGAGGGATGACGGATGGCAGTAACCAGACCGCCTCGGGCAACGGAGAGTGATACGAGGTAGGGAGTATTTTCTCGCATTGGAAAGCCAAGAATGAATACCTGATGTCGTCAGGGTTGCACTCCAGCCCTGATCGGGTTTTTCTGCCGCTCCACAGCGGAAATCCTATAAAGTGCATCTTAATGCGCCATACAGGGTCAACAATTCGAAATGTAGTAGTTCCCCAAACGGTGATGCTCTCCTCTGAGATGCCAATAAAGCTTGCTTTCGCATGCTATACTTCCGTTGGAGCCTCCTGCCGTAGAATATGGTGAACTCTAGAAAGAATGTGCCCCTACAACCACATATACGGCACCTTTCCCTTTCCTGCTATCCATCCTGAAGCAGTACTAATCTATGCAAGCTCTCAGCCAACTCTGCATCCCTCGCAGCAGCGTCTTCGATGTTCAGCGCCGCGATACGACTCTCGATCTTACCGACTTGGTCAGTGGTTCGATTGACCCGGCTGAGTTTTTTAGCGAGAACTATGTCACTGGGGGGATGAAGGTTCTGCTTGAGCAGAGCTTCCGGCGACTTGAAGGGGTGTCCGACCAGGGCGTTTTCAAGCTGAAGCAGGCCATGGGCGGCGGCAAGACGCATAACTTGCTCACGCTTGGCCTCCTCGCCCGCCACCCCGAATATCGTGAGAAGGTGCTGCGCGGCATCTACGAGGCAGACCCTACCCTTGGTGCCGTCAAGGTTGTCGCATTCTCCGGTCGCGAGTCCGATGCTCCTCTGGGTGTCTGGGGTGCAATTGCTGACCAGCTCGGCAAGCGTGATCACTTCCGTGATTGCTACGCCCCGCTTCAAGCGCCCGGTCAGAATGCCTGGGTGAATTTGCTTGCCGGCGAGACGGTGCTCATCCTCCTGGACGAGTTGCCTCCTTACTTTCAGAATGCGCGCTCACGCCCTATCGGGAACTCTGACCTGGCTCAGGTTACGGCAACCGCGCTCTCGAACTTGCTCGTAGCACTCGGTAAAGAACCCTGCGCGCGTGTCTGCCTGGTCATCTCTGACTTGGCGGCTTCCTATCAGGCGGGCAGTGATCAACTCGGATCAATACTGTCCGACTTTGAGAAGGAGACGAATCGCTCGGCAATGACCCTGGAGCCGGTGCGGATTAACTCGGACGAGCTGTATCATATTCTGCGAACGCGCCTCTTCGAGACGCTTCCTGATGAGGAAGATATTGCCGAGGTGGCTCAAGCATACGCCCGTGCCTTTCGCGACGCGCGGCAGATGGGCATCACGAACGAGTCGCCAGAACAGTTCGCTGGTCGTATTCAGTCTTCGTATCCGTTCCACCCGGCTATCCGCGACCTCTACGCGCGCTTTCGGGAGAACCCCGGCTTTCAGCAGACTCGCGGCCTTATTCGGCTCATGCGCATCGTCGTAACCCGGCTTTGGAGTTCGGGCGTGGCAGGGAAGCGCTATCTTATCTCGGCCCATGATCTTGACTTCAACGACCGCGATACGCTCTCTGAGATCACGCAGATCAACAGCACCCTAGAGAACGCGATTGCGCACGATATCGCGTCCGGCGGTGGCGCTGTCGCTGAGATCATGGACTCGAATTTGGGCGGCACCGACGCGCAAGATGCCTGCCGGCTCTTGCTCGTCGCCTCGCTTGCCAATGTCCAGAATCCCGTTGTTGGCCTGGCGATCCCCGAGCTGATAGCCGCCCTCTGCGCGCCTGGCCGCGATGTCTCACGGTTACGCGGGGAAATCCTCGAAAAGCTCTCCACAGCCGCATGGTATCTGCATAGTACAAATGACGGCAAGCTCTACTTCCGCGACGTTCAGAACCTGAACGCCAAGCTCGAATCTCTGGTACGCACCTATCTGCCAGAGCAGGCGGTTAAAGAGCTACGCGCTCGGCTTGAGCAGATTTTCAAGCCAGTGAATTGCTGGTGCTACCAGAGAGTGCTCGCCCTCCCGGCGATCGACGAGATTGATCTGGAGCAAGATCGGGTGTCGCTCGTTGTTACTGAGCCACTTGTTGGTGGGGGATTGCGGCCTGAGTTGCGTCAGTTCTATGAGCAGACGGCGTGGAAAAACCGGATTGGGTTTATCACTGGGGCGCGTAACACCTACGAGCAACTGGTTGACGCTGGGAAGCGCCTGCGGGCGATCGCGCATATTACCGATGAGCTTCGGCGCGATCGCGTGCCTGAGAGCGACCCTCAGATGAAGCAGGCGAATGAGCTTGCGGACCGCATCCGCGTGCAGTTCCACTCGGCGGTGCGTGAGACCTTCACCATTCTCTGGTATCCCACCGAGAGTGGTCTGATGCAGGCAGATCTGCGCATGCGCTTCGAGGAGAATCGCTATAACGGTGAGCAGCAGGTCGTCGAAGTACTGCGGGAGAAATCCAAGTATCTTGAAGAGGTCTCCGACGATGTGTTCCGGCGCAAGTGTGAGCAGCGCCTTTTCACGACCCAGGTGCTGACGTGGAGTGAGGTGAAGCGTCGGGCCGGTATGAACCCGAAATGGCAGTGGCACCGCATTGATGCGCTCGATCATCTCAAGGCTGATTGTATCCAGCGCGATATCTGGCGTGAGGACGGCGGTTTTGTCGATAAGGGGCCGTTCCCACAGCCAAAGACCAATGTTCTCGTTCAGGAGCAGTCGCGCGATGATACAACCGGCGAGGTTGTGCTCCGTGTCACGCCTGTCCACGGCGAAGTTATCTATTGGGAGATAGGTGGCTCTGCGACTACCGCCTCTGCGCGGCTTGAGGGAGCCATATTGCGCACCCGCGATCTCAAGCTTTCCTTCCTTTCGATCGATCCGCAAGGCGTTCACGAGGCGGGTGCGCCGTATACCTGGACCGGACGAATCACACTGAAGCATCGCATCTTCCAGCGCGGCGCGGACAAAATGTGCGAGCTACAGGCCGCCCCTCCCATCGCTGTGATTCGCTACACAACCAACGGTGCCAATCCTCGAGTTGCCGGAGCATCCTATGATGGCAGCGCGTTTGTCATTCCACAAGGTGCGTCATTTGTGCTGGCCTACGCCCACCACAATGGCCTGGAGTCCGCAGTCGAGCGCTTCGAGGTCGTGTGGGAGCCAGGTGAGGATACGGTGCGCCTCGACCTACGCCGACCGGCTCTCTGGCGTCTACGTCAGGCGTTCGATAACACACGAAACTCCTATGAGTTCCTTGAGCGAATGAAGCGCCTGGAAGCTAAGGCGTTTGGCCCGCTGATTCGAATCGGCGGCGAGGGGGCAGGGCGGGAGTGGTTAGAGCTCTCGATGTTCGAGGGAAAACAGGTTGAGCCGGCGCTGATTGAAGAGGCGCTCCAGGTTCTGCGCCGCCTACAGACGACCGGCCAGGTTCAGTTTGAGGTCGATGCACTGTGGTTCCCAACTGGCCAGAGTCTCGCAGATTGGGCAGAGGAGGTACGCGCGACACTACGGCAGGACGACATTCGGCAGTAGGATGCCATATCAGGGTTCGTAGGCGAAAGCTGGCGGATGTTTGTCATCCCTGGCTCGGCGCGGTATCATGCAAGAACCTTCTTGCGCGACTGCATGCTGCCCGTCTACCTCGGGTTGCTGAGGCCCTATTATGACCAAGAAACAGCTTGCCGTCCCAGCTGGCTCGTTCGGGTTCGACCCCCGCGAGAGCACCCATCATTTTGTGGCCCAGATTCCGCGTGGGGCCGCAGGCAACATTGATATCAGCGAGCACTTCTCGTGGGATGAGGAGAATGGCTCGGGCGATGTCTCCTATGGCTCACGTGCCGATGGCCAGATCCGGGTTGTTCTGCCAAGGCTCAAATGGGATATGATCGCCGACCCGGTGCGCGCCCACTTTGCGCTGCGGCTTCGCCATATGGGGCTACGCTCAGGCGCGTGGCACGCCGGCCAGAACCTGCTGCGGCGCGAGTTGGGAAAGGAGTTGGTGCTGCTGGCCTGGGCGATTGAGGATGCCGACCCGGCCCTGATCCCCACCGCCCTGGCAAACTGGAGCGGGCTATCGCCGGAGGAGCGCTGGTGGCTCTATACCCAGACGGCCGCCGCGACTGGCCACGGCCTCGCCGACCGAGGGCGCGGGTGGCGCAAAGCGGTGCGCTACGCGATCACCGAAAACCCTGTGACCAGCCGGCCAATTGACGAGGCGGTTGTCCCTGCCTACTTCCGCCTAGCGAGCGCTGGCCCGATGTTTATCGATACTCCTGATGAACCTATAGCGATGGACTCGGGTTTTTCCGAAGAAGTCGAAGACCCTGCGCCTTCGGTTGATTAGTATCAGGTTTGCGCTATGTCCACCCCCACCCAGCAATCACTTTTCGATGCCGCTCCGCCACTCGCCGGCGCCCCCGCCTTTATTGAGCGGCAGTTCCCGGTTGCCCGGCTCTCGATGGAGAGCTACAAGGAGCGATCTGCGAAGCAGAGTCAGACGCTTACGGGTCTGGGCAAGTGGTGGGGGCGCAAGCCGCTGATCTTGGTGCGCGCGACTATTCTGGGCTTATTGCTGCCCGCGACCGACGACCCGATCCGCGACCGTGAGGTCTTCCTCATGCTGCTGACGATGGATGAGGCGGGCTTGAGTCGACGCCGCTCAAAATCTATCCCTGGGGTGCGATTACTCGCTGAGTTGTCGCACATGCCGCCAAGCCAGCGCAGGCAATTCATTGATCCCAGTGCTACTTCCGACGCACCGCGTCTGCGAGCAAAGTTAAGCCGCGAGGAGCGCTCTGAGCTACAGAGGCTCGTCTTCGCTCGCATGACATACGCCGAGAAGCTGGAGTATTGCGACCGGCCTGAGCAAATTGATGGGCCTATGCCTGATGACTGGGCTGAGATTAATGCTCACCTTGGCACGGATGCGGCAACTCTACCTCAGCTGGTGGCGCAGCTCGGTCAGCAGCGCTTTGGCCACATCCCCCGGGTTGGCGATGCCTTCTGTGGTGGCGGCTCTGTGCCTTTTGAAGCTGCCCGTCTGGGATGTGATGCCTATGGCTCGGATCTGAACCCTGTGGCTGCGCTGCTCACCTGGGCGGGGCTGAATATTATTGGCGGTGGATCGGAGGTAGAGGCTGAGGTTAAGCGCACTCAGAAAGAGGTATTTATTGCAGTAGACCAACAGATCACAGCATGGGGTATCGAACACAATGAGCAGGGATGGCGGGCTGATGCCTACCTCTACTGTGTGGAGGTAATGGACCCTGAGAGCGGCTGGCGTGTGCCTCTTGCACCGTCATGGGTTGTAGGTGAGAAGCCATCAACTATCGCCAAACTCGAACCGGATTTTGAGAACCAACGCTACAACATCGAAATCCATCAGAATGTATCCTCTGAAGAGATGGCTGCTGCAAAAGCGTCTGGCACAGTGCGAGAGTCGCGTGTAGTTCATGCCGAGGGCGAAAATCCCGTGCCGCTTGAAGTGGTACGAATAAACCTTCGCTCCTGGGAAAATAGTGATCTTGCACCTCGAATAAATGATGTCTTTCAGGAGCGCCTCTACTGCATCCGCTGGGTGGAAACACTCTATGATGAGGCTGGCGAGAAAATCGGTGAGCGCCGACACTATAGGGCACCAACTGAGGCTGATCTTGAGCGTGATAAGCAAGCACTACATCTTCTGAAAAGCCATTTTGCCGATTGGCAAGCAAAAGGCTATATCCCAAATCGACAGATTGAGCCAGGATCTGAAACTTCTCGTCTACTACGGGAGCGTGGTTGGACGCATTGGCATCACCTATTCGCGCCAAGGCAACTGCTCCAGCTCGGACTCTTCTTTCAAGCACTCGACACATTAAGCCCCCAACTGACAACGCAAAGCCATGTAGCATCTTTGCTTGGCCTCTCCAGATCAGAGGATTACAACTCAAAGCTCTGCCGTTGGCACACGAGAAGCGTCGGCGATAAGTCTGAGCAAACCTTCAGCAATCAGGCACTCAATACACTCTATAACTTTGCGGTAAGGAGCCTTATCGCTATTGACGACTCCTTCCTGATGAACCTACGGACAGCACCTATTGCTGGCGAAGGTTTCGTGGATGTCACCGATGCACGCGATGTGACAGAGTCCTGTGATATCTGGATGACTGATCCACCTTATGCCGATGCGATCAGCTACCATGAACTCTCAGAGTATTTCCTGGCCTGGTACGAGAAACAGATACCCAAACTCTTTCCTGAGTGGTATACCGACTCACGACGATCATTGGCTGTTCGAGGTAACGACGAGCGCTTCCGCCAATCAATGGTTGAGTGCTACCGCAACTTGGCGGAGCATATGCCGAATGATGGCTTTCAAGTCGTCATGTTCACTCATCAAGACTCCGAGGTCTGGGCTGACTTGACGATGATCCTCTGGGCAGCAGGATTGCGTGTCTCTGCGGCCTGGTGTATCGCAACGGAGACGGAGTCATCGCTGAAGCAGGGCAACTATGTCCAAGGCACGGTGCTTCTCGTGCTGCGCAAACGTACCAAGGCCGAGCCGGTCTTCCTGGACGAGATCACGCACCGAGTGGAGCTAGAGGTACGACGGCAGCTCGACGAGATGCTGCGCATCGAGGACGCCAGCGAGCCGAACTTCGCCGACGCCGACTACCAGCTAGCCGCCTACGCCGCAGCGCTGCGCGTACTGACCGAACGACCAATCGAGGAGCTTGACCCAGCCCGCGAGATCGCCCGCGAGCGCAAGCGCGGCGAGGTGAGCCCGGTCGAGCGGCTCATCCGCAACGCCGTGAAGATAGCCTGCGACCACCTGGTGCCCACCGGTCTCGACCGCGAGCTGTGGAAGAGCCTCGCGCCGATGGAGCGCTTCTACCTCAAGGGCCTAGAGGTAGAGAGCCACGGCGAGCACCGCAGCGGCGTCTACCAGGAGCTGGCCCGCGGCTTCGGTGCCGCCGAGTACACCGATCTTTTGGCCAGCTCCAAGGCCAATGAGACACGCCTGCTGAGCGCATCGGAGCTTAAGCGGCGGCAGCGTGGCGAGTTTGGCGCATCGCTGGTGCGCCAGGCCCTCTACGGTGTCTACCTCACGATCGAACGCGAGGATGCGCGGGATGGGCTAAGCTGGCTCAAGACCGAGGTGCCCGACTACTGGGCCAACCGCGAGAAGCTGGTTCACATCCTGGAGTACCTGGCCGTCCTGGGCAACGTCAGCACGATGCCTCACTGGCGCGCCGATGGCGCGGCCGCAGGGGTACTGGCGGGTGCGGTGCGGAATGATCATATCTGAGCAATGAGGGATACCCATGATTACGCACCTTACAGGCAGAGGGTTTAAAGGGCTCCGAGAGTTTGATATTCAGCCGAGCAAGATCAATGTCCTCATCGGCGCGAATGGGACAGGCAAGACGAACTTCGCCGACCTGATCGACTTCTTCTCGTTGATCGCCCGGCGGGGACTATCTGAGGCGTTTGGCGAATATGGTGGGCTTGAGCAAGTACGAACTCGAACACCACGCGGTGCCTACACCATGCGTTTTCGCCTTGAATTAGGAGAAGATAGAGATAGAGGTATTAAGCGAGTTAATTACGGCTTTGAGCTAAGCCGTGCTGCAACAGTTCAAATTAAGCACGAAGTGCTAGATGCAATCGTCTACGAGAGAGTAATACATCGAGACGATAAAGGCTCTCTTCGCTCAAGTACAGCTCTAGAAGAAGTGGCCATTGGCTTTGAGCGCGATGGCACAACAATTAAGCGCTGGAATGACCCCCAAAATACCATCGACCCACAAAGCGTTGAGGCTCTCATCCTGGATGAAAGTGGCGAAAATGAACTGCTGCTCTTTTCGCGTTACATGCGCGGCGCACGTCTGATTAGCAACTATATCGCTTCGTGGCGGGTCTACAATATTGAGCCAGGAGCCGTGCGGCGCTCCAACATAAATGACGATCAGGAACTGCGTCGTAATGGCGAAAATATCGTGGCTTATGTGGCACGCTTACTACGAAAAGCCGATAAGGCCGAGCAGTTACTCACTGCGCTTCAAGAGGTTGTTCCCTATATTGGCGAAATCAAGCCAGATCGACTCCTTAACCTCAAGACACTACGATTCACCGAGCGTGATACCCGCGTAGACTTTCAACTACCCGAAATGTCCGACGGAACGATCCGGCTACTAGGGCTCTTTGCGGTGCTCTTTCAAGCTGTGCCCCCTCCCATCATTGTGATCGAAGAGCCAGAGAATGCGCTCCACCTCTACGCCATTCAGCGATTCCTCCAGCGCGTGCGAGACACGGCAACACGTCGGCGAAACCCGTCGCAGATCTTCTTGACGACACACTCTCCGATTGTCCTCGACGAAGCCCTGAGCCTCGACGCGCAGCACGAGGTCGATGGCGGCATCGCCTGCTTTGTCACGCAGAGGAAGGGCACAAAAGCCATTGTGCCAGCGCCGAAAGCGGCGATGGCAGGAATAGCGAAAAACCTAGGGCGACCGAGTGATTTTCAGCGGGAGGGCGGCTTCGGTGATGAGCCGATACCGATCAACTTTGAAATTCCGGATGAAGAAGAATGATCACGGTCATTGTCGAAGGCCCCGGCGAACAAGCCGTCATCCCCATCCTCGCAAGACGAAGCCTGGCCGAGCCGGTCAGGATCAAATGCGTCAGCGCCAGCGGGAAAGCAAACATCATCCGGCGAGTACGCGGCTTTGAGGATACGATTCGGCGTCTCCATGCCCTTGGGGAGCAGCGCTTTATCGTACTTATGGATGGCGACACAACGTTTGAGCCGTATCAGAGCTTGGCACAAGAGTACCTTGACATGCCGAGGCGAGCCGCAATAATCGCCAGTGAGTTGGGCGTCAGGGTTGTAGCGTGCTGGGCAAGAATCGAGACCGAGTCCTGGCTGATAGCGGGCCTCACGCCAGGAAGTACCCACTGTACGTTGCGCAGACTTCCTTCCATCCCAGCCAACACAGAGCATACGCCGCCGGATCCGAAGAAGTGGCTAAAAATACAGCTCAGTGGCGACTATACAGCGCGGATACAGCAGTGCCTGGCTGAGAGCGTTGATGTAGAACTAGCTCGCCAGCGCAACGCATCGTTTACAACATTCTGCACACACCTGTGATCACTCGCTACTCATCCCGCCGCCAGCGCCTCGACCGCTCCTTCCTCGCTGAGCGCCTGCGCAACGCACAGCGCTATGATCGCATCGCCGGCTACTTCAGCTCGTCGCTGCTGGAGGTCGCGGGCGAGGAGTTAGCACAAGTCACCGGGCAGATTCGGGTGGTGTGCAACTCAGATCTTCACCCCCATGATGTCCGCACGGCCCGAGCAGCTGAAGCCGCGCTGCGACGGGCCTGGTGCGGATCACAGCCAGAGAACCTGCTCCAGGGCCAGGGCGAGCCGCAGGCACGCAACCGCTTCCAGCGCCTCTATGACATGCTGTCCAGCGGCAAGATGGCGGTCAAGGTGCTCCCGGACAGCGTGTTTGGGCTTATCCACGGCAAAGCTGGCGTGATCACCTTTGCCGATGGGAGCGCGACGAGCTTCATGGGGAGCGTCAACGAGTCGAAGTTCGCCTGGCAGATTAATTACGAGTTGCTCTGGGAAGACCCGTCGTCTGAGGCTGTCGCTTGGGTACAGGAAGAATTCGACGCCCTCTGGGGCTCGCCCTACGCCGTGACGCTGGCCGATGCGGTCGTGCAGGACATCGAACGCCTGGCCCGACGGCACGTGCTCAGTAGCGTCGGTGAATGGATCGGTGGTGCCCCCGAAGATACTCCACCTGAGCCAGCAGTAGCCCTGGTTGAAGCACCCGTCTACCGTCGCGAAGCTGGCCTCTGGGAGCATCAGAAGTATTTCGTCAAGACCGTTATGGACGCACACCATGGCCCACAGGGCAAGGCACGCTATGTCCTGGCCGACCAGGTGGGTCTTGGAAAAACGCTCCAGCTCGCAATGGCGGCCAAGCTGATTGCGCTGGCTGGCACAAAGCCGGTTCTTGTGATCTGCCCAAAGACCTTGGTGTGGCAGTGGCAGGGCGAGCTACGTGACCTTCTCGATATGCCCTCAGCTGTCTGGAATGGGAAACAGTGGGTCGATGAGCGTGACTTCGAGCATCCGGCCGCAGGACCAGAGGCGATCCGTCGCTGCCCACGGAGAGTCGGTATCATCTCTGGGGGCCTGATCAGTCACCGCTCGGTCGCTGTAGAGTACCTGCTAAAAGGAGAATACGACTGCGTCATCCTCGACGAGGCCCACCGCGCACGTCGCCAGAACCTCGGCGACCGGCGCGATGGCGAGAAGCCCGACCCAAACAACCTCCTGGCCTTTATGTACCAGATCGCCGAGCGAACCCGAAGCCTGCTCCTCGCTACCGCGACGCCTGTACAGCTGCGGCCAGTAGAGGCATGGGATCTCCTTAACGTGCTGAGCTACGGCAACGAGTCCGTGCTTGGCAATGCGTACAGCCGATGGCGGCAGCCGGTGGAGGCACTGGGTCTGCTCATGGGGCGACGTGAGCTGCCTGCTGATGAGAGCGAGCAATGGGAGTGGCTGCGCAATCCGTTGCCCTTAAAGGCGGAGGGGCCTTTCTACGAGCGGCTAAGACGCGAGTTACGCCTCGACGATGGGGTTGCGGTGGCCAGCGGCAGCCGACTTATGGATCTGGGCGTAAGTGTGCGATCCCGGCTCAAGTCACAGTTCAGTGACTTTGTTGAGAGCCGCAACCCATTTATCTGTCGGATCATTCGGCGCACGCGGAAGCAGCTAGAAGAGCAGCGCCACCCTGAGAGCGGAGAGCCTCTGCTCGACCCAATTCACGTTGAGGTGCTCGGCGAGCGTGACGAAGAGGCCATCGGACTGCCGATCTACCTTCAGACCGCCTATGAACGGGCTGAAGAGTTCTGTAAGCAACTCAGCACGCGCGTACGCGGGGCTGGATTCCTCAAGACACTCCTGCTACGGCGAGTTGGAAGCACCGTCTATGCAGGCAAAGTCACGGCCGAGCGCATGCTTGGCAACTGGGCGGACATCGAGGAGCCCGATGAGGAGGACGACGACATCGACAGCGAAACCCCGCTGCATAGCGCTGCCGAGAGTATGTCGCGCACCCTCACGCCAACTGAGCGTGACTTGCTAGAGCGCTTCGTGGATGCGCTGGCTGCCAACCAGGGCCGCGACCCGAAGTACGAGAAGGTGCGGGAGTTACTTATCGACCAAGGCTGGCTAAAGCTGGGCTGTATTGTCTTCAGCCAGTACCGCGACTCGATCCAATGGCTCGCCGAACGGCTTACGGAGGAGCTGCCAGACGAGCCAATTGCGCTTTATTCTGGGCCGGCGAATTCAGGCATCATACTTCACGGCGAGTGGCGCAAGCAAACGCGCGAGGAGCTGAAGAAGATGGTTCGGCTTGGCGAACTGCGGCTGCTCCTAGGAACCGACGCCGCTTCCGAGGGCCTGAATCTACAGACATTGGCCAGGCTGATCAACCTGGACTTGCCCTGGAACCCGACCCGGCTTGAACAGCGCAAGGGCCGCATCCAGCGTATCGGGCAGGTACATAGCAGGGTCGAGGTGTACAACTTGCGCTACCGAGGCTCAGTGGAAGATCGCGTTCACGAGTTGCTCTCCAGCCGGCTCCAGGACATCTTCCAGCTCTTCGGCCAGATACCCGACGTACTCGAAGACGCCTGGGTGGCTGTGGCGCTGGGCGAACAAGAGCGGGCGCGTAAGATCATCGACGAAATTCCGCGCGCCCACCCCTTCGAGGTACGCTACGCAAAGGTTGAGCCGGTGGACTGGGAGTCCTGTGCGACCGTGCTGGACGCAGCGGAGCAACGACGGGTGCTGAGCCAAGGGTGGTGATGAGGGAAAGCTGCAAGGCAGGCCCCGTACTGTAACATAGACTCGTATAACTTTCACTTATAGGAGTCTATCTAGCTTCCCGCCGCCCGCCTCCGCCAAGGACTCCCAGCACCTCGGAGCGGATCACCTGCTGGCGCATCTGCGGCCTGCGGTGTACAATAGCAACACCCGTTCTATTCAACGACACCGCAGGAGCCATGCGATGAGCGAGACTCAAGATGCGGTCGCCGCGCTGTTCGCCGGCGGCGACCCGGTGGTGCGGGCGACCTATGAGCGCCTGCTTACGACGCTCCAGACAATCGGGCCGGTGCGCGAAGACCCCAAGAAAACCTCGATCCACCTCGTTCGGACGAGCGGATTCGCGGGCGTCCACCCGCGCAAGCGCTGGCTCATCCTGAATCTGCGCACTGCCCAACCCATCCCGAGCCCTCGGGTTGCCCGGGTCGAGCAGGTCTCGAAGCACCGCTACCACAACGAGGTCAGGCTTGCGCGCCCGGAGGACGTGGACGCGGAGATCGTCGGCTGGCTGCGCGAGGCGTATCAGCAGGGCGAATGAGGGGTACGAGCGTGAGCGAGCAGCCCATCCCGATGGTTGATGGCGACTTGGTCGCGAGCACTACCGCACTGGCGCGGCGCGAACCCTCACGGTCGGCGCTCGCCCTGGCGTCTGCCGCCGCCGATCAGGCGGCGACGGCGGCGATCTTCGCGTCCTACCGCGCGCAGCTCGCGCCCCACACGCGGGTTACTCAGGATCAGGATCTGGCCCGCTGCGTGCTGTACCTGGCCGATGTCGGCGTCGCCGTCGGCGCGCTGGCGGTCGAGCCGACAGCCTGGGCTGGGTTCACCTGGGGCCTCGTCGAGGGTTTCAAGCGCTGGATGCTGCGCGAGGGCTACGCGCTGGCGACCCTCAACCGCTCGCTGGCGACGATCAAATCCTACACGCGGCTCGCGGCGCAGGCCGGCGCGCTTTCCACCGAGCAGGCCGCGTTGATCACTGCGGTGAAGGGCTACGGGCGCAAACAGGGCCGCAACCTTGATGCGGATCGCGCCACCACCCGCCGGAGCACCAAGAAGCCCCAGGCAGTTCGGCTCTCGCTCGCCCACGCCCGGGCGCTCAAGGAGCAGCCCGCCGATACGCCGCAGGGCCGGCGCGATGCGCTGCTGATCTGCCTGCTGCTGGACCACGGCCTGCGCGTCGGCGAGCTGGCCGTGCTCACCATCGGGTCGGTCGATCTCGCCGCCGGCACGCTGACCTTCTACCGCGAGAAGGTTGACCTCCACCAGACGCACCTGCTCTCGACCGCCACGCTGCGCGCCGCTCTGGCCTACCTCGCGCATGATCGCGCCGGCGCAGCCGCAGCGGAGGCGCTGCTGCTCGGCAGTCGCAGAGGCGGGGGGCTGCACGGGACGCTCGGCATCCGCTCCATCCAAGCCCGCGTGCAGCTCCTCGGCGCAGGCATTGGCCTCGCCAATCTCTCCCCGCACGATGGCCGTCATTATTGGGCGTCAGCGGCGATCGCTGGCGGCACCGACCTGCTCGCGCTCCAGGAGGCCGGTGGCTGGGCCTCGCTGGCCATGCCCCGGCGCTACGTCGAGCGGGCGAAGGTGGCGAACGAGCGGGTGAAACTACAGACGTAGTATACCGAAGGAGGAGGATACGATGACGCACGCAGATGCACACGGCGATTCCAGCGTGGTGACCACGTTGTTCGCGCACAACACCTGGGCCAATCTGAAACTGCTGGAGTTTTGCGCGCAGGTCAGCGATGCCGCGCTCGACGCCACGGCGATCGGGGGCTACGGCTCGATCCGTGCGACGCTGGTACACATCCTCAGGGCCGAGGTGAGCTACGTGGAGCGGGTCAATGGCAAGCGCCCTCCCCACGCGCTTACCGGCGACCCGCTTCCCGGGTTCGCGGCATTGCAGGACGTAGCCCGCTGGGCTGGCGATGAGCTGCTCCAGCTGGCGCGTTCGGCGCGGAAGGACACCATCGTTCGGGAGCGCGAGCAGGGGCTGGTCTGCGCGTACCCGCTCGCGAGCCTCATCGTCCAGGAGGTGACCCATGCGACCGAGCACCGGACGCAGATCGCGACCATCATCACGCAGCTGGGGCTGGAGCCGCCCGATCTGAGTACCTGGCAGTATATGGTGGAGACCGGGGAGTTTCGGGAATGGACCGAAGGGCAAGACAACGCATAGCGAGCCCGTGTTAAGGTGGCAATGTGTGCGATGAGCGATAACCAGGAGAACGCGGCAGTCTTCTTCACGACAGCGGCAGCATTTGCGGCCTGGCTGGAGCAGCACCACGTCTCGGCCCAGGAGCTGTGGGTCGGCTATTACAAGAAGGGTTCTGGCCAGCCCAGCATCACCTGGCCCGAGTCGGTCGATGTGGCACTCTGCTTCGGCTGGATCGACGGGCTGCGGAAGACGATCAATGACCAGCGCTATCGCATTCGCTTCACGCCCCGCAAGCCCGATAGCACCTGGAGCGCCGTCAATGTCGCGCGGGTCGCGGTGCTCACCGCCGAGGGGCGCATGCGGCCAGCCGGGCTGCGGGCCTTTGATGCGCGCCGCCCTGAGCGCACGGCAATCTACTCCTACGAGCAGCGCCACGCCGCAACCTTTGACGAGCCGTTCGAGGCGCAGTTCCGGGTTGACGAGTCTGCGTGGGCCTTTTTCACCGCCCGCCCGCCCTCGTATCGGCAGGCGGCGATCCGCTGGGTGATGAGCGCAAAGAAGGCGGAGACGCGCCAGAAACGGCTGGAAACCCTGATCGCCGACTCGGCCGCCGGGCGGACGATCAAGGCACTCACGCCGCCGAGCAAGCACCCGCGTGCACAGGCTAAGGGTGATGGTTCGCGCGACTCATCCGGCTGACTCGCGCGAAGTGGGCTAGAGAGAGACCCATCGTGCCAGAGCGGATACCGCTATGATGCTCATCACCGAAGCGACCTTTGTCCGGCAGGTGCTTCACACTGATTGCCCGGTGCTTGTCTGCTTTGGCATGCAGCGGTGTCCCGCATGTCGCATCCTGATGCCGACCCTTGCGCGCATTGCCGTAACCTACCATGAGCGCCTGCGGGTTGCGACCGTGCGTATTGACCATGCCCCGCTGCTCGCGGAGCAGTATGACGTTATTGGACACCCTCTTAACGCCGCCAAGAAGTACGGAAACCAAGCTCACGGTTGAACGCAAATGTATCACACCACTGGACACCGAAGGTGTTGCACACATCGGGCAGCTTGCGGTTTTGCCTTTTCTTTGCAGGTCGTGACACCTCAATCGTAACAACACACCGAGGAGGCGATGCGAGTGCGTAGGCTACCAGAAACGGATCTCGTCCTATTTGTTCAATCTCGTCATCATTTAAATTTTCTGCATAACCTCGGCTGACTACCTGCTGCACCAAATCCATGCGTACCTCTTCGTCAAGTATTAAGGTGCTTGTATTCTCTTTCTCATTGATCCAGTCCAGTAATAGATCATTCTCTTTCCGACCGGCTTTGATTTCCTCCATGATCTCAAATGGTATTTTGACAAGATTTTGTTTTCCGGCATATAAGAGCCATTCCCAAAATTCCGGAACCACATCAATGGGGTAATATGTATTACTTGCTGTAATCAAGACGTTGGCATCGAGGAGGTACAGCATCAAGCAGTTCCTTAAACTGATAAATCTTTCAACAATGGCTCTACATTTCGTGGTTTGACACCAAGCACCTTACCTGCTTTCGTTGGGGTAAGCGTGCCAGTGTTGACTAAACTACGAACAAGACGCAATAATGCTTTCCCAAGCCGGTGACGGCGAACTACGTAATAATTAGGGCCGCCTTCTATCGGCTTGTCTTTCTCATTTTTCTTCGCCTGTCCTTCAATCCACTCTTGGCGGAAAGAAGCATTCAACTCATGCCATGTGACTTCGTCAATACTTCTCAATCGCAACAATTTATATGCAACCATCGCACGGCTGACTTTTCTTGCTTTAGCAAATATTGAGATTTGATTGACGGCATCTGCAAGTGGGAGTGACTGAATTCTATGTAACTCCTGCATCTCTAGTGCAGGTAACAAGAGTGTTCCCGCAACATCATTGCAGAATTTCTCAATTGTAGCCTCAGTCGATGTGCCACTTACACCTGTCGTACCAAGCCAGAGGTGGGTAGTCTCGTGAAGCGCGGTAAAGGACCAGGCCGATTTGGCATCCTGGTCGTTAACTACTATAAATGGTGCAGTTGGATCAGCTATAGCAAAACCGCGGAATGTTTCAATAGGAATTTTCGTGTGATGACTGCCTAAATTACCAGCAAGAAGAACAAAAATACCTACGCTCTCGATTCGATCTCGAAGATAAGAGAACGCATCTTCTGCCGTCCTTCCTGCACGGAACTTCTCTAAACTAAAGCCTATGACTGAACGAATGTTTTGTGCAACTATCTCCGCCCCTTGAGTCATATTGGCAGAACCAATGAAGGCGATTTTTTCTGCATCTTCATCCTCAAGTAAAGATCTCACAAGGGCTTGGCGACTTTTTAAATCGCGAATGAGCGCGTCGAGCAACACATCATCTTCCGAGTGTCCACCCGGAAGCGCACGAAAATCTTGTCCTCGGTCACCCTTCACCGGAGGAGTGTCCAAGTAGAATACGAGGAGAGAACGCCGATACTTGTTCGACATCTTCAAAAGCAACTGGCGTGTTGGAAATTCTTTACCAGCCTCAAATGCAGCGAGTTTCTCTTTACCCGTTTTCGTTTGGGTGTCATTAAGATCAAGCGCGCGCGCGGCAGCCTCAAGCGATAAGCCTGCCGTTTCTCGCGCCCATATCAAAACTTTTGGGTTTACTGCTGGCATGCTCAACCCGCAACTTCTCATCTTACCGGCTATCTTTATTTTAACATCACTGGTGCCAAAAAGTGTCACGATGGACAGGGAAAGCACCACACCGCTGCACCATCTAGTGTGGGACGTTCAGACGCAAGTCGCAGCACTGATGCTCTCCTCGGCCTCGATGAAAACCTGCGGGGTCTTGGCCACAGTGAGCATAAGCGCGGCTCCGGGCCGGGTTAGCCATTAAAGGTTATTCCGATTTATGGTATACTGCACCGAACGATACCGGAGGTGCAGGATGGGTCGATTGTCGTATGAGCAGATCGAAGCCAATGCGGATCGCGTCTTGGCGCTCACCAGCTTGACCCCGGTCGAGTTTCAGG
>CAISPW010000041.1 GCA_903887465.1 uncultured Oscillochloris sp. | reverse complement strand
GGGAGGCTGTGCCGCCCACGCCTGATAAAAAAGGAACCGGAGATCTCTTGATCAGCTGGCTGACGGTCGAGCGCGGTGATTGTCCGCCGCCACAGGACGTGCTTGGCCCTGAGGAGCTTGCGTACTACGCGGGCCTGCGTACGGAAAAGCGGAAGCATGACTGGCTGCTCGGTCGGACTGCGGCCAAGCGGCTGGTGCTGCGGCAGTTGGGGGTGCGCGGCGCGGCGCTGCCACTCGCTGCGATCAGGGTCGTGAGCGAGATTGATGGCTCGCCACGGGTTGTGCCGGCGGGGCTGGCCCTCGCCGACCTCGCGCTCTGCGCGGAACTGGCCAGCCTGAGCATTAGCATTAGCCACACCGAGGGCCGGTCGCTCTGCGCCATCAGGGCGGCAAAATCGGTGGCCGGTGGCCGGTTGCCGGTGGCTGCGGCCATCGGTGCCGATATCGAGCGGATCCTGCCACGGGGGCGCGGATTTGCCGTCGCCTACTACACCCCGGCCGAACTGGCCCTCCTGAGCGCCGCGCCGATCGAGCGCTACGACACGCTATCCACGGCGATCTGGAGCGCAAAGGAGGCACTGCTCAAATTCACACGGCACGGGCTGAGGGTTGATACCCGAACCGTTACCTGCCTGCCCGCCCCGCCCGAGCGGGACGGCTGGGCGCCGGTCGCGATCACCACCGAGCTGACCGGCGTGCCGGTCGTTGGCTGGTGGCGAATTTATGGCGAATGTGTGATCACGATCGCTGCGAGCGTAGGGCGCGCGGGAGCGTTGGGGGTCGAAGCGCTCCCGCGTCCGCGCCTATCCTTTGCACATGAGGAAGAACAATGCAGGACTATATAGACAGGCTGCGGGCGCTGAAGGCGGAGGCCGCCGGATCGACGAAGGACGCCGAGGCGCAGCACAAGCGGGGCCGACTCACCGCGCGCGAGCGGATCGACCTGCTCTTTGACCCAGGCAGCTTCAACGAGATCGACACGCTGGTGACGCCGCGCTACGATAGCTACATGGGCGGCAAGGGTTCGCGCCTCGGCGACGGCGTGATCACCGGGTTTGGCCTCGTGCATGGCCGCCAGGTCTTCGCCGCCGCCCAGGACGCCACCGTGATGGGCGGCTCGCTCGGCGAGATGCACGCCAACAAGATCGTCAAGGCCATGAATATGGCCCTCAGCTACGGCTGCCCCTTCGTCGCACTGAATGACTCCGGCGGCGCGCGTATCCAGGAGGGCGTGGATAGCCTCGGCGGCTACGCCCGCATCTTCGACGCCAACTGCGAGTCCTCCGGCGTCATCCCGCAGCTCTCGGTCATCCTCGGCCCCTGCGCCGGTGGCGCGGTCTATTCGCCCGGTCTGACCGACTTCATCTTCATGACCGAGAATAGCTACATGTTCATCACCGGCCCCGAGGTGGTCAAGTCGGTGATGCAGGAGAACGTGAGCCAGGAGGAGCTAGGCGGCGGGCGCATTCACGCCACCGAGAGCGGCGTGGCCCATTTCCTGTCGAGCGACGACCGCGAGTGCCTGCTCAAGGTGCGCGAGTTGCTCAGTTACCTGCCCTCGAACAACCAGAACGACCCGCCCTACATCGCCCCGCGTGACGACCCGGAGCGGCGCTGTCCCGAGCTCGAGCAGCTGGTGCCGGTGGATCCGCACAAGCCCTACGATGTCCGCACGGTGATCGCCAGCATCGTCGATGATGGGCGTTTTCTTGAGATCCACGAGCTGTGGGCGCAGAACATGGTGGTCGGATTCGCCCGCCTGGACGGCTATGTCGTCGGCCTGGTGGCCAACCAGCCCATGAGCCTGGCCGGCACCATCGACATCAAGGCCAGCATCAAAGCCACCCACTTCATCCGCATCTGCGACGCCTACAACATTCCGATCATCACGCTCCAGGACGTGCCGGGCTTTCTGCCGGGCACCAGCCAGGAGTACGGCGGGATCATCCGCAACGGCGCACGCCTGATCTACGCCTACTCCGAGGCCACCGTGCCCAAGCTGATGCTCATCCTGCGCAAGAGCTACGGCGGTGCCTACTGCGTGATGAGCAGCAAGGGTTTGCGCGGCGACCTGCTCTACGCCTGGCCGAACGCCGAGTTGGCGGTGATGGGCGCGGCCGGTGCGGTCAATATCCTCTTCCGCAACGAGGTGAAAGCCGCCGCCGACCCCAAATCCCGCAGCGCCGAACTGGTCTCCGAGTACCAGGCGAAGTTCAACAACCCCTACGTCGCCGCCGCCCGTGGCCTGATCGACGATGTGATCGAGCCACGCGACAGTCGCCGTGTCCTGATCCGCGCCCTGCACGTCACCCTCACCAAGCGCGATCACCACGTGCCGAAGAAGCACGGGATTTCGCCGATGTAACCCGTGTAGGGGTGAAGCATTTGCCCCGGTGCCACTGAGATTTTGGCAGCATCCAGATCTATTGGCGACATCAGGATGTGTGGGGTGAAGTGCGCAAATGCTTCGCCCCTATGGAGATATATCTATGTTCAAAAAAGTATTGGTTGCCAACCGTGGCGAGATCGCCGTCCGCATCGTGCGCGCATGCCGGGATCTGGGCATCGCCGCCGTGGCGGTGTACGAACCCGATGATATCGGGGCGCTGCACGTGCGCCTGGCCAACGAGGCCCACGCCCTCAGCGGGCCGGGCAGCTACCGCAACCCCGACGAGATGCTCGCCGTGGCCCGTCGTGTCGGCGTGGACGCCGTCCACCCCGGCTACGGGCTGATCTCCGAGCACCCCGGCTTTGTGCGAGCCTGCGAGGATGTCGGGGTCGTCGTGATCGGGCCAGGCAGCGCGGTTCTGGAGCAGGTGCGCAATAAGATCGGCGCGGTCGCGCAGACCCGCGCCGTCGGCATCGCCACCACCTACCCCTCGTCGCGGGCCTTCGCGCCCGACGAGGGCGCGGCCATGCTGGTCGAGGCCGAGGCCATCGGGTTTCCCCTGGTGGTCAAGGCCCACGCCGGCGGGCACGGGCGCGGCACCCACATCGTGCGGGATCGCGAGTCGCTCATGCCGGTCGTCATCCGCTCCTCCGGCGCGGCCCAGGCGTTCTACGGTGACGCTCACATCTACCTGGAAGCCGCGATGACCGCCTCGCGCTATATCGAGGTGCCGGTGCTGGGCGACAACTACGGCACGATCATCCACCTCGGCGAGCGCGATGGCTCGATCCAGCGCAACACCCGCAAGGTGATCGGCGAGTCTCCCGCCCCCGGGATCAGCCAGACCCAGCGCGAGCAGATCTGGCAGACCGCCCTACAGATCGCCCGTCTCTTCGGCATCCGTGGGGCCGCCACGATTGAGTTTGTGGTCGATGACACGGGCCAGCATTACTTCACCGAGATCAAGCCACGCATCCAGGTCGAGCATCTGGCGACCGAGATGATCACCCGGATCGACCTGGTGCGCGAGCAGTTGCGCATCGCCGCCGGAGAACCCCTCGGCTACGCCCAGGAGCAGGTGCGCTTGAGTGGGGTGGCCATGTTCTGCCGGATCAACGCCGAGGATCCCTGGCACGGCTACTTGCCCAGCCCCGGCCATATCACCAGCTTTCGCATCCCCGGCGGGCCAAATGTGCGCGTAGATACCTACGCCTACTCTGGCGCCAACGTGCCCGTCCACTACGACTCGCTGCTGGCCAAGCTGGGCGTCTGGGGTGCCACCCGCGAGGAGTGTCTAAACCGGGTCCACCGCGCACTCCAGGAATTCCAGATCAGCGGCGTGCGTACCAACCTCGGCCTGCTGCGCCTGATCGTCAACGACCCGGAGTTTGTGGCCGGCACCTACACCACCGAGTCGAGCCAGCGCCCCCTGATGGACGGGCCGCCCCCCGACGACAACCTGGGCGATCTGGCGGCTGTGGTGGCCCTGGCCTTCCTCAGCCGCATCCAGTCGGCCAACCCCTCTACCCCGCCGGCCTTCACCAGCGGGTGGTACCGCGACAGCCGCAAGCTCCCCTCGTAATATCGAAAGCCATACCTATGCGCAAGATCCAGGTGACAATCGATGGGGCCGAGTTTACCGTTGAGGTGGGCGACCTCTCCACGAAAGATGGCTTTGTAACGGCGACGGTGAACGGCGTGCCGACGCGCGTGGCCGTCTCATCGCTGGCCGCCCCCGAGGCCATCCAGTGGGCGGTGGTGGACACGCGCCCCTACGAACTGCTGATCGACCACGACCTGCGCTGGACCCAGTCGCCGCGCGGGCGACATACGCTCAACGTGCGCGACATGGACGCCGGCGTGGCCCGTCCGGCCAGCACCGACGCCCGGATTAAAGCTCCCATCCCCGGCGTGGTCGTCCGCCTGCTGGTCGAGGTCGGCCAGGAAGTCGTCGCCGACCAGCCCGTGTTGGTGCTGGAGGCCATGAAGATGGAGAACGAGATCCGCGCCGCCCGCTCGGGCCGGGTCGCCAGCCTGAACGCCCGGCCCGGCCAGAGCGTGAAGCTGCACGAGTTGCTGGCGGAGATTGTGTGAGACTACAGGGGCCACGCCAACCGCCCGACACGATACTCGTGTCGGGCGGTTGGCGTGTTGATGCATCGGTTTGAACTTGCCACACACCGAAAAATCCGGTATACTGTAGCCGTGGACAGGAACAAATGAGCGAAGGAAAATGATTATGGTAACTCAAATCTGCGAAGCCACAGAGATTATACCTATTGACTTTTCAGATGTGGTTAAAATTAACAGTAGTTCTACATCTCTGATTTGGAAGGAAAAACTTGCACGCGTACACAGTGGTAAAACTCCGCGTGTGCTTGATTTGTTCTCAGGTTGTGGGGGTATTTCTCTAGGATTTCAAAGAGTTGATTTTGAAATTGTCGGGGCCGTTGAGTTTGACGCATTAGCGGCACAATCTCACGCTCTTAATTTTCACAACAACTCATCAGAAAGTATGCGGCGTCATGGTGTATCTCGTGACATCACCAAAACCGAACCTGAGGTACTCATTCAGGAACTACAGATTAAGGATAAACCTGAACTGGCAATTGATGTTATTATTGGCGGTCCACCTTGCCAAGCTTTTGCGCGTGTTGGGCGAGCAAAATTGCGGGAGGTAGCAGTTCATCCTGAAGCATTCCGTATTGATCCACGAGGTGATTTATATCTTCGTTATCTTCACTATGTAAGAATTCTTAAACCTCTCGTTGTTCTAATGGAAAATGTGCCTGATGTTTTGAATTATGGCGGACATAATATTCCCCAAGAGATGGCAGAAGTACTGAGTGATATGGGATATGTTTGTAAATACACGCTTCTTAATAGTGCTTATTACGGTGTACCACAAATGCGCGAGAGAATGTTCCTCATCGCCTATGCTGAAACTCTTCACAAAGAAGTGCATTTCCCTGAGCCAACTCATTGGATTGAATTGCCCCGAGGATATGAAAGTGCCCGTCAGGTTGCAATGAAGTCCATAGTACCGAATCTCTTTGATTCGAATGAATCTTTTTATGCGCAGCGACCGGTTCCTTGTAACAGTTTGCCTCCCGCTATTACAGCGGCAGAGGCGATAGGTGATTTACCAAGAATTACATTACATCTTGAAGGAAAACTACAACGTGGGGCAAGACGCTTTGACAGTCTGATACCATACCCCAATGGAACACCTATCACAGACTACGCGAAAATTATGCGTCAGTGGCCCGGTTTTGAGAATAATCATGGCGTATTAGACCACGTTATTCGATCATTGCCCCGTGACTACAATTTATTTCGTCGTATGAACCCTGGGGATCAATACCCTCAAGCCTACGAACATGCTGGTAACATGTTTAATGAAAGAATTAAGGAATTGCAGGCTCAAGGGCGAGATATACAACCGGGTTCTGAAGGGTTTGAAATGTTACGGCGAGAAATTATTCCGCCCTATGATCCGGCGAAATTTCCTAATAAGTGGCGAAAAATGGAAGCTGACAAACCAGCACGAACCTTAATGGCTCACTTAGGTAAAGATGGCTATTCACATATTCACTATGATAGTTCACAGGCGAGGACCATTTCTGTGCGAGAAGCAGCAAGACTGCAATCTTTTCCAGATGGGTTCGTATTTCGTGGGACGATGAATCCTGCGTTTCGCCAAATTGGAAATGCAGTACCACCACTAATATCATATGCACTCGCACAAGTTATCTTGAGCGATATTACACACGGGGGTTAGAATGGCAAATCGTCTTGTAATCAAGCGTCTCACCAGTTCCGATCTTACGTTTTTTGAGGAGCAGTTTAGGCAGACTTCTGGCGCGAAGCAAAAAGGCTTAAACCTTAGCAAGAGCATCCTTGTCAAGCAACTGTTCCCCGTATTGGCGCAACCTGCTGCGATGGTGAAGGAATATACGGTACGATTATATCTCTACGGGCCGGGACTTAATGGTGAACACAAGATGACCCGTAGTATCTTACTTCAAACAAAAAACTGGCGGCTTAACGGCGAGTACGTAAAAGGGCCTGATGAAAACCCGACTCGCTATAACATACTGTCAACGAATGATATTGCAATTATGGAGTTTAATGAGGGTACGGAGCCGGGTCTACTGCGAATAGTATTTGTTGCAAGC
>CAISPW010000040.1 GCA_903887465.1 uncultured Oscillochloris sp. | reverse complement strand
TTCGCGCCGTTCGCGATCCAAAACCTTCGCGCCGTTCGCGATCCAGAACCTTCGCGATCCAGAACCCAACCTCTCCATGAAGCGCTTGATCTTGCTAGTCGCCCTGCTGGCCGCCCTGCTGCCGCCCGCGCCCGTCCGCGCCGCAGCCGGGTCTCTCGGTGTGCAGGAGTTCCTCAGCCAGCAGCCCGGCCCGCTCAAGCGCTACCGCGAGGACGGGCGCAGCGCCGCCACGATCATCGAGAGTAGCAGCCTCTACTACGGGCTCAGCCCGCGCCTGCACCTGGCTCTGCTGGAGGCCACCGCCGGCCTGCTGAGCGACCCCGCCCCGCCCGATGCGTCCCTGCGCCAGCCCTTCGGCCCCGCCGGCCCAGACGGCTTCGCCGCGCAGGTCGAGTGGGCCAGCCGCGAACTGCGCGCCGGGCTCGGCCCCTACAGCCGCCCGCCCACCGTCCACTTCACCGACGGCCTCACCCTCACCCTCACCCTCAGCCAGGCTCCCGAGGGTGTAGCCGTACAGCGCTTCCTAGCCCAGGGCCGCAGCTCCGGCCAGTGGCGCACGGCTGTCGACGCCTTCGGCAATGCCTTCCAGCGCTACTTCAACAATCAGTTGGTGCAGATCGGCATCGGCGGCCCGCCGCCGCCCGCAGACCCGGCGGCCCCCGCCGACGCGGGCATCGTCCTCGACCTGCCCTGGCCCGCCGGCGACCGCGCCATCCACCTGGCCTACTTCGACCACGTCTACCCCACGGTGGACACCGGCGACGATGGGAACACCTTTGTCCTCACCTACCAGAACCGGGGCAACGTGCAGTATAACGGCCACGACGCCCACGACTACTACTTCCCCGACCAGCCCGTCGGCACGCCCATCCTCGCCGCCGCCGCCGGGGTGGCCTACCCGCGCACCCACCGTGGCAACGGCGTGGTGATCGTCCACCCCGGTGGCTACGAGACGGTCTACTGGCATCTGCGCGCCTTCGCCCCGTACTTCAGCGGCAAGATCGACGGCGGCGAGGGTGTCGCCGTGCGAGTTGGCGACCTGATCGGCTTCAGCGGCTCCAGCGGCTTTGTGAGCGGGACGCCGCACCTGCACTTCGAGGTGCGCCGCTACGGCAAACAGGTTGACCCCTACGGCTGGTATGGCCCCGGCCCCGACCCCTGCGCGGCCTACGCCGGCTGCCTGGCCAGCACCTGGCTCTGGAGCAGCGCGCTGCGGGGCAGTTACGATTTTACGCCGCCCGACGCGCCCGCCGGGGGGGGCGCCGCCGTCCCCGGCGACGACGCGCCGCCGGTGGGTACCCTGGCCGTGAACCCGCCAGACGACCTGCTCTTCCGCGCCGAGTTCGACGGCCACCCAGTGCAGACGGTTGGCGCTGGCTTCCCCGAGATCGCCGGGGCGCTGCGCTACGTCCAGGGGCGGAGCGACCAGGCGCTCGCCAGTTCCAACGCGGGCCTGGCCTATCCCAGCACCGACAACCTGCATCCCGCCGCCGGCACGATCAGCCTGTGGGCCGAGTTGCCCGCGCACTACCCGGCCAACAGCATCCGCCGCCATTACCTGATCGCCGCCAGCGCCAGCCCCGACGACGCCCCGGTCTATAGCGGTACCCTGGCCCTGCGCCGCGATCAGCGCGGCCCCGGCGACCTCCCGCGCTGGACGTTCTGGACCGTCGGCGCGGACACGGCCAGCGCCAACGAGCTGACCGTCCCAGACACCCTGATGCCGGGGTGGCACCATTTCGCGATTACCTGGGACGCGACGGCGGGCCGCAAGGCCCTGTCCATCGACGGCGTGCAGGTGGCCCAGGCCAGCGGCGTAGGGCTGCCAACCACGGTCGGGCCGGTCATCCAGCTCGGACGGTTCACCTACGGCGGTGCCCCGTCCGGCGTGAGCATCGACGACCTAGCGATTTACCGACGCGCCCTGACGGAAGGCGAGATTATGGAACTGTCCGTCGGCCAACCGACCGACACCGATCCCGTCACGATCAGCAGCCCGCGCGTGCGCCTGGATACCAACGCGATTGACCGTGAGGGCGGGATCGTCGCCGTGCAACTCGGCGTAGACGGCATCTTCGCCGACCCGCAGCCCTACTACGACGCCTACCGCTGGCAGATCCCGCCGGTCGCGGGCGCGCACACCGTCGAAGCGCGCTACGTTGATCGGGCCGGCAACCGCACCACCGTCACCCGCACGGTGATCCTCGATTTGCCGCACCTGGGCGTGAGCCTAGAGCCAACCGGCCCACTCGGCACCACGGTGACGATCACGGCCACCAACCGCGCCGAGCTGCGGATGATGCAGGTCAGCCAGCGCCCCGACTTTGCCGAGGCGCAGTGGCAGCCGCTCCAGGCGCAGTTCTATTGGGCCTGGGACGGCACCGCTCCGCGTCGGCTCTACGTACACCTGCGCGATGTGGGCGGCGGCACCTCGCCCACGCAGCTCGTCGCCGAGCCTCAGATTCGGCTCTACTTGCCGCTGGTCGGCATGCCTTTATAGCGTCACAGCCCGGTCAATGCAACACCCCAGCGTATTGAGACAGGGCTGATGCAACGTTGCTGGGGCTGCGCCCCAAACCTCGCTTTTGGTTGGTTTTTGGCGGCGAAGCTGCCAAAAACCAACAAAAAAAAAGATCTTTCGGGGGTGGCTCTGCCACCCCCAAACCCCCCGCAGGAGGCGACGTTGCAACACCCCAGCGTATTGAGATGCTGTGTATCAGATCGGCATCATTTCCATAGCTTATTGCTCTCTTTTCCGCCTTTACAAGCCAGCGATTTATTCATATCATACCGCAGCGATATGCCACATTTTTCAAGATGTTGTCCGAATTGAGGGCTGACGCAACCGTGTTGCACCAGCCCTCATCATTTTGGGATGCCTGCGTCTTACGCGGCAAACGCCAGCAGAGTTTATAGGGAGACCAAAGATGGTTACCAGGCAAGTTATCCGAACGACCGCCGGTGAGTCGATCCCTTCCATGCACGCCAGCACCCCGCACACCAGCGAGAAGGCAATCGCAGCGCCGAAGGTTGGCAACCCTGCCGTTGTTGGGCTGGCCGCCTTCGGGCTAACGACGATGATGCTCCAGTTTCACAACGTCGGCTGGGTCGGCCTCGGCCCGGTTGTCTGGCTCGGCCTAATTTTTGGGGGACTGGCCCAGTTCATCGCGGGGCTGCAGGAGCAGAAGACCGGCAACAACTTCGGGTATGTCGCGTTCACGTCCTACGGCGCGTTCTGGATCTCGCTTGGCATCATGCTCCTGGCCAACTCGTTCAAGGTACTCGCGGCCAGTGAGCACGATGTGGGCTGGTTCCTGGTCGCCTGGACGCTGCTCACGGTGATCCTGTGGATCGGGTCGATGCGGGTCAACGGGGCGCTGGCGATCACCTTCTCCCTGCTGCTGGTCGGCTTCATCCTGCTCGACCTGGGGCACTTTGGCTTCCCCTTCCTGATCCCCGTGGCGGGCTACGAGTTGATGGTCTGCGCCCTGGCCGCGTGGTACGTGATGGCGCACCTGGTGTTCCAGGATCTCTTCGGGCGCGATGTGCTGCCGGTTGGCCCGGCCTGGCTCAGGTAGGGGCATCCGAAGTCCGGGAAGGCTTGTCCCGCTACGAAACAGTCCCCCATATCCATGGGGGTGAACCACGAGGACAGACACACGCCGAGCGACCGCCAGATGGCGGTCGCTCGGCGTGTGTCGTTGGATAGAGCGAAGGGTACCGAGGCATCAGACAGGCTTTTGCGCGCCAGCCGTGCGGGTACGCCTCGCGGTGAGGAGCGCCTGCGCCTGCGCATGGCTCGTAGCCTGGAGCTGCTGGAGCGCGGCCACGGTGATCGGGCCATCGGACAAGAGGCTGCTGATCTGCGTGTCGCGGAGATCCTGGATGCCGGCGAACAGGATGCGCAGCAACTCGCCCATCTGGGCGGCGCTCCAGTCCGTGCGGTTGCGCAGGTCGCCGAGGAGATCGATGATCTCGCCCAGTTGTACGTTCTGGCGCTCCATTGCAAGCGACAGGTCAGTCACGCGCTGTTCCAGTCCGGTCACAGCGGCGTGAAGGTCGAGGTCAGGTGTCGGGGTGAGCGTATCGTTTGCGTTCATAAGAACCATTTAGTTTTGTTGCGTTTCATTGCGTTTTGTTGCGTTCGCTGACGTTGCGAAATCCATACAAGTGTGCTATGATGAACCCATCACGGCATCGCTGTGGTGTTGTACCTGCACAAAT
>CAISPW010000039.1 GCA_903887465.1 uncultured Oscillochloris sp. | reverse complement strand
CTGTCTGAGGCCGCTTCAGCGACCGTCGTAGACCTCGCCCGCCCGTTTACGGGCCGGGCGCTCAGCCTGACCGGGCGACGTTTGCGGTCGTGCAATCTACGGCAATACCGCCGAGATATCGAGCGTGAGCGTGACCGTCGTGCCCGCGCCGAAGGTGCTGGCGATGTCGATCTTGCCGTGCTGGGCCTCGATCAGCCCCTTGGCGATTGGCAGGCCCAGGCCGGCGTTACCGCTGACGCCACGGGCCTCGTCGGCGCGATAGAACCGCTCGAAGACGTGCGGCAGGTGCTGGGGTGGGATGCCGCTCCCGCTGTCGGCCACCTGGATCTGCACCGCCGGGCCGCGCACGCTGGTGCTGATCGCGATGGTGCCGCCGCTCGGCGTGTAGCGCAGGGCGTTGTCGAGCAGAATGATCATCACCTGCCGCAGCCGGTCAGCGTCGGCCAAGGCGATGCCAGATACCCGGTCGAGGGTGATGGCGATCCCGCGCGGCGCGCTGATCCGGCTCATCTGGCGGTGGATGTCGCCGAGCAGATCGGTCAGATCCACGGGGCGGCGGTCAAGCTTGAGCCGACCGCTGTCGAGCCGTGAGAGTGTGAGCAGGTCTTCGACCAGCCGCCGCATATGGTCGGCCTCGGTCAGCACATCGCCGAGCAGCTCGCGCTCGTCGGTGTTTGAGTTGGGGATAGAGCGCAGGGCTACCTCGGTGCTGGCGCGGATGAGCGTGAGCGGCGTGCGCAGTTCGTGGCTGGCGCTGGCGATAAACGACTGCTGGCGCTCCCACGCCTCCTGGGCCGGGGCGAGGGCGCGGCCGGCGATCCACCAGCTCCCGATGCCGAGGAGCACCACGCTCAGCCCGCTCAGCACGAGGAGTACCATCAGCAGCTCACTCAGCACGTGTTCCTGGTCGGTAAGCACCCGGCCAAGCTGCAGCGCCGCCGGGCCGTCGTTGCGGGTCATCCGATAGGTGAGCAGCCGCACGCGGCTGCCGTCGGCGGCGATGATCGTGCGCAGATCTCTGCCCTGCACGAGGGCGATGCGCAGAGCCTCTTTATTGGGCGACAGCGGGGGCGCGTACGGGTTCGGGTCGAAGAGTAGGCGTCCGCCGAGGTCAAGCGGTAGCACAAAGATCGCCGATAGCTCCGCGTCATAGGTCGAGTCGTTCAGGCGCGCAATCGGGCTGATTGGCGTAGGGGTGGGCGTCTCCGGCGCTTGGGTGCTGTACATCTTTGTGCGGATCAGCTGCCCGCTGTAGGCGTCGAGGTAGATCTCATCCCCGTTGGCGAATTTCACTTCATAGGCGTACTGGCCGATATCGTCCGATAACTTGACCTCATCCACAATGCTGCCGACGTGGATAGACAAGGCGAGCAGAACCGCCTGATCGCGGTTAATCGGCAGCCTGAGTACGCCGGGGCGCGCGAGCGGGGCGGCGTTATCGCGCAGGATCGACCAGTCACGGTCGGCTGGGATGAGCTCGATTGGTATCGGCGCAGCCAGAAAGTGAAACTCGTGGGTCATCTTGTGCTGGAGCGCGAGGTCGGTGACATCCTGAAAGTAGCGGTCGACGATCAGGTAGCCGCCGCCGCCCACCAGCGCGATCAGCGCCAGGGCCGCCAGCGTGTAGAGCAGCGTCATCTGAAGCCGCAGACCCTTAAACACGGTCGGCCTCTAGTCGATAGCCCACCCCGCGCACGGTGACAATCGGGTCACGCTCACCGGGCACGTTCAGCTTGCGCCGCAGGTAGGAGATATAGACATCGACCAGGGCGATCTGCACATCGCGGTCGTAGGACCAGACATAGTCGAGGATCTGCTGGCGGGTCAGGCTAAGGTTGACGTTCCGCATCAGGTACTCCAGCAGGTTCCACTCGGTGGGCGTCAGATCCAGGGGCCGCATACCACGGCGGGCCGTGTGGCTGCGCAGGTCAAGAACCAAGTTGTCGATGCGCAGCTCCGACGGCTCGCTGCCGGGCGGGGTGAAGCGTCGGCTGAGGGAGCGCACGCGCGCCAGCAGCTCCTCGAAGGCGAAGGGCTTGACCAGATAGTCATCAGCGCCGCTGTCGAGGCCGGTCACGCGATCCTCAAGCTGGCCGCGCGCGGTGAGCAGCATCACCGCGATCGGCATGCGCGCTGCGCGGATGGCCCGACAGATCGCTGGCCCGTCGCGGCCCGGCAGCATCCAGTCTACGATCACCACCTCGTGGATGCCCTGGAGCGCCTGGTCGAGCCCCTCCTCGCCATCGTGGGCGACCTCAACGGTATAGTGTTCCTCAGATAGCACGCGGGCCATCAGGCGGGCCAGACGTTGGTCGTCTTCAATGATCAGCACGCGCATACATCACCGCTTTTTCTATTCTGCTGGTTCATGGTGGGTTCTAGAGAAAGATGGCGAGGGCATCACCGCCATACCCCATGGTAGCACACCTCAATTGGAGTGCCCTTTGAGCTGAGGAATAGCATTCCCAGGAGATCTTAAGAAATTGCTGCTAGGGTGCGTATCATCACCCTCGCGAGTTCTCCCATAAGACAAGGCTTTAGGTCAGCTTTATCGTTTGGGCGAGAATGCGCTGAGGCGAGGCCGCGCGCGTAGCGCATCCTCGCGTCACGCATCCCCGCAGGACGGTCACGCGAAGATCGACCTTCCGAACCCTTGTCTAAGAAAGGGTCGCCCATGCCACGATCGCGCGTGTTCACATTTCGGCCGCAGAGCGTCGGGATCGAGAAGTTCTTCGGGTCGCTAGAGAGCGCCATCCTTGAGTTGGTCTGGGTTGAGGGCGAGTCTTCGGCGCGCATCATCTACGAGGGGCTGCGCGACCAGGGCAAGCGAATTTCGTACGGTGCCACCAAAACCGTCCTCGACCGGCTCGTGCGCAAGCAGATCCTCAAGCGCGTGGCCGACGGGCGTCGATTTCTCTACGCCGCCAGGGTTGATCGCTCCACCCTGCTGCATCGGTTCGTCACCGCCATGCTTGAGAGCCTGCGCGATGATGCCGACGGCGATATTGTTGCGGCGCTGATGGATGAGTTGCGCAGTTGGCAGGTGCTGGGCCTGGCCGCATAGCCGAGAGCCGATAGTACGACCGTTGGAGTTGCCAACATCGCCATTCCTAGCGGAGGTTTGGGGGCCGCATGCCCCCGAAAAAATCCTTTTCTTTTCTTTCGGAGGGGCGAAGCCCCTCCGAGCCTCCCCGCCGGGAAGACGACAACGGTAGGAATAGCCGAGAGCCGATAGTACGCCCGTTGGAGTTGCCAACATCGCCATTTTTAGCGGGTGTTGTGCGCAAAGCGCATGGTTGTCTGAAGCAAAAAGAGCGTGGGGAGGCTAATGCTCTCCCCACGCTCTTTTTGCTAATCTTGAATGAATCTTGGAGAATAGGCCGCTTCGCTTAAAAGGTTTCTAAGAAACAGACGCTATGCTTCATTCATCAGGACAAACGCGACACCGAAACACCGGCGACCGAGCCAATACACGTCATCATCCTACTAAAAGGAGACCCTACGAATGAACCAGCGCAGCGCACTCCTTATTGCCGCCGCACTCACGGCATTCCTGCTCGTCCTCGGAGGCGGGATCGCCAGCCGGCTCACCGCCTCCGCAGATCTTGCGGCCACCGCGACGGTGGTGGCCCCAACCGACGCGCCGATGCCCACCACGGTTGTCTCGCTTGACCCCACGGTGGAGGCGATGATTAAGGATCGCGAGGCGGCTTACCAGCAGGCGCTCACCGAGGCGAACAACCGGCTGAGCCAGGCCAACAGCCAGATCGCCCAGGCCAACGGCGAGATCAGCACCCTGGAGCAGAGCCGCCAGCAGATAGCCGATAAGTTCAACCAGACCCAGGCATCCGAGGCGGCGGCGGCGCAGGCGGCCGCAGACCAGGCGGCCGCAGACCAGGCGGCGGCGGCGCGGGCGGCGGCGCGGGCGGCGGAGCAGGCGGCCGCACAGGCAGCGGCCCGCGCAGCGGCGCAGGCGGCCATCCCGGTGTCAGTTGCGCCGGCCCCCCAGCCCGCACCTGCGCCCGCCGCACCGGCCTTCGCCGTCTCTGCAGACCAGGCCGCAGGTATCGCCCTCGGCGTTGCCGCGCCCGGTGCGAACCTGACCAAGACACCCGAGTTGGTGAGCTTCCAGGGCACGCCAGCCTACGAGGTGATCCTCGATAAGGGTACCGTCTACGTGGATGCCCAGAGCGGCGCGGTGCTGGCGAACGGCGCAGCGGCACCGAAGCTGATCAGCCAGGATCAGGCCGTCCAGTCTGCTCAGGCATACCTCGGCGGCGGCGTCATGAAGTCGGTCAACCTGCAGAACGATAATGGCGCGCAGACCTACGTGGTCCAGTTCTCCGACGATAGCAAGGTCTACGTTGACGCCGTCAGCGGCGTGGTTGTCTATGCCGAGATCCGCACCAACCCTAGCCAGAACGCCGGCGGCGGCAGCCAGGGCGGCGGCAGCCAGGGCGGCGGGTCCGGTGGCGGCGAGCACGAGGGCGGCGAGCACGAGGGCGGCGAGCACGGCGGCGGCGAGTCCGGCGGCGGCGAGCACGAGGGCGGCGAGGGCGGCGGCGGCGACTAGCCCAAACCGCACAACACACAGACACGTAGGGGGCGCACGGTGATGCGCCCCTATCTATACCCGCCACAATCCAGCATGACCGCAAAGGAGTACGATACTATGGCACTCAATCGCAACACCACCCGCCCGAAGGGCGTCCCCGGAGTGAAGGCTCTGGTTACCACTGCCTCTCTGGCCGTCACCCTGGCGGGTTGGGCCACCCTCAGCGCCCACACGCCCGCCCCGGTTGCCCTGGCCATCGCTCCGGCTGAGGTCGAGCAGGTTCCCGTCGTGGTGATGGCCCCGCCCCCGGCGTGGCTACGCGAGTCGCCGAACATCCCGGCCATTCCCGAGGTGGCGACGGTGAAGCAGGCCGGGGCGGAACCCGTGCTCTCCGCCCGCCCGCGCCCGGTCGTGCGCCCGCACCCGGCCGCCGCGCCGGTGGTCGCCGCGCCCGCGCCCGCCGCGCCCGCGCCGGAG
>CAISPW010000038.1 GCA_903887465.1 uncultured Oscillochloris sp. | reverse complement strand
CTGTCTGAGGCCGCTTCAGCGGCCGTCGTGGATCTCGCCGGGGGCTTCAGCCCCCGGCGAACGTTGCCGCGACAGGGTGACGTATGCGCTACTGCGTATTGGGGTTAGCGCGGCCCACCGGGCTGGCCCTGGCCCACGCCACGGCTCAGCCATTGGAGCAGCCCAATCGATGCCCAGGTGAGCGCGAAGCTGACCACCGCCAGCGCCGATGGCTCGTAGACCTTGCTGCTGCTCAGCAGGTTGATGTACGGCCCGAAGGCTGGCTGGGCGAGCAGCGCAGCGATCGTAAACTCGCCCATCACGATGGCGAAGGTGACGAACGCCCCACTGAGCAGCGCGACAAAGACGTTTGGGAAGATCACCCGAAAGAGGATCGTGGGCCAGCCCGCGCCCAGACTCTGCGCCGCCTCGGTGAGGGCGCGCACGTTGATCGCCCGCAGCCCGGTGTCAACCGCCCGGTACATGTACGGGAACGACAACACCACGTAGGCCGCGATCAGCAGCACGTGCAGCCCCCCGTGGCTGTCGGTGAGCGGCGTGCGGTTGTAGCTGCGGGCCAGCCCAAAGACCAGCACCACGGCGGGCACCACGAAAGGGAGCAGGGTCAAAAACTCGATCAGCGGGCGCAGTTCGGGCAGCCGCAGATGCACCCAATAGGTCGTGGGTACGATCAGCAGCGCACTGATCACAATGGTCGCCAGGGCCGTCTGGAATGAAAAGGCGAAGCTAGCGGCAAAGCCGCTGTCGCGGAAGACACTGGCGTAGGCGGTCAGGCCAATCTCACCCTTCTTCGCCAGCAGCGAGAACTGGAGCGTCGCCAGCAGCGGCAGCGCGAAGTAAAGGCTGCCCAGCGCCAGCCAGAGCCAGGACCAATATGATGCACGGCGCATTCGTTCTCCCTCAGCGCTGGAGCCAGCGCTCGGCGAGCCGCTGGAGCCACGTGTACAGCATGATGGTCAGGGCCATGATCACGATCATGCCCAGGGCGAGGGCATTGCCCAGGCCAGGGTTTGAGAAGGCATCGCTGCTGAGTTGGGCCCCAATCAGGATGGTGACGACGCTGGCCTGACTGCCGCCGCCGGTGAGCGCAAATGCGGTGGCGTGGGCACCAAAGGCGTTGCCGAACAGCAGCACCATCGTGCCGAGCAGGGAGGGCAGCAGGATTGGTAGCCCGACCCGACGCCAATACTGCCAGGGCGAGGCTCCCAGACTCTCGGCAGCCTCGCGCCACTCGCGGCGCAGCCCGTCGAGGGCCGGGGCCATGATCAGCACCATGAGCGGGATCTGGAAATAGATGTAGGTCAGGGCCAGCCCCCAAAAACTGTAGAGGCTGAAGCTGGGGTAAAGGCTGATACCGACATAACGCAGCCCCTGCGTGACCAGCCCGAGTTGGCCGAGTGTGGCGATAAAGGCGAAGGCGAGCGGGATGCCCGCGAAGTTTGAGGCTACCCCCGCAAAGCTCAGCACGGCGGCGCGGATCCAGCGCGGCATCCCGCCGGAAGTCACCGCATAGGCCAGCAGAAAGCCCGCCAGCCCGCCGAGCAGCGCAGTGACGGCGCTCAGCTCAATCGTATAGATGTACGAAGTAACGATAAAGGGCTGCCCGAGGTCGCGCACGTTCTGGAGCGTGGGCTGGCCCCGACCATCAAGAAAGCTGAGTACGACGATCTCGGCTGCAGGCCAGATCAAAAATGCGCCGATGAAGGCGAAGAAGGGCAGTACGCCCAGCCACGCCCACGACGGGCGCCACGCAACGTGCGCCAGACCAGAAGCCTGGCGCACGTTGTGATCCGTCGGTACCGTTTGGGCCATTCCTACTTCACCGTCACGCCGACAACGGTCGGCCAGCCAGCCTTGATCTGATCCGTTGCGGCGGTGATCTGGGCGCTGGTCGGGAAGGCCACCGGCGCATCGGTCTTGGGCAGCTTCGCCAGTAGGTCTGCAGGTACCTTACCGGCCTTCTTCAGCGCCTCTAGGCGCGCAGGCGAGGCGTACCCCTTCAGCCAGATCAACTGGCCCTCGTCGGAATAGAGGAACTCGATCCAGAGCCGGGCCGCATTCGGGCGCGGGGCGTAGGCGCTAATCGCCTGTACGTAAACCCCGGCGAGCGAGCCGCTCTTGGGGATAACCACGGCAATCTCGGGGTTGCCCGCCGTCGTGTCGCGGTTCCCCAGGGCGTTGTAGTCCCAGCGCAACGTGATCGGCGTCTCACCCTTGGCAACCGTTGCGGGCTTGGAGATCACCGGCAGCAGGTTGCCGCTATCATTCAGCTTTTTGAAGAACTCCAGACCGGGCGCGACGTTATCGAGCGAACCACCGTTGCCTAGCGCCGCCGCCCAGACGGCGTTGATCGCCTGGCTCGAACCCGTCGGGTCACCGGCCAGAGCGATCTGGCCCTTGTACTCCGGCTTGAGCAGGTCGGCCCAGTCCTGGGGGACGTTCTTCACCACTTGCGTATTGACCTCAAAGGCCATCACGCCGTAGTAATCGGCGTACCAGAAGCCATCAGCGTCCTTAATCGTGGGCAGGATGTCGTCCCAGCCAGCAACTTTATAGGGCTGGAGCAAGCCCTCGGCCTTGGCTTTCTCGCCCCACGGAAAGCCGACATCGATCACGTCAGGTGCCTGCGGGCCTAGGGTGCCTGCGTTGGCCCGAATCGCCTGTACCTCATCGGCGGAACTGCCGTCGGGGTTAAGGTCGTTGTGCTTCAGGAAGGGATATTTGGCCAGGAACGCCTGCTTCATCTCTTTATAGTTCGCCCAGGTGTCTGGGATGGCAATGGTCGAAATCTCGGCCTCGGCCTTGGCTGCCGCGATCAGCTTCTCGATTCCACCGGCGGCGGCAGCGCTGATTGGGCCGGGCGCGGGTGCGGGGGGCAGAGCCTGGGCCACAGCCGTTGTGGCTGCTGTCGCAGTTGTCGGAACGACCTTCGTGGCCGCTGCCGTTGGCGCGGTGCTGGTCGGGGTGGTGCCGCATGCGGTAAGCATCGCGCCGGCTCCAAACACGGCACTCAGGCGGAGAAAGTCACGGCGCGATAGCGACGAATCCGGGGTGGTCGTCTCACGATCAGGGTGGCTCACGATCAACTCCTTATAACGGGCATCAGGCACAGGTGTACAGCCGTATGATCCGGCGACGGGCAAGGGCCGCAGCGTCAACACTGAGCAACACGGCTCTAGGTGCGATACGTTTCGAATAAGCCGATTCTGCCCCCTCACCCCCTGCCCCTCTCCCACCGGGGAAGAGGGAAGATTCTGCCCCCGAGTGCATGCGGCTCCCCCGCTCCCGTTCTGGGAGCGGGGGCTGGGGGGTGAGGGCTGGGCGGCGACAGAATCGTTATTCGAAAAGTATTGGCTCTAGGTGGCACGTTTCGACATGGTGGCAGCGGACTCTACCACGCGCATATAAACAGACATTGATGGACACGTTAAGCACTGATTAAGCTGGTATGATGTGCAGCGCTAAACATTTGTTTGGATATCGTTATGGAGCGACCCGTGCCACCACCGCTTAACTCGGACTTAATACACTGATCACGATTCGTTCACAGGCGCATGCTAAAGTGCGCGATGCCCACTATCCTGCTGGTCGAAGATGAGTTCACCTTTGCCGAGGCGCTGCGCTATAACCTTGAGCGTGAGGGCTACCTCGTACTCCACGCCAGCGACGGCATCCAGGGCCTTGATCTGGCCCGCCGTGAGCTACCCAACCTGATTGTGCTCGACATTATGCTGCCGCGCCTCGATGGTTTCTCGATCTGCCGCATCCTTCGCCAGGAGAGCGATGTCCCGATTATGATGCTCACCGCCCGTCAGGATGAGGTCGATCGCATCGCCGGCCTGGAGCTGGGCGCGGATGATTATATCGGCAAGCCCTTCAGCCTCGGCGAGTTCCTGGCCCGCGTGCGCGCCATCCTGCGCCGCAGCGAGCGCCAGCCACGCCATACTGGCCGTGAATTGCTGGAGGCCGGCGTGATCAAGATTGATCCAAGTAGCCGACGGGCTTGGCGCGACAGCGACGAACTGACTCTCCCCCAGAAGGAGTTCGATCTGCTCACCTGCCTGATCCGCCATCACGGCATTGTGCTCTCGCGCGACCTGCTACTCGATCATGTCTGGGGCAGCGATTTTGTTGGCGACAGCCGCACCGTGGATGTCCACATCCGCTGGCTGCGCGAGAAGATCGAGGCTGACCCGGCCCGGCCCCGCTACATCCAGACCGTGCGCGGCATTGGCTACCGTTTTGAAGCACCCGCTGATGCGTGACCGGATCGCACACGATGCACTACAGATCACGGATCGGATCGCCTCACATGACCGTGCTTGACCTTGTACTCTCCCTTGCCCTCTTTACCAGCCTGGGGTGCTGCGCGTGGCGCTGGACCAGGCACCAACCGCCTTCCCCTTCACCTGTGCCGCCGCCCAAGCCCGCCCCTGACCCGCTTGCCGCGCTCCGGCAGCCGGCCTTTCTCGCCGTGGTCGGCGGCATTGACACCGGTGTCATCGTGGTGAACCCCGCCCGCCGAATCCAGTTCCTTAATGAACCAGCCGAGGCGCTGCTCGGGATCGGTCAGTCCCTGCTGGGCCAGGGGCTGATCGCCCTGATCCGCGATCATCAGGCCGACGCCCTCATCGCCCAGGCGCTGCGCGATGGCGAGTCCCGTGAGATCGTGCTGAAGCCGATCCCGAGCGGGCGCATTCTGCGCCTGCGCTGTACGCCCCTCGGCCCGAGCGGCCAGATCAGCGGGGCGATGCTGCTCATCCACGATGTGACCCAGATCAGTATGCTGGAGCGCGCGCGCCGCGATGTGGTCGCCAACGTCTCTCACGAGCTACGCACCCCGCTGGCCTCACTCAAACTTCTGGTGGAGACGGTGCAATCGGCACCGCCACCTGAGGTTGCCCAGCGCATGCTTGACCTGATGGCCCAGGAGATTGACGCCGTCACACAGTTGGTGGATGAGTTGCACGAGTTGGCGCAGATCGAATCGGGCCGTGTGGCCCTCAAGCTGATGCCCACCTCGCTTTTACCCGTGGTCGAGCGCGCCATTGCGCGTATCCGCCCCCAGGCAGATCGCACGCAGATCACGATCTCAGCCGAGATCCATGATCAACAGTGTCTCGCCCTGATTGATGCCGACCGCATCGGTCAGGTGCTGCTCAATCTGTTGCACAACGCCGTCAAGTTCAACCGGGCGGGCGGGGCCGTGGTGGTGCAGGCCACGCTAGTTGCTCCCGCACCAGCGGGAACAACGACGGACGACCCACATGGGGAAGGGGGCTGGTTCCACGTCAATGTGAGCGATACCGGCATTGGCATCCCATCCCAGGATCTGCCACGGATCTTCGAGCGCTTCTATAAGGTTGATCGCGCCCGCACGCGCCACGCGGGCGGCACTGGACTGGGATTGGCCATCGCCAAGCATCTGGTCGAGGGCCATGGCGGTCGGCTCTGGGCCGAGAGTACCGAAGGCCACGGGAGTACCTTCAGCTTCACGCTGCCCGTGGCATAGGCGCGTAGTGCCCAGCCGAAGCAGATTGTTCTTCGTTTCTTTACACGGGCTTAATCTAAACATCCTTCGTGCTTAACCACGACCTCGTAGAATGGCCCGGTGGTACGTGCGCAACACGAAGCGTGTCCAAGCACTCCGCAGTGCCGACGGGACGATCATTCGCCCCCGGCTTTGTGTTGTCGTACGCCACGGTACCCACCAGTGTTTCGGTTTTAGAGGAGGATGTATGCGCGTTCTTTCCAAACGCTTCGCGGCCCTCGTGGTTCTGCTGACCCTGATCATCCCGGTTCTCTCCGCGTGTGGCAGCAAGGCCACCACTCCGCCGACCACGGCTCCGGTTGCTCAGACGACAAATGCCCCCACCGCCCCGGCGGCGACCACCGCCCCGGCGGCGACCACCGCCGCTGCCACTGCCGCCCCGACAACTGCGCCGACCGCCGCCATCACGGCGACTGTCGCGACCATCACCGCACCCGTCCCGCCCAGCGATCAGGTCAAGCTGAACGGTGCGGGGGCCACCTTCCCGTTCGTGCTGTACTCCAAGTGGTTCAGCGAGTATAACAAGCGCTACCCCAGCATCCAGATCAACTACCAGTCGATCGGCTCGGGTGGCGGCATCAAGCAGTTCACCGAAAAGACGGTTGACTTCGGTGCCTCCGATGCCCCGATGAAGGACGATCAGATCACGGCGGCCGGTGGCGCCGCGAATGTCTTCCATATCCCGACGGTGCTGGGCGGCGTGGTTGCGACCTACAATCTGGAAGGTAGCCCGAAGCTCAAGTTCACCGGCGAGGTGCTGGCAAACATCTTCCTCGGCAAGATCACCAAGTGGAACGACCCGGCGATTGCCAAGGATAACCCCGACGCCAAACTTCCCGATACCGACATCGCGGTCGTGCATCGCTCCGATGGCAGCGGTACCACCTTTGTCTGGACCGACTATCTCAGCAAGGTTAGCCCGGATTGGAAAACGACCGCCGGTGCCTCAACCTCCGTCAGTTGGCCGGTTGGTGTCGGTGGCAAGGGTAACGACGGCGTGGCGGGCCTGGTCAAGCAGACCCCCAACGCCATCGGGTATGTCGAACTGGCCTACGCCATTCAGAACCAACTGGCCTACGGTAGCGTGCAGAACAAAGCGGGCACGTTCATTGATCCCTCGATTGCCAGCCTGACGGCGGCGGCGGCGGGGACGGCGGGCAGCCTGCCCGATGACCTGCGCGTCTCGATCACCAACGGCGACGGCCCGGAAGGCTACCCGATCACCAGCTATACCTACATCCTGGTCAACCCCAATCAGACCGACGCCGCCAAGGCGCAGACCATCGTGGCCTTCCTCTGGTGGGGCATCCACGACGGCGAGCAGTTTGCCCAGGATCTGAACTACGCCCCGCTGCCGCCCGAGGTGGTTGCTAAGGCCGAAGCCAAGATCAAGCTGATCAATGTCAATGGGAAGCCGGTGTTTGGGAACTAGGAGACTACCGCGATACACATCCGCTGTCAGGAAGCCTCACGAGGCTCCCTGACAGTCTGTGTATCACGGGTGTTTGATGAGAGGAAGACACGGCAATGACCCAACCTGAGCCCGGCGTTGGTCGCCGCACGGGGTGGCGACCAAGCTACGGCGACCAGATCTTCTGGGGAATCACCTTCCTGATCGCCCTGGCGGTGATCGGGCTTATGCTGTGGATGTGCTACGCCATGTGGCAGCAATCTGCGCTCTCCCGTGCCGCGTTTGGCTGGTCATTCTTCTGGACGTCGTCCTGGAATCCGGTCACGGAAGAATTCGGCGCGCTGCCGTATATCTTCGGTACCGTGGTCACCTCGCTCGTTGCCTTGGCGATGGCGGGTCCGATTGGCATCGGCATCGCCATTTTCCTGGTGGAACTCGCGCCCGATCACCTGCGCAGCCCGATTGGTTTTCTCGTCGAAATGCTGGCCTCCATTCCCAGTGTGGTCTACGGACTCTGGGGGCTCTTTGTGATGGTACCCTGGGTCGGCCGCGTGCTTGGCCCAGGGCTGAGTCATACACTCGGGTTCCTGCCGATCTTCAAAGGGCCATCCTTTGGCGTG
>CAISPW010000037.1 GCA_903887465.1 uncultured Oscillochloris sp. | reverse complement strand
TGGCGCAAAGCGCCAACGCCCAATGCTTCCTCCCTACTTTTTGATCACCTCGCGCGAGCGCCCGCCCTCGGCCGGGCCGACCACCCCCTGCTGCTCCAGCAGGTCGATCAGCTGGGCGGCCTTGCTGTAGCCGATGCGCAGTCGGCGCTGGAGCAGCGAGGCCGAGGCCCGCTGGTGCTGCGCCACGAGGGTTCGCGCCTGCGGCAGCAACTCGTCCTGCTCGTCGGCGCTCAGGAACTCGGCCGGCGGCCGGTATGCCTCAGTGACATCAGCGGGCCGCAGATCGGTACCCGCCTCCGCCGGTCGCGGCCCCGGCAGCGCGCCGCTAAACGGCGGCCCGTTCACGCCAAGCGAGCCGCCCGGCTTGGCCTTCACCCCGGCCTCGCTGTCGGGAGGCAGCGCCTTGCGCCAGAAATCCACGATCTTCTCGACCTCGCGGTCGGAGACGTAGGTGCCCTGGATCCGCACCAGCTTGGCCGAGTCCGCCGCCATGTAGAGCATATCGCCGCGCCCGAGTAACTGGTCGGCACCGGGGCCATCCAGGATTACCCGGCTGTCCACCTGCGAGGTGACGGCGAAGGCGATCCGCGAGGGAAAGTTGGCCTTGATCAGGCCGGTGATCACATCGACCGAGGGGCGCTGCGTGGCCACCACCAGGTGGATGCCGGTGGCCCGGGCCATCTGGGCCAGCCGGCAGATGTAGGTCTCGGTCTCGTCGGGGGCCATCATCATCAGGTCGGCCAGTTCGTCGATGATGATCACGATGTAGGGCATCGGCTCCAGGTCGGCGCGCTTGCGCGAGAGTACCTTGTAGCTCTCCAGATTGCGGCAGCCGTGGCGGGCGAAGATCTTATAGCGCCGCTCCATCTCGCGCGTGGCCCACTTCAACGTCGGCACCACCCGCTCCAGTTCCGTCACCACCGGCGAGAGCAGGTGCGGCACCCGGTTGTAGACGATCATCTCGACCATCTTCGGGTCCACCAGGATCAGCTTCAGCTCATCGGGGCTGTGCTTGAGCAGCAGGCCGCAGAGGAAGACGTTGATCGCCACCGATTTGCCCGACCCGGTTGAGCCGGCCACCAGCAGGTGCGGCATCTTGGTCATGTCGGCGATGATCGGCGTGCCGCTCACGTCCTTGCCCAGGGGCAGCTTGAGCTTACCCCGGCTGGCCTCAAACTCCTCGCTGTCGATCACCTCACGCATGCCGACCATGGCGATGGACGAGTTGGGGATCTCGATGCCCACGGCGGCCTTGCCAGGGATGGGTGCCTCGATCCGAATAGATGGCGCGGCCATGGCCAGGGCCAGGTCCTTCTCTAGGGCGGTGATCTTGCTCACCTTCACGCCCACGGCGGGCTGCAGTTCAAACTGCGTCACCGCCGGGCCGGGGTTGACATTCACCACCTGGGCCTCGACCTTAAAGCTGGCCAGGGTCTCCTCGATCAGCCGCGAGCGAGCTTGGATATCCTCTTTGCTGATGCTAGCCTCGCCGCTATAGGAGTCGAGGAAGTCCATCGAGGGCAGGGGCCAGGCCCGGTGCATGACCGGTGCCTCAAAGCCATCGAGCGGCTCCTGCAGCGCCGCGCTGATCGGCTCGGGGGCGGGCAGCGGGCGGGCGGGCGCAGCAGGCGGGTCGGCAGGCTTCGATCCGCCCAGGGCCGGGGACGCCGCGCCCTTGCCTGCGGCTGCGGGCGAGGCCGGCGCTGGGGAGCCCGGTAGCGGCTTCGCCGCGCCCTTGCCTGCGGCAACGGGCGCGGACTCGCCGCCGGGGCGCTGAAAGAGGCTAGCCTTGGTCGGGCGGGCCGCGATCGGCGTCTGCGTCAGCACCTCGTCATCCGCACCGAGCGGCGGCGGATGGAAGCGCAGGTCGGCGTCGGCCCGTGCGGCGCGGCGGGGCAGGGCATGCGGGCGACGCGGCGCGCTCCAGAGCATAGCCCAGAAGCCGGTGGCCCGCGCGCCCACCCCCATAATCAGCTCGCGCAAGGTGATGTTAAAGGTCAGCATGACCCCGGCCAGGCCGAGCATAATCACCACCAGCACCGCCGCCGGCCGACCGATGCCGCGATCCAGCCCCTCGACCACCCAGAAGCCGATGATACCGCCGCCCTGGTCGATCCGGTCGGCCAGGTTAATCTCGTGGACGGAGAACTCCAGCATGCCCAAGATCGCCGCCAGCACCAGCAGCGTCCCCAGGGTATTGGCCCCGGTCAGCCGCGCATCCTGCATGCGCTCCTGGATGAGGATGGCCACCCCGAGCAACCCCAAGGTGATCGGCACGACCAGGATGCCGCTGCCGAAGGCCCGCCGCACCAACTCAAGGTAGAGCCCACCCGCCCCACCGGCAACCCCGGTGAAGAAGAACACCAGCGTCATCAGAGCCACAGTGATCAGGGCCAGGGCGAACAACTCGCGCTGGTGTTCAGGGCGCAGCTTGATCTGGAAGGCCGGCCCCCGGCGCGCGAGCTTACGGGCGGGCGCCCGGCCCTTGCCGGTCGGCCGCCGCCCGCCCGCCTTATTCCCGCCCGGTGAGGCCATGCCACGCCCTCTTCTGCGCACTCCACCGCCAATAGCTGGCAGTATAGCACATCTGCGCGAGGGGGCACCGGGCGGTTGGATCGCGGGCGGTTGGATCGCGAATGACGCGAAGCCGAGCGAATGACGCGAACGCGAACTTCGCGAACTCCGCGTTCGCGTCATTCGTCCCATTTCGCGTCATTCGCGATCCAAACCGTCATTCGCGATCCAAACCGTCATTCGCGATCCCAACCGTCATTCGCGATCCCAACCGTCATTCGCGATCCCAACCGTCATTCGTTCCGCGAGGGGGCACCGGGCGGTTGGATCGCGGGCGGTTGGATCGCGGGCGGTTGGATCGCGGGCGGTTGGATCGCGGGCGGTTGGATCGCGGGCGGTTGGATCGCGG
>CAISPW010000036.1 GCA_903887465.1 uncultured Oscillochloris sp. | reverse complement strand
TAGCATGCGTCTGACCCATCGGGTCCTCCCTGTGTGTATGGCGGATGCGGCACATCAACCGTACAACACAGGGAGTTTTGCTGCAAGCCCTTCGGCTGAAGTGTCAAGCTGGAATGGCCGATTCTGAAACATGCCTAAAGGCTCGACTCCCTTTCATACCCAGTTTAGGATTGCGATAGACCTATTTTACAGAAATAATGACGTTTCGTAGGAACCTCCAACCTTTTGGGCCTACTCACTGCGTTTCATCGCACAACTGTACGATAAAACGCACTACCGCAAAAGACGTTCATGCGCGGGGCGCACACCGCCGCGATAAACATGGTCGCTGATGCCCGGCTATCGGCTATCGGCTATCGGCTATCGGCTATTTTCACATCAGTCGCCCGGTCAGGCTGAGCGCCCGGCCCGTAAACGGGCGGGCGAGGTCGACGACGGTCGCTTCAGCGGCCGTCGGCGACCTCGCCGGGGGCTTCAGCCCCCCGCGAACGTTGCCGCGACAGGGTGACGTTTGCGGTAGTGCGATAAAACGCAACAAAACATAACAAAACGTTATGCTTCTTACGAATGTTTAAGATACTCGTTCGCAACGTCCCGTACGCCAGCGCCGCCCAGATCACGGGCTGCGCAAATAGGGTGTGCGCGCAGTCTGGGATGCCTTCGCCCTACACCTGCGTATCTGGCGATACCTATAATGCCCATGGAGCTAAGACATGGCGCAGATCGGCTCTGCCGTTTGGCGAGGGTGCGAGGTCGCGAGGATACCCTTGGGTCGCCCCGTCGCGGCACGCATGCCCCCGCAGGGCGGTCACACGAAGAACGCCAGTCTGATGCTTTGTCTCCCACGCATGCGGGCCTTTTGGGATAGCATTAAGGAGTGTACTCATGGAACATCGTCGGCTTGAGATGACTGTGCTTATGACTCCCGACACCGCCAACTTTTCGGGCAATGTGCATGGCGGCCACGTCCTCAAGCTGCTCGACCAGGTGGCCTACGCCTGCGCCTCACGCTACTCGGGCGGCTATGTCGTCACCGGGTCGGTCGACCAGGTGATCTTCCGCGAGCGCATCCAGGTCGGTGAGTTGGTAACCTTTCAGTCGTCGGTGAACTATACCGGCGCTAGCTCGATGGAGGTGGGCATCCGCGTAACGGCCGAGGAGATCATTAGCCGGGTCGAGCGCCACGTGATCACCTGCTACTTCACCATGGTCGCCATGGATGAGGAGGGTCGGCCACGACATGTGACGCCGCTGTCGGTGGAGACATCCGAGCAGCACCGGCGCTGGGCTGCCGCCCAGTTGCGCCGTGGCCTGCGCCGCGAGATCGAGGAGCGCAGCCTGGAGATCCGCCAGCACCCTGAGGATATGCTGCACGATATTGAAGAGCACTCGTGATCGCCTCCGCGTCGCACGGTGACTGATGTGAAAATAGCCGATAGCCGATAGCCGATAGCCGGGCATCAGCGACCATGTTCATCGCGGCGGTGTGCGCCCCGCGCATGAACGTCTTTTGCGCTACTGCTTTTTTTGCGAGGTTTTGGCAGCGAATCTGCCAAAACCTCGCAAAAAAATAATGTGGGGCCGCAGCCCTAGCGGTATTGTGCCGATTGGCGACCGAAGCTGCCGCGCATCCTGACGGGATGCGGCGGGGTTTGACGTTGCCAGTGTGCGCGTGCTATTATTCGATGGGTGCGGTTGTGGCCTGGTCGTATCTGAACAAGGAACCTCGCTGGCATGCAAAATCTGCTTAGCCTCCCGACGATCATCCTGATTGTTGCCAGCGTTCTGGCGCTGGTGGTCGTTGTCATTGTCGCTCGGCGCCTGCAGCGACGCCAGCCCCCGTCCGATGGCCCGCTGGGAGCCTCGTCGGCCCTGACCGGCCAAGTTGATTATACGTCGCTGCCGCTTGACGATGATCCGAGTAACTGGCGCGATCGCTTCACCAACCTCTCGCTTGCCAGCAAGATCTTGGTCATCTTGGTGCCCGTCCTGGCGATCTTGGGCATCCTGGTTCTGGTGCTGACCCTGCTGCCGAAAGAGACCGCGCCCCAGTCTCCCGTCACACTGGTGCCTGCCGAGACCGCCAGCCTGAAGGTTACGAAGGCGGATGTTGTGCGGGCTGACCCGGAGATCACCTTGAGCGTCATCGCGGAGGCCACCGGCCTGGAGGGCGTGAAGGTGCGGGTGGAACTTCTGGCTGATGGTGCGCCCATCCCTTACCTGCGCCCCGAAGATCTGGAGGGTGCGGTTGTTCGCCGTGGGCGGGTGGAGATCGAGATCCATAAGCTCGCGGATGCCCCGCCCGCGCAGCAGGGGGTGCGCTACACCGTAAGGGTGAGCACCGCAGATGGTCTCGCCACCAGCGAGCAGCCGCTGGTGGTGGATCCGTTTAGTGCCTCGTTCTATGCGGCACCGGCCAGCCCGCCCACATCCACGCCGACGCCCCCGCCCCCGACGCCGACCGCCACCCTGACGGAGACTCCGCCCGCTGCTGATGCGACGCCCGCGCCGACCGTTACGCCGACCGCCGCGCTGCCGAGCGGTACCGAGGCGACGATTGGAGGAAATGGCGGAAATGTCCGCGCCATGCCCGCCCTCACCACGAAGAACCGCATTGGCGGAGTGGACGCGGGCAACAAGGTGCAGCTGATTGAGCAGACCCCCAACGGTAAGTGGTATCGCATCCGCTTCACGAATACCGACGATGGCAAGGATCTGGTGGGCTGGATCAGCGCCACGCTGATCCCGCTCCCCGCCAAGGTTAAGGCGCAGATCCCGGTGGCGAAGATCGTCAGCGTCTTCAAAATTGGCGCGGTGTACGAGCGCCCCGACACGACCAGCAAGGAACTTGACCGCGTAAATATCGGTGAGGTTGTGGAACTCAAGCAGAAGACCGCCGACGGTACATGGTACGAGGTCGAGACCATGCGCGGCTCCAGCGGCTGGGTAAGGGCCAGCCTCCTCGGCATCCCCGCTGAGGTCGCCGCGAAGGTGTCCGTGGCTCCGTAGGACTATCGGTTATCTGCTGGGGCGCGTGCGGTCAGATCTGTGTGAGGTTTGGGCGGCTTCACCGCCCAAACCTCACAAAAAGCGCGATCTGGGGCGCAGCCCCGCAGCTAGCAATCACCATGATCCAGACACTTGATAGGCGCAGCCTCCACGACCTCCCACTGGTCTTCTTCGACCTTGAGACGACGGGACTTGATCTGAGCGACGGCCACCGGGTGTGCGAGGTGGCTATGCTGCGGGTGCGCGGCGGCCTGATTGAGGATTACCTGGGCGTCCTGGCCCGGCCGGGCCGCCGACTCGACCCGCAGGCGGCGGCGGTCAACGGATTTTGCGACGATGAGCTCGCGGCCGCCCCGCCGTTCTCGGACGCAGCCGGTCGCATCCTCGCCATATCCCGCGCCGCCGTGCTGATCGCCCACAACCTGCCCTTTGATATGGCCTTTTTGAAGGCGGAACTGGCCCGGATTGGTCGCCCGGCCCTCAACGGCCCAGCACTTGATACGCTCGCCCTCGCCCGCCGTCTGCTGCGCCGACCTTCGTATAGCCTGGCCGCCCTCGCCTGCGACCTCCAGCTCTCCACGCCCTCCCACCGCGCCTTGGCCGATGTGCTGGCCCTGCGCGGCCTCTTTACCTACCTTCAGGCGGCGATGGCGGAGCTTGGGGTGACGACCCTCGGCGACGCGATGCGGCTTGAGCGCGGCCTGCTCCCCGGCATGCCCGAGCCGGGCGCGCCTCCGCTGATTGCCCGCGCCCTCGCCGAGGGCCGCGCCCTCACCATCCGCTACCGATCTCGCAGCAGCCCCGAGTCGCTCACCCGCACAATCTGGCCGCTCTACCTGACCCGCGAGTCGAGCGGCACGTACCTGCGAGCCTACTGCGAGCTGCGCCAGGATGTGCGCGCGTTTGTCCTCGCGAAGATCGAGGCGGCCACGATCCGCTAGGGGCGCGGCGGATCTCCTCCCAGCTGCGCTTTGCCTAAAACCTCTGGGCCTCACACGATTTTTACAGAAATAGCCCGTAAAGCCCAGGAGCTGTAGCCCTGGGAGCCGTCACGCAGAGTGACCTCGGCCCGGTAGCCCTCGGTGATATCGGTCAGCGTGCCGGCGGTGCCGACGGCGATGCCCTGCGCATCGAGGATCAGGCGCGCCCACACCTTAACCCAGCGAAAACCGCCGTCGCGGTGCAGATAGCGAACCTCGTGGCGGGCGTGATCCTGCTGGTGTTCCATCAGCGTCTGGAACAGATCGAGGTTGCCCTGGCGATCATCAGGGTACACATAGTCCAGGAAGATCTGGCCCAGGCTCTCGGCCACCGCAAAGCCGGTCATCTCATGCCAGGCTGGGTTGAGGAAACTCCAGCGGCCCTCGGCGTCGGTGCGGAAGACCACCTCCTTCAGATCCGTCACCAGCAGCCGATACTGCTCCTCGCTTGCGCGCAGGGCCATCTCAATCTGGCGCTGCTCGGTGACATCGCGCACGGAGCAGAAGAGATATGTCTGACCATCGTGGGTGATCGTCGACACGCGGATCGCGGCGTCGTAGCAGTTGCCATCGTGGCGGCGATGCTGGGTTAGAAACGGCAGCTTGTGTACGATTCGGGCGGCCACGCGCGCGGGCAACTGATCGGCGTCCCACTGCGCATTCCACTCGCTCACATGGCGCGGCATGCCCTCAGCGGGGTCGCGGCCAAGCATGCGCAGGAAGGTGTGATTGGCGTAGATCAGGCCGCCGGTATGGTCGAGGATATAGATGCCATCGGGTAAATGATCGAGGAGGGGACCAATGTCGCTCAGAAGCCACGGCGGGATTGAGGATTCAGGGACAGGCATGGTCAACACCCAGGGTGAATGTCACACGTTGAGCAACCGATTTATCGTCACGGCGAGATCTTTGATGCTGACAGGCTTGGTCATATACTCGCTGGCACCAGCGGCGAGGCAGCGCTCACGGTCGCCCGGCATAGCCAGGGCGGTCAGCGCAATAATCGGCGTGGCAGCGCACTCGGACGTGGCGCGTAGGAGGCGTGTGGCCTCCAGGCCGTCCATCTCTGGCATCTGGATGTCCATCAGGATCAGATCCGGTCGCTCCATGCTGGCCCGTGCGACGGCCTCGCGCCCGTTGCGGGCGAAGAGCACCTGGTAGCCCTTCGCTTGTAGGTAATCGCCAATGGCTCGAATATTAGCCTCGTTATCCTCAGCCATCAGAATCCGCACGCCTTTCAGCGCGGGCCGAAGCAGCGGGTAGATGTCGTTGGTAGGCTCGGACATCGCCGTCGTGAGGAGCCGCGCCTCCACCGCCTGGTGGGGATGATAGGGCAAGCTAATCGTGAAGCGGCTGCCATGGCCAAGCTGGCTCTCGATGGTCACGCTGCCGCCGTGCAGTTCGGCCAGTCGGCGTACCAGCGCCAGCCCCAGCCCGGTGCCCTCGTGATGGCGGTTCAGGCTCGAGTCTAGCTGCTGGAAGGGCTGGAATAGCTGCGCCATATCCTCGGGTGCAATGCCGATGCCGTTGTCTTGCACGGCAAAGGCGATCACGCCCGCCGTAGCGTCGGCGCTCACGTCCAGACTCACCTGGCCTTTGGGCAAGGTGAACTTGACCGCGTTGATCAGCAGGTTCACCAGCATCTGTTTCAGGCGCTTGGGATCAACCTCTACCTCGGCCATCTGGTCGTCTAAATGAAAAGCGAGTCGGATCGACTTCTTAAGCGCCTGCTCCTTGACAAACACCAGGCTGGCCTGACACATCTCGATGACCGGCACGATGTCGAGTTGAAGGTCGAGCCGCCCAGCCTCCACCTTCGAGAGATCAAGGATGTCGTTGATCAGCGCGAGCAGATGGCGACCGCTATCCTCGATATTGCGAAGCGATTCCTGCTGGCGCTCGTTGATCGGGCCGTAGATCTGCTCTTGCAGGGTTTCGCTGATGCCCAAGATAGCATTGAGCGGCGTGCGCAACTCGTGGCTCATATTGGCCAGGAACTCGTCTTTGGATCGCGCCGCCCGGGCCAGATCGGCGTTGGCCCGGCGCAGGGTCTCCTCGGCATGCTTCTCGCTGGTGACGTCGTGCATGGCGGTGAGGTAGTGCTGGCGGTCGCGGAAGCTGAGCGCAAGCACCCGCGCCCGCACGTCGTAGAGGTCTCCGCTGGCGTGGTTGATTCTAAACTCAGTGGTGAAGGATCGGTTGTGCGCTTGAAGGTGCTGGGCGACGAGTTCCCCAAATTGCATCATCTGCCTGCGGGACACCAGATCCAGCGTTTCCATGGAGCGACCGACGAGCCGCGCACTGGGGTAGCCGGTGAGCAACTCGAACGCACGGTTCATCTGCACGATCATGCCGCGCTCATCAAACAGAACAACGGCGTCCGGCGACTCCTCAAAGAGCATGCGGTTTTTCGCTTCGCTCTCGCGCAGGGCCGCCTCCGTCTTTTCACGCTCGGTGTTATCAAACATGATGGAGCGGCTCATGACGTAGACCCCATGCCCGTCATAAACGGCGGTGGCGTGCAGCAGGGCGGGGAAGATCGTCCCATCTTTGCGAACACACTCGTAGGTGATGTCGCGCAGCCAGCCACGCTCCTTGAGCAGCGAGAAGCGCGCCTGGAAATTAAGACGGCTCTGCTCGGTGATAAAATCTGCGTATGGACGACCGACCATCTCATCGTGGGTATACCCGAACCAGTTCAACTGGGTCTGGTTGATCATGATCAAGATGCCATTTGCATCCAGCGAGTAATAGCCGATCGGGGCGTTCTCGTAGAGGTCGCGCGCCTCGGCGGTGCGCTGCCTAACGCGCTCCTCCAGGGTCTGGTTCAGCTCTCGCAGCTCCCGCTCCGACTGCTTGCGATCAGTGATATCGTGGATGATCGACAGCAGCATCTGCGTCTTATTAACAGAGATAGGCGACGAGTAAACCTCCACCGTGCGCTCGATCCCGCTGGCCAACTTATGGGGAAAGATAAAGTAATTTCGCTCTTCGTGCAGGGCTTTCTGGCACTCTGCCGCCACCTGATCGGGCAGAAGACTATTAATCTCATTAATATTCATTGCGCAAAGCTGTGATCGGGTGTAGCCGTAATAATCTGTGGCGGCATGATTGGCATCAAGGATCATACCAGTCTGCGGATCGATCAGTAACATGATCGCGCCGTGCCCCTCAAACATCACGTGGAAACGCTCATCGCTCTCGCGCAGGGCGTCCGCCGCCAGGCCCTGCTGACTGCGGTGGCGCAAGGACTGCTGCCAGCCAACGAATGCGAGCCTGACGCCGATCGCGGCGGTCAGCACGCCGGAGAGTACGACCATATACCCGGAGGCGAGGTAACCGGCACTGGCAATGCCGAGCGCCAGTAGGACGAACATGAAGCCAAGGATCGCCAATCCACGACTCTCCCGTCGGCTGTACTTTTTCATGATGGTCGGGTTCCCCAGGGGGCGATCTCGTTGCTGAGATCCGGCAAACGCTGCGGTAATTATAGAGGAAGACTATCTCCCTACCGATACGAGTTTACCGACAGCACCATTATAACGCCCCCGCGCTCTAAAATCCCGTGTAGAAGACAGGGCTACGTAGAATCTTTGGGAGGCTGCAGCCCAGATCCTGCTTTTGGTTAGTTTTTGGTGGATTCGCCGCCAAAAACCAGCCGAAAAATGTACTACTCGGCGCGCAAGCCACCGGCCAAGCGCCAGACATGGCGTAGACACGAAAACGCAGAATCAGCCAGATGGGGAAGACCCCGTCTGGCTGATTCTGCATTTTCTTAATCCCTACCCGCGTCTCGTCGCCGCCGAGATCCGCATCAGCAGGCCAATGATCAGGAAGTTGATCAGCACGGATGATCCGCCGTAGGAGATAAAGGGCAGGGTAATGCCGGTGAGCGGGATGAGCCGCAGGTTCCCGCCGATGATGATGATCGTCTGCACGGCAATGATCGTGGTCAGGCCGACGGCCAGCAGTTGCTCGAAGCCGCGAAATCGCCCAGGGATGGCCAGGGCGATGTGGAAACCACGAAAGATCAGCAGCACGTAGGCGATCAGCACGGCCAGGGTGCCGCCGAGTCCCATCTCTTCGCCCACCGCCGTGAAGATAAAATCGGTGTGGATCGCCGGGACAATCGCCGGCACGCCCATGCCCAGCCCCGTCCCGAAGATTCCCCCCGAGGCCAGGGCGTAGATCGCCTGCACGATCTGGTAGCCGTAGCCCTGGGCCACCGCCCACGGGTTCAGCCAGATCTCCACGCGCAGCGACACCACCGGCAGAATCTTGTAGAGTACGTAGGCACCCACCGAAAAGGCCAGCCCCCCCGCCAGCACGTACAGCGCCCGCCCGGTGGCCGTGTAGAGCATCGCCAGAAACACCCCAAAGAGCAGCAGGGCCGCCCCCAGGTCGCGCTGGAAGACAATCGTTGCCATCGCGACCCCCCACATGCCCATGATCGGCACTAGGTACGGCAGCGGCGGCAGGCTCAGCGGGCCGAGCCGATACCCGCCCGCCACCACCTCGCGGTGCTCGTTGAGGTACGAGGCCATGAAGATCACCAGGATGATCTTGAGCAACTCTGAGGGCTGGAAGAGGAAGGCCCCGAAGTTAAACCAGACCTTCACCCCGCTGCCGTTCGGGTCAACGCCGAACACGAAGGTGGCGAAGATCAGCAGCAGGCCGATCACCAGCCAGATATAGCGGTAGTGGTCAAGAAAGTCGATCAGCGAGAGCCGCAGCGCCCGAATGAAGAGCCGATCCCAGGGCACAAACAGCATCAGGGCCAGCACGCCCACGCCGATCGTCACCCACAGTGACTGCTTGGCCGCCACGCCGGCGTAGGTGTCGCCGTAGAGCGCGTTCAGGCTAGGGTCGAGCCGCGCCGTGAGCATCAGGCTCAACCCGGCCAGCAGAGCCACCAGCGGCAGCAGCACCTGGTCGGCATCGGGGCTGAGGACGCTCAACCCCACCGAGATGCCGATGAAGAGCAGCAGCGGCAGCGCCGAGGGCCAGAGGATACTCAGCACCCCTGGCACCGTGGCCACGAACTCGCGCTGCTGAGTCGCGATGACCACCAGCAGGTAGCCCGCTGCAAAGAACAGCAGCACGGTCACGAGCAGCTGGAACTCCACCCCGCGAAACTGACGCAGCCGCTGGAACCACATTACTTATCCAGCTCCTCCTGCAAGTTGGCAGACTGGGCGGCCACCAGGCGGAAGCGCTGCGCGCTGTCTTTGTCGCCGTTCCCCTCGGCGGCGCGCATGAGCATCCCGGCGGCATACTGGATCCGCCGTAGCTCCTCGCGCCGCCCCTCCAGCCGACCCTGGGCGATCTCGCGCTCCATATGTGCAATAATCTGGTCGATGGTGAGCATGGTCACTCCTTCATCGCTCAGGCGGAGGCGTCGTGGCTCTGTCTGGTGGCGATCCTAGATTGGTACAGCCGATAGATCGGGTTTATGCCAGGGCCATGTCGCGCTTCTTCTTCTCGCGGCGGCGATCCTCAGCGTTGAGCAGCTTCTTACGGATGCGCCAGCCCTTAGGCGTCACCTCCACCAGCTCGTCCTCGCTGATATACTCGACGGCGTCATCGAGCGAGAGCTGCCGGGGCGTGTCAAGGCGAATCGACTCGGCACCCTTGTTGTTGCGCATATTGGTCAGGTGCTTATCCTTGCAGACGTTGATCTCCAGATCCACGTCGCGGATGTGCTGGCCGACCACCATGCCCTCGTAGATATCCTGGCCGGGCGCGATGAAGTAGGTGCCGCGATCCTGCACCTGAAACATGCCGTAGGTCGTGGAGACGCCGCTGTCTGAGGCAATCAGCGACCCAGTCTCGCGGGTGTCCATCTCGCCAGCGATTGGCTCGTAGGCGTAGAAAAGGCTGTTGAGAATGCCCTGGCCGCGAGTGGCGGTGAGGAACTGCTGGCGAAAGCCGAGCAGGCCGCGCGTCGGCACGATGTACACATAATGCACCGTGCCATCATCGCGCACCTGCATGTCGCGCATCTGGCCGCTGCGCCGACCGAGCAACTCGACCACCACGCCCTGGAAGTCGTTACCGACCTCGATCTCGACCAACTCCATCGGCTCAAGCTTCTTGCCGTTCTCATCTTCGTGGAAGATCACCTCGGGCTTCGAGACGTGGAACTCGTAGCCCTCGCGGCGCATGTTCTCGATCAGGATGCCCAGGTGCAACTCGCCGCGACCGGCCACCAGGAAGACATCGGCGCTGTCGGTGTCCTGCACCCGCAGGGCCACATCGCGCTCGACCTCGGTGTAGAGTCGCTCGCGCAGCTTGCGCGAGGTGACGTAGGTGCCCTCGCGACCGGCGAAGGGACTCGTGTTGACGCCAAAGGTCATCCGCACCGTGGGCTCCTCGACCTTGATCGTCGGCAGGCCCTCGGGCTGGGCGGCGTCGGCGATGGTCTCGCCGATGTTGGCGTCAGCGATGCCCGCGATGGCGATGATATCGCCGGCGGTAGCCGTCTCGACATCCTCGCGGTGCAGGCCATTATAGGTGAAGAGCTGGGTAATCTTGGCCGGGGTGATCGCACCGTCGCGACCGATTCGCACCAGGGGCTGGCCCTTGCTAATCGTGCCACGGTAGAGCCGACCGGTGACGATCTTGCCCTTGTAGTCATCGTAGATGCTGGTGGTGACGAGGAACTGCGCGGGGCCATCTGCGTCTACATCAGGCGCGGGGATGCGGTCGAGGATCGCCTCGAAGAGCGGCTCCAGCGAGTTATACATCTTCAGGGGCGAGCGACCGGAGTGGCCGAGCAGCCCGTTGGCATAGATCGTGGCAAACTCCGACTGCTCATCGCTGGCCCCCAGGTCGACGAAGAGGTCGAACGCCTCATTGACCACGTGGTTGGGCCGGGCCTGGGGCCGATCAACCTTATTGACCACCAGGATGGCGCGGTGACCGGCCTGGAGCGCCTTGCGCAGCACAAACTTCGTCTGCGGCATCGGCCCGTCCACGGCGTCCACCAGGAGCAGCACGCCATCGACCATATTCATCACCCGCTCAACCTCGCCGCCGAAGTCGGCGTGGCCAGGGGTGTCGATAATATTAATCTTGACGCCCTTGTAGATCACGGCGGTGGTCTTCGAGAGGATGGTAATACCGCGCTCACGCTCAAGCGCGTTGCTGTCCATCATACGAACTTCCGTCGCCTGGTTATCGCGGAAGATATGGCTCTGCTTCAGCATCGCGTCCACCAGGGTCGTCTTGCCGTGGTCGACGTGGGCAATAATGGCGATATTTCGAATGTCGTTACGCTTCATGGGTACGAATGTGCCTCACACGTGAGGGCGAAGCATCTGCGGTGCAAATGCTTCGCCCATATAAATCATCGACCTCTATCTTACCACACCTGCCGTCGTGGGGCGGCACCGCCGCTCGGGCGGTCAGGGCTGATGCAAAGTCGCTGGGGCTGCGCCCCAGACCGCGCTTTTTGTTGGATTTTGGCAGCTTCGCCGCCAAAAACCAACAAAAAAAGATCGTTCGGGGGTGGCTTTGCCACCCCCAAACCCCCGCCGGAGGCGACTTTGCATCAGCCCTGAGGTGCTTG
>CAISPW010000035.1 GCA_903887465.1 uncultured Oscillochloris sp. | reverse complement strand
GGGCAACAGAATTCTGTTGCCCGTTGCCTGTGCCCTGTACCCTGAATTAAAACACTTCGCTGGCAATGATCGTCTGCTCGCGGTCGGGGCCAACCGAGATAATGCCGAGGCGGGCGCCGACAAGCTGGCAGATGCGGGCGACATAGGACTGGGCGGCCTCGGGGAGATCCTGGAAGCGGCGGATGGCTGTGGTCGGCGTCATCCAGCCCGGCATCTCCTCGTAGACCGGTTCCACCTGATCAAAGACCGCAGTGGTGGCCGGCGGATACTCCAAGGTCGCATCGTGGAGCTTGTAGGCGGTGCAGATCTTGATCGTCTGCACGCCATCGAGGACGTCCAGCTTGGTAATCGCCACCGTATCGATGCCGTTGATCTGGGCGGCATAGCGGGCCATCACGCCGTCGAACCAGCCAACCCGGCGCAGTCGGCCGGTGGTGGTACCGATCTCGGCCCAAGGGGTGCCAAGCTGGCGCAAGACATCGGCCTCAGGGCCATCGAGTTCGGTGGGGAACGGCCCCTCGCCGACGCGGGTGGTATATGCCTTATACACCCCGATCACCGAGTTGATGCGGGTCGGCCCGATCCCCGCGCCCTGGCAAGCTCCGGCGGCACCGGGTGGCGACGAAGTGACGTAGGGATAGGTGCCGTGATCCACATCGAGCAAGCTGCCCTGGGCACCCTCCAGGAGTACCGGCACATCCTTCTCCAGGGCGCGCAGGATGATCGGGTGCGTATCGGTGATATGATCGGCCAGCTGATGCCCAAAGTCGAGGTAGCGCAGGTAGGTGTCGTGGAGCGAAAGCGCCTTGACCCCATAAAGCTTGGTGAGCATGCGGTTCTTCTCTTCGAGGACGCCACGGAGGCGGTTGAGCAGCGTCTCCTCGTGGAGCAAGTCCGCCATACGGATGCCGGTGCGGCTCATCTTATCGGCGTAGGCCGGGCCAATCCCGCGACCGGTGGTGCCGATCTTGCCCGCGCCGCGATCCTGCTCCTGGAGCTTATCGAGGATCACATGGTAGGGCATAACCACGTGGGCGCGCTCGCTGATAAAGAGCTTGCTGGTGTTGACGCCCCGGCTCTGGAGTTCCTTGATCTCGTTCAGAAGAGCCTCGGGGCTGATCACCACACCGCTGCCGATCACATTGACCGTGGCCGGGTCGAAAATGCCGGACGGGATAAGATGGAGCTTGAATGTACCGAGGTGATTGACCACCGTGTGACCGGCGTTATTGCCGCCGCCATAGCGCACCACCAGGCGCGCCTTGCTGGCGAGCAGATCGACCAGATGGCCCTTGCCCTCATCGCCCCACTGGGCTCCGATTAGTGCTACGACTGACATGGCCGCCCCTTTCGTGCGGATGGCCCTTTGGGAGCGCGGGTGCCCCCCGCCACTCTAGATGCCGAAAAAATGCAGAGAATCAAGAGCGCCGCTGCGGTGCCCTTACCCGGCAATTGTAGCAGATATCGCGCCTGCTGCGGCGGGGCGATAGCGCCACGCTGTGAGGAGGGCTGCGCCCTCAGTTCCGCATTGGTACGGTTGATGTTGCCAGCGAAGCTGGCAACATCAACCGTACTTAGCGCAGCACCTCGCGCAGCGTGATGATCGCCGCATCGACGTGCTGCGTGTCGATCACCAGGGGCGGCAGCAGGCGGATCACATCGTCGCCGGCGGTAGCCACCAGCAGCTTCTGGGCGTAGGCGGCCTCGCGGGCCGGGCCAGCTGCGCCACTGATCCGGATGCCACGCATCAGGCCGCGCCCGCGCAGTTCAAGAATCGCGTCGGGCATGTCGGCGGCGAGATCCTGGAGCGACTCGTCGAGATAGCTGCTTATCTGGCGCACGTGCGCCAGGAAGTCAGGGGCGTTGACCTTGCGAAAGACAACGCCTGCCACCGCCGTGGCCAGGGGGTTGCCGCCGAAGGTGGTGCCGTGGTCGCCAACGTGGATGCTATCGGCGATGCGCTGGTTGAGCAGCACCGCGCCAATCGGCAGGCCGGCGGCCAGGGGCTTGGCCACCGTCATCATGTCGGGCTTCACGCCGCTGGACGTGTGCGCCCAGAGGGTGCCGGTGCGGCCCATGCCGCACTGGATCTCGTCAAAGACCAGCAGGGCGTGGTACTGGTCGCACAGCGCACGGGCCGCCGTCAGGAAAGCGTCGTCGGCCACGCGCAGGCCACCCTCGCCCTGGATGGGCTCCAGGATCACGGCGCAGACATCATCACCCATGGCCGCCTCCAGGGCGGCGATATCGTTGAAGCTGGCAAAGCGCACGCCGGGCATCACCGGCATAAAGGGCTCGCGGTACTTCTCGCGAGCCGTCACAGCCACGGCACCCATGGTGCGACCGTGGAATGAGCCGTCGAAGGCCACGATGGTGGTCTTACCCTCACCGAAGTGCGTGCGGGCGTGGCGACGCGCAAACTTGATCGCCCCCTCGACCGCCTCAGTGCCGCTATTGCTGAAGAAGACCTTGTCGAAGGCCGGGCTGCTTTCGACGAGCATGCGCGCAAGCTTGCCCGCCGGGGCGGTGTGGTACAGGTTGGAGACATGGATGAGTTGGGCGGACTGAGCGGCGATCACCTGCGTCACGTCCGGGTCGCCATAGCCGAGGGCGTTGACCGCGATCCCGGCGACGAAGTCGAGGTACGGCTGGCCCTCGGTGTCGTAGAGATAGACCCCCTCACCCCGCGCGAACACCACGTCGGGGCGGGCGTAGGTCTGGAGGATAAACTCTCGGTCGGCTTGCACCACGGCCTCTATTGTATCGGCTGCCATCGACAATCCTCTCTCGCGGGGCGGGTAGCCTCAGGGTTGTTGCCACATCGCTGGGGCTGCGCCCCAGACCCAGCCTTTTGGTCGTTTTTGGCAGCTTCGCTGCTAAAAACCAACAAAAAAAGATCTCTTGGAGGTGGTGCCGCCACCCCCAAACCCCCGCCGACGGCGACATTGTAACCGCCCTGCGGGTAGCGTCCGCAAATTATACAGCATAAGACATGGCTTCAGAGGAGTGGGTTGAGCGTGACCGTTCTGTGGGGCGGCGAGGACGTGTCTGTATTGCGTCCTCACGTCCTCGCCGCCGCGCTCAAACGGTCACACAGGTTTGAGCCATGCCTGATGGTGAAGAGCGGGCTTGCATTATAGAAACAAGTGTGTTATATTATCGTCCAGGCGGTGATGGTCGTTGGCCAACACGGCATGGTAGCGCCCCCCGCAGTGCGCCGAGCCGTGGCGATCTGCGCCCACCATTTGGTTTGACCGACACCCGGCAGGCTGCTATAATACCGCTTCGGTATGGTAACGGTCGGCCTTCCGGCCACCTGTAGCCCCGCCAGGAACGCAGGGGCGGCAGCACCTTCCAGACGCAGCGGTGATCGCTGACATTTTTTGTTGGCACACCAATGTCGCAGGATGGGGCCGCAGTTGACAGACAAAGGAGTCGCGCTATTAGAGATCGGTTTCGCATTAATAGCCGCATTCGCGCACGCGAAGTCCGCCTGATCGACGAGAACGGAACGCAGGTCGGGATCGTGACGGCGCGTGAAGCGATCAGCCTGGCTGAGGAGCGCGGCCTCGACCTTGTTGAGGTTGCGCCTAACGCGGTGCCTCCGGTCTGTCGCCTGCTCGACTACGGCAAGTTCCGCTACGAGCAGAGCCAGAAAGAGCGCGAGGCGCGCAAGAACCAGAAGCAGGCCGAGCTGAAGCAGATCCGCCTGATGCCCAAGACCGACGAACACGACATGGGTGTCAAGGCGAACCAGGCCCGGCGCTTCATTCTGAGAGGCGACAAAGTCAAGTTCAATGTGCGCTTCCGTGGGCGTGAGATGGCCCACCCCGACATCGGGCGGAAGATGTTGGAGCAGATTGCCGAGCAACTTCGCGACATCTCGGTGGTTGAGCAGAAGCCGCTGATGGAGGGCCGTGTACTCTCGCTGCTGCTCGCGCCCACCGCCAAGGTGATCAAGGCCGCCCAGCTGGCGCAGAAGGCCCAGCAGCCAAAGCCGGTGAAGCCGGTGCCGGCAAGCGGCGGAGAGAAGAGTGCCGCGCCGCCGCCCGTTGACGAGGAGCTTGACGACGAGGAACTCGACGACGAGGAACTCGACGACGAGAAGCTCGACGCAAAGTAAGGACAGATAGGAACGCTCATGCCTAAGATGAAGACCCACAAGGGTGCCAAGCGCCGGTTTAAGATCACGGCGACCGGCAAGGTGATGCAGCAGCAGGGCGTCCGTGGCAATAAGCGCCGCCGCCCGAAGCGATCCCAGCGCAAGTACGGCAAGGATCAGTCGATGTCGCTGACGAACCGCAGCCACATCGAGTCTGCGCTGCCCTACGGCCTGAAATAAGGCCCGCGCCAGCGCACTCGCGGAGACGGGATAGATAAGCGCGGACGGCTAGGCATCACCCCCGAGAAGCCGGCACGCAGGTGTCGGTTTCGCTATGGGTGTGGGCCGGTCGCCTACCCTTTTCAGCCGGGCGTAGCTCAGGGTTCGGCTTGCCACCCCCTGACCTGCCTATTTATTTGGAGGGACTCACACCATGGCTCGTGTCAAGCGTGGCATTATGGCGCGCAAGCGCCACAGCAAGCTCCTCGATCAGGCAAAAGGCTTCCGTGGCGCACGCTCACGGCACTACAGGGTCGCCCACGAGGCGGTGATGCACGCCCTGGCCTATGCCTACCGCGACCGCCGCAACAAGAAGCGCGATTTCCGTCGGCTCTGGATCCAGCGCATTAACGCGGCGGCCCGCCTGAATGGCACCACCTACAGCCGCCTAATCAACGGCCTGAAGGTCGCCGGGATCAACCTGGATCGCAAGATCCTCGCCGATATCGCCGTGCGCGACCCGAAGGCGTTTAGCGGCATTGTTGCCGCCGCCTCCGTACAACCGTAAATGGGCTACATGTGAGGCTGTGGGGGTGGCAACGCCGCCCCCACAGCCTTTTTATGCCTACATCAGCTATGATCACAAGCGTAAGCAACACTCACGTCAAGTACTTGCGCTCGCTGCGCGCCGACCCACGCTATCGGCGTAGCGAGCGCAGATTTGTGATCGAGGGGGTGCGCCTGGTAACTGATGCCCTGGCCGCCGGGGCGAACCTACAGGTGGCGCTGTATAACCCCGACCAGTTGGGCGGCTCGGCGGTGGGCGTGGCGCTGCTCGACCAGTTGGCCGGACGGGACGGCTGCTACGAGGCAAGTGAGGCCGCTGTGTCTGCCGCCGCAGAGACGCGCAGCCCGCAGGGTGTGGTGGCCACCGTAGCCCTGACCGACCTCGCGCCGCGCCCCGGCATGCTCCTGGTACTCGACGCGATCCAAGATCCAGGCAACCTCGGCACGCTGCTGCGCTCGGCAGAGGCTGCCGGGGTCGGGTTGGTACTCTGCTCACAGGGCTGCGCCGACCTCTTCAGTCCCAAGGTGGTGCGCGCCGCCATGGGCGCACACTTCAGCCTGCCAATGCGCGGCGACCTGACCTGGGACGATCTGGTTCGCGAGCTAAACGACGTGCCCCTGATCTACGCGGCCGGGGCGGAGGCGGCGATGCCCTACTACGCCGCTGACTGGCGTCAGCCCGCCGCCCTGATCATTGGGTCGGAGGCCCACGGGATCAGCCCCGAGGGACTGAGCATAGCCAGCCACCATATCTGCATCCCCATGCTCGGCAAGGCCGAGTCGCTCAACGCCGCCGTGGCCGGCAGCGTCATCCTGTTCGAGGCGCTCCGCCAGCGCAGCCGGGGGAGAACGTAATCAGGGCGGTTGCAACGTCGCTGGGGCTGCGCCCCAGACCGCGCTTTTTGTGGATGTTTGGTGGCTTCGCCGCCAAACATCCACAAAAAAAGATCTTTTGGAGGTGGCGAATCCACCGCTAAACCCCGGCCAGAGACGACTTTGCATCAGCCCTGAGAACATAATCTGCCGGTCAATCTACAAATTGACCGGTAGATTATCATGAGGCTTCTGCTTCGAAAGGGCTGCGCCCCTCCGAGCCTCCCCGTTCACCATGGAGAGATGGACGATGATACGCACTGATGATCTCACGGCCCTGGAGGCCGAGGCCCAGGCCGACCTCGCCGCTGTGGGCGACTTGGCCGACTTGGCCGAGTGGAAGAGCCGCTACACCGGCAAGTCCGGTGCCCTCACCCACGCCTTACGCAGCATGGGCAGCGTGCCTGCCGAGCAGCGTCCCGAGCGAGGCCGACGGGTGAACGCCCTGCGCGAGTTGCTCGATGCCGCCTTTGAGGCCGCCGAGGCCCGCCTGAAGCTGGCCGCTCAGGATGCCGAGCTGGCCGCCGATAGGATCGATGTGACCATGCCCGGCCACGCGCCCGCCCTTGGCCACCTGCACCTGACCACCCAGGTGCTGCGCCAGGTCGAGGCAATCTTCGCCGAGATGGGCTTCCAGGTCTGGGAGAGTCCTGAGGTTGAGCTGGACGATATGAATTTCAGCCAGTTGAACTTCGCGCCTGACCACCCGGCGCGCGATATGCAGGACACGTTCTATGTCGAGATGCCGCCGGAGGCCCCGGCAGTTCTCTTGCGCACCCACACCTCGCCCGGCCAGATGCACGCCATGCGTCGCTATGCGCCCGCGCCGCTGCGCGTCCTGCTGCCCGGCAAGGTCTACCGCAACGAGCAGGTGACGGCGCGCAGCGAGATGATGTTCCACCAGTTCGAATTTCTGGCGGTGGGCCACCGGATCACAATGGCCGACCTGAAGGGGACGCTGGGATTCTTCGCCGAGCGCATGTACGGTCCCGGCACGAAGGTGCGGCTGCGACCAAGCTATTTCCCCTTCACCGAGCCAAGCGTCGAGATGGACGTGAGTTGCTTCCTCTGCGCGGGGAAGGGCTGCCGCATCTGTAAGCACTTGGGCTGGCTGGAGATCGGCGGCTGCGGGATGGTTCACCCGAATGTGCTGCGGAATGGCGGCTATGACCCGGAGGTCTTCAGCGGCTTCGCCGGTGGCTTCGGCCCCGAGCGTATCGCCATGCTCAAGTATGGCATCGACGACCTGCGCAACTTCTACTCGGGCGATGTGCGCTTCGTTGAGCAGTTCGGCTAGGGGAGAGGGTTTCAGGGAGGGCAGAATCTTCCCTGAAACCCTCGCTCTGGCCCTCCTCGGCATCCTTTTCCTCACCCTCTGCTGCGTCTATAACGCAAACATCCCGCTGGGCGAGGGGCCGGACGAGCCTGGTCACCTGGCCTATGTCTTTTTCCTGGCCCGCGAGTGGCACCTGCCGGTGCAGCGCGCCGCCCCAGCGGCAAGCGATGTACCGGGCGAGGGGCACCAGCCGCCGCTGGCGTACCTGCTGGTGGTGCCGGCGGTGGCCTGGCTGCCCGCCACTGATCGGCAGATCGTGCTGACGGCCAACCGGCAGTTTGTCTGGGCCGGGGGCGACCAGCCGGCGGCGTTTATGCGCGGCAGCCGCGAGTATTGGCCCTGGCAGGGCAGCACCCTGGTGTGGCACCTGGCCCGCGCCGTCTCGGCCCTCTGCGGGGCCGTTACCGTCGTGTGTACTTCGCTGGCCGCCCGCAGCCTCTGGCCGGGCCGACGATCCGCCCCGCTGTTGGCCGCCGCTATGGTGGCCTTGAACCCGCAGTTCCTCTTCAGCTGCGCCCTCGTGAGCAACGACCCGCTGCTGGCCGCCCTGGGCGCGGCGATCCTCTGGCGCGGTCTGGTTCTCGCCCGTGCCCCTACCTGGCCCGGATTCGTCATGTCTGGCGTACTCCTTGGCCTGGCCCTGCTCACCAAGCAGAGCGCGTTACTGCTCGGGCCGCTGCTGCTCTGGGCCAGCTGGCGGGCGGCCTGTGGCAACTGGCGACGCCTCATCGGGTACACGCTGGCATGGACATGCTCCGCCATGCTGGTGGCGGGCTGGTGGTATCTGCGCAACCGCCAGATCTACGGTGACATCTTTGGGGCGACGCTGTTTAGCGCCGAGTTCGCCGGCCAGCCCTTCGCCTGGGGCGATCTGGCCGCGTGGGAAGGTGCGCTGGGCCAACTCTTCGGCTCGTTCTGGGCGCGCTTCGGCTGGATGAGCGTGGCCCCGCCCACCTGGGCGCTCTGGGTCTACGCCGCGCTGGTGGGCATCTCTATCCTCGGCTGGCTGATAGGAGGCAATCGGCAACAGGTAGCGGGGAGGGATTGGGCCGCTCCGGTGTTGCTCCTCGCCATGGCCCTCGCTTGGACCCTGAGCTTCGCCGCTACCGCCGGGCTGGTGGCCTGGCAGGGGCGCATGCTCTTCCCGGCCATCGGGGCGATCGGCATTCTGCTGGCCGGGGGAATGCAACCGGCAACCGGCACCAGGCAACCGGCACTAGGCAGGATCGCGTGCATGGTGCCGGTTGCCGGTTGCCTGTTCCTGGCGCTCTGCATGCCCCTCACAGTGATCGCCCCGGCCTACACCTGGGTCGCGCTGTCGCCGGCCCAAGCTGAGGCAAACCTTGGCACGGCGATCTCCCTGCGCTACGCCCAAGACTGGGAGCGCGGCGTCGTGCTACGCGGCTGGCGTCTGGATGGCCCCGCATCTCCCGGCGCGGAGTTGCCAATCACGCTCACGTGGCATAGCCTCGAACCCATCCCGCGCAGCTGGACCGTATTCCTTGAGCTGCACGACATCGGCGGCCAGCGTGTGGCCCGCAGCGAGAGCCGACCCGTGGACGCGACCCTGCCCTTCACATCCTGGACACCCGGTGATTGGGTGGCCGATCAACAGCATCTGCGGATACCAACAACCCTGCCGCCGGGCCGCTATCGCCTGATCGTCGGCCTCTACCGGCCAGAGAAGAACAATGTGCGCCTGCCGGTCTGGGCCGAGGACGGCAGTTCAATTGGCGACCAAGCCGATCTGGGCGCGGTCCTCGTCACGCAGCTGCCGTCTGCGACAGGAAGTTCAGCACCAGCACCCCGCCGATAATCATACCGATGCCGATAATCCGTGCCAGGTCGAGGTGTTCCTTCCAGACCAGCACGCCGACGGCGACGGTGGCGACGGTGCCCAGTCCCGACCAGATCGCGTAGGCGATGCCAAGGGGAATCTGCTTGAGGGTAAGCGACATCAGGTAGAAGGACATGCCGTAGCCCAGCACAACCAACAGGTTTGGCAGCGGGCGGGTAAAACCCTCCGAGAGCTTGAGGAAGGTGGTGCCAATCACCTCGCTGGCGATAGCCCCCAGCAAGATCAGCAGGACGTTCATATTCACAGAATAGATCCTCATCACATGCTTGGTTGAAACTACCAGTGAAGCTGACAATTTCAGCCAAGCATATAATCATTAATCGGAAGCCATGCGGCCCCTAGCCGACGCTATCAGCGAGCGCGATCAGCCGAGCGCAGACCTGGGCGCGCAAGTCTGCGTTCGGCGGGGCGAAGCCCATCAGGTCGGCGAACCAGAGCCCGTCGGCGGCTAAACGCACCAAGGTAGCCAGAGCCGGGTCGAGCCCGTCATCGATAGCGCGGCGCTGCCAACGGTCGAAGGCAGTGCGCAGCGGATCCAGCAGGGCCGGGTTTGTGCCGATGGCGGCGACCAGGGCGGCGTAGAGTACATCCAGGGGCTGGGCCTCGGCGTCACAGGAGAGCCGGGCGTAAGCCCGCACCCAGCGCCCTGGGCCGGGCACCGGGTCGTTGGCCAACTCCCGCTCCATGGCCCCATCGAAGTCCGCACAGATCTGGCCGATCATGCCGGCGATCAGCGCCGCTTTGGTCGGGAAGTGGTAGAGCAGGCCGCCCTTGCTCACCCCCGCCTCGCGGGCGACCGCCTCTAGGGTTAACCCCGCCCCGCCCTCGCCCCGCACCACCCGGCATGCCCCCGCCAGGATCGCCTCGCGCTTTGTGTGTATTATTGAGATCATCACCACGCCTTTCCGTGATCCAACGGTTCAGGTAAAAACACCATACCGTCCAGACGGTATAGTTGTCAAGCTCAACCGCTGGCGGAGTGATCCATGGCGTAGCTGTGCTATAATATCGGCTCATAGCCTACGGAAATCGTGTAAAATAAAGAATTTGTGTGCTGAATTTCCGCACCTAAAGGTGAGCTATCCGATGAGCGATGCAAAGACCTTCGCCGAGCGCTACGACCCCGCCACCATCGAGAAGAAGTGGCAGGATCGCTGGGCCGCCGACGCACTGTATAAGACTGACCCCGCCGACGAGCGCCCCAAGTACTACATCCTAGATTTCTTCCCCTACCCCAGCGGCGAAGGGCTGAGTGTGGGCCACTGCCGTAACTATGTGCCCACCGATCTGGTCGCCCGCTACTACCGTATGAAGGGCTTCAACGTCCTGCACCCCATGGGCTGGGACGCCTTCGGCCTGCCCGCCGAGAACGCGGCGATCAAGCTGAAGACGAACCCGGCCGTCCTGATCCAGCGCTTCGCCGAGAACTATAAGCGGCAGATGAACCTGATCGGCGCCAGCTATGACTGGAGCCGTGAGATCAATTCGTCCTCGCCCGAGTATTACCACTGGACGCAGTGGATCTTCCTGCGTCTGTACGGCTCTTGGTATGACTCCCGCGCCGATCAGGCCCGCCCGATCACCGCGTTGGAGGCCGAACTGGCCGAGTATGGCACCGCCAGGCTGGGCCTGGCCCTGTCCGATCCGCAGCTGGACGCCGCTACGTGGAACGCATTCTCGCCCTTGCAGCGCCAGGATTTCCTCAAACGCTTCCGCCTCGCCTACCGGGGCGAGGCCACCGTGAACTGGGACCCGGTGGATAAGACGGTGCTGGCCAATGAGGAGGTGCTGCCCGACGGCACCGCCTGGCGCTCGGGTGCCCTGGTCGAGCGCAAGACGCTGAAGCAGTGGTTCTTCCGCATTTCGGCCTACTCCGACCGGCTGGATCGCGACCTGGACACGGTCGATTGGCCGGGTCGGATCGTGACCATGCAGCGCAACTGGATCGGTCGCTCGCAAGGTGCCGAGGTGATCTTCGTAAGGGCGCAGCAGTCGCAGGATGCTCCGCCGTTTGCAGCGGAGCATCCTGCGACTGCTGCGCCCTTACCCGATGATCAGATCATTGTCTACACCACCCGCCCCGATACGCTGTGGGGCGCGACCTTTATGGTGCTGTCGCCCGATCATCCTCTGGTGCCCAGCCTTACCAGCGAGGATCAGCGCGCCGCCGTGGAGGCATACGTGGCCCAGGCGAAGGCCAAGGGCGTCGCCGTGGTGGTCGTCGAAGATAAGGAGAAGACCGGTGTTTTCACCGGCGGCTACGCGCTGAACCCGGTGAATGGCGCACGCATCCCGATCTGGGTGGCCGACTATGTGCTGATGGGCTACGGTACCGGCGCGATTATGGCTGTGCCCGCCCACGATGAGCGCGATTTTGCCTTCGCCCTGAAGTTCGGCCTGCCGGTCATCCCGGTGATCGCCCGCAGCGACGATGCGGCCCGCTCGCTGTTACACCCCTATACGTACGATGCCGCCTTGCCCGAGGCTCTGCGCGTGGCCGGCTACGCCTTCAGCGACACTGGTGGCACCCTGACCGTGACGCTGACCGGCACCCAGGCCCACGCCTACGCCGAGTTGGTGCGCCCGCATCTGACCACCGGCTGGACTGAGGTGGTCGGCTCGGGCTGGCTGGCGATCTTCCCTGATGCAGTCATCCCCTTCGACTCGGTGGCCAACGACGAGCTGATCAGCAGCCGTATCCGTACCGCGCTACAGATCGACGCCCTGCCCAGCTTTATGGCCTACCTGGCCACGGTGCCGGCCTACCAAGATCTGATCTACCATAGCGAGTACAGCTCGCCGATCAACTCTGGGCCGATCAACGGCCTGCCCGGTGCCGAGGCGATCCGCAAGACCATCGCCTACCTGGAACAGCAGGGCCAGGGCCAGGGCCGCCTCAACTATAAGATGCGCGATTGGCTGATCAGCCGCCAGCGCTACTGGGGCACGCCCATCCCGATCATCCACACTGCGGATGGCCTGGAGATCCCCGTCCCCGACGACCAACTGCCCCTGACTCTGCCCGGCGTCGAGCATTACGAGCCCACCGCCACCGGCGAGTCGCCCCTGGCCTTGATCGAGGACTGGGTGCGGGTTGCGCTGCCCGACGGGCGCATCGGCCGCCGCGAGACCGACACGATGGGCACCTTCGCCTGCTCGTCCTGGTACTACATGCGCTACACCGACCCGCACAATCCCGATCAGATAGCGAAGCCGCAAGATCTAGATTACTGGCTACCGGTGGACATGTATGTCGGCGGGGCCGAGCACGCGGTGATGCACCTGCTCTACTCACGCTTCTGGACGAAGGCTCTGTACGACCTGGGCATTGTGCCCTTCTTCGAGCCATTCAAGCGCCTGCGCAACCAGGGTCTGATCCTGGCCCCCGCCCGCGAGGTGGACGGCCAGTTGGTCATCGAGAAGATGTCGAAGTCGAAGGGCAATGTGATCACGCCTGATGAGGTGGTGGCCAAGCACGGTGCCGACGCCCTGCGCGGCTACGAGTGCTTTATCTCCGACTTTGAGGCGGCGGTGCCCTGGAACACCGACGGCGTGCCCGGCGTACGCCGCTGGCTGGATCGGGTCTGGCGGATCGTGCTGAATTCCAGCGATGAGGCCGATCCGTCCGGTGATTTTAGCGCGCGTCAGTTGCGCCGCGTCACCCACCAGACGATCACGCGCGTCGAGCGCAACATCGCCGAGTTTAAGTTCAACACGATCATCTCGGCCCTTATGGAGTTCACCAATGCCATGTACAAAGCCCGCGACGCCGGCCTGGCCGGGTCAGCCGCATGGGCCGAGGCGACGGAGACCCTGCTGCTGCTGATCGCCCCGGTGGCCCCGCACATCGCCGAGGAGCTGTGGGCGCGCACCGGCCGTGGCTACAGCATCCACCGGCAGGCGTGGCCTGTGGCCGACCCGTCCCTGGCCGCCGAGGATGAGATCGAGGTGGTGCTGCAGGTGAATGGCAAGGTACGCGATAAGCTGACCGTGCCGGTGGACGCGAGCGAAGATCAGTTGCGCGCCCTGGCGATGGAGAGCGACCGGGTGCGCGGCCATATCGGCGATAAGGCCATCCGCAAGGTGATCGTGGTGCCCGGCAAGCTGGTGAATGTCGTCGTCGGGTAAGCCATACGTAGTAGAGACGCCCCGCTGGGGCGTCTCTACTGAGTCGTCGGGTAAGCCATACGTAGTAGAGACGCCCCGCTGGGGCGTCTCTACTGAGATGAAATGTCAATCTCTCAGAGCCGAATCTTGCGCGCCTACTTGGTGATCGCGCTGGGTGCCATCCTGTTCATGTTGCGCCGCTACGCCCTGCCCACGTTCTTCGACACCGAGGGTCTGCCCTTTGAAATCGCCGGCCCCTCGGCGCTGAACTCTTGCTACAGCGCCTTTGCCCTGAACACCTGTGCCGACGGCGGCATTGTGTTCTTCACGGTGATCGGCGTGATCACCGCGATGGGCTGGGGCAGCATTGGCATGGCGATCTTCGCGATCATCCTGGCCATCCCGCCTCTGGTACTCTACTTCGCCCTCAGCCCGATCTGGGCACCTCTGCTGAGCCTGCTGCTGATCCCTGCGGCCCTTGAGCTTGGCATGCGGTTTCTCTTCCCGATGCCAAAAGACTCCGCGCGCTAGTGGCTCACCACAGGAAATAGTGGTATTTTTTCGGGGATGGACGAGCCATCCCCGCACCCCCTTTCGGGGGTAGATTTTTTAACTATTTGGCGCGCCCGGTACCTCTGCCGCCGCTTTGTGTGTGCTTCTAGCTCTTGCACACAAAGAATCGTCCGCGCACATCGGCCCGGTAATCGTAACTGCCTGCGCCAGCCAGGAGCAGCACGTGGTAGCCGGAGGTGATTACCTGAAGGTAGGCCACTCCGGGCTTCGGGCAGCCGAGGGAACTGTCCGGCCACTCGACGGCCTGGCCCATCTGCACGGTGATCGCCGCCGCCGCCACGCCGCTGCGCTGTGCCGCGTCGGCCAAAATCTTATCCAGCAGATCCGCCGGCACCTCGCCCACCACGGCGGGTGAGGATTTCGCGGTAGGGACGCTATCCACCACGGGGGTCATGCGTGTGGCGTGGGCCGTCGGCTGTGTGATCGCGGTCGAGGTCATGCGCGGCACGAGACTCTCCTCCGGGGTCACGGTGGCGGCGGGCAGGGCCACCGTTGGCTTCTCGCTGGGCGCGGCGACCTGAGCGGCGGTGGCGGCGGGCACCGCAGTTGCGAGCGTGTCCTCGGTCACCGTTGGCTTCTCGCTGGGCGCGGCGGCCTGGGGTGCCGCACCACAGGCCACAAGGGACAGCAGCAGCACCAGCATGATCATACGCATACGTCGCATAGGGGTTGTCTTTCTTATGTCTGAGCGGATCGGGGCAGCATAGCATATCGCGATACGGTAGAGACGCCATCACCGCGCCGACGGTTCCCAAAAAGACGTTCATGCGCGGGGTGTACACCGCCTGATGAACATGGCAACTGGTGTCCGGCTATCGGCTATCGGCTATTTTCACCTCAGGGTCTGTGGATTTTCAGCACCGGGTAGACGTGCTATAATGGCGCGCAGTATGCCCGACGGGCGTACGGTTTCGCCGTGTGTCCTCCGCATTGTTCAGGCACTCGCTCTCCCGCCCCAAGGCGGAATGCGGGTAGAGCTCAAGCCGTTTTGTATAGAGATGGAGAGTAGCAAGGGTGAAGGTTACTACTGAAAAGCTTCCAAAAAGCTTGTTGGCATTGCAGATCGAACTCGATAAAGATCAGGTTGAGCGCGGCCTCGACAAGGCTGCGCGTCGGATCTCGCAAAAATACCCTGTCCGGGGCTTTCGGCCCGGCAAGGCGCCCCGCGCGATTATTGAGCGATCCTACGGACGCGCCGCCCTCCTAGAGGATGCCACCGACGACATGATCAACAAGGCGTACCGCGACGCCCTCGATCAGGAGAAGATTACCCCGATTGGCCCGCCTGTCCTCGTAGGTGTCACCTCGACCGACCCGTTCATCTTTGGCATCACCGTCCCCGTCGCCCCCACGATTACCCTTGGCGACTACCGCAGCATCCGTGAACCCCTCGATCTGACCGACATTACTGACGTGGAGGTAGATCGCGAGCTAGAGCGCATCCGCGATAAGCACGTGGTTCTCAAGGAACTTGATGAGCCGCGTCCCGCTCAGAATGGCGACCAGCTCAAGGTGAACCTCGATACAATCTTCGACGAGGACGAGGACGAGGACGAGGACGAGGACGAGGGCGAGGGCGAGGGCGAGGACGAGGACGAGGACGAGGACGAGGACGAGGACGAGGACGAGGACGAGGACGAGATTATTGATGCTACGATCATCAATGAGGATGGCGAAATCGTCGATGAGGACGAGGATGAGGACGAGGATGAGGATGTTGGTGAGGACAAGGACGTTAGCGAGGATGTTGGTGAGGACAAGGATGGCCCAGAGCAGACCCTCGATCTCGTGCCTGGCCGCCTCGTCGATGATCTGCACAGCCTCCTAATCGGCCTCAACATTGGCGACCGTGCCGAGGTCACGACCGTGATGCCCGCCGACCACGGGAACCAGTCGGTGCGCGGCAAGACGGTGACGTTTAAGGTGAAGGTAAACAGCATCCATGAGCGCATCCTGCCCAGCTGGGAGGAGCTGCTGACTCTGGAAAACTTCGAGGGCACCCTGGACGATCTGCGGGCCAAGGCGCGCGAGGATCTGGGGAAGCGGATCCAGGCCGCTGCCGAGCGCCAGGTGATCGACTCCTACATCACGGAGTTGGTTGCCGTCACGGAGTTCGACATTCCTGATGTGATGGTACGCGAGCTGGCCGACGAGATGCTCCACGAGCAGAGCCGCCAGTTCGAGCGCTACGGGATCAGCCTTGAGCAGATGCTCCAGTATCGCGGACAGACCCACGATCAGGCCGTGGAGACACTGATGCCCGACGCCGAGCGCCAGACGAAGACAACCCTGGCCCTGCGTGAGCTGGTAGAGCGTGAGAATCTGGCGATCACGAACGATGAGATCGAGGATGAGGTGCAGCGCATGGCCCTCGACTACGATGAGTCGGCCCGTGAGAATGTCATCCAGACCATGCGTACCCAGATGATCACGACGGTCGTTAATGCGGTGATCGACCGCAAGCTGCGTGAGCGGATCGTGCAGATCGCAACTGGCACTGCCCCCGCCCTTGAGGAGATCGCCGCCGAGCCTGCTGAGATCGCCGCCGAGGAGATCGCCGCCGAGCCTGCTGAGATCGCCGCCGAGGAGATCGCCGAGGCTGAGGAGATTCCCGCTGCTGAGGAGCAGGCGTAGCCCCAAGCCACACCGCCCCGGATCTTGCTTTTGATTGGTTTTTGGCAGATTCACCGTCAAAAACCAACCAAAAGCAAGATCTTTTAGAGGTGGTGAATCCATCTCCAACCCCCCCGCCGGTCGCAACTTTGCGCCAGCCCTGCGATAAACACCCAGGGGGAGGCACGGCTTGGATCTTCGTGGTATGCTTCTAGTGTGAGCGATTCGCCGTGCGTCCGACAGCGAGAATCAACCCGAAAGAGGCGAGTGTATGAAGTGGACCAGCCCATATCAGAGTATCGACTGGCGCAGCACCCCGCACACCGATCTCCCCGCAGCCCTCATCCCGATGGTCGTTGAGAGCAGCAGCCGGGGCGAGCGGGCCTTTGATATCTATTCCCGGTTGCTCAAGGAGCGGATCATTATCTTGGGCACCCCGATCGACGATCAGATTGCGAATCTGATCGTCGCCCAGTTGCTTTTCCTGGCGAGCGATGACCCTGATCGGGACATCTGGCTCTACATCAACAGCCCCGGCGGATCGATCACGGCCGGCCTAGCGATCTACGACACCATGCGCCACATCCGGCCCAGCGTGGCCACCGTCTGCGTGGGCATGGCCGGCAGCATGGCCACGCCGATCCTGGCGGGCGGTGCGCGGGGCAAGCGCTACAGCCTACCCCACTCGACCATCCACATGCACCCAGCCGGCGGCGGTGCCCGTGGCTACGCCCCCGATGTCGAGATCATGGCCCGCGAGCTGCTTCGTGAGCAGCAACTCATCCGCGAGCTACTCGCCACTGATACCGGCCAGCCCATCGAGCGGATCTCCAAAGACTTCGACCGCGATCTCTTTATGACTCCGATTCAGGCCAAGGAGTACGGGATCATCGACGAGATTTTGACTCGCGAGGATCTCTCAGTCGGCGAGAAGAAGTAACCCGGACATTCGGGGGTCGAGGCTCGGCATCGATCCGCGCCAGGGTTCCCGGCCCCCGACTCCTCCAGCGCGGCTTCTTGGAGAAACCCCATGACCCGCACCCGTAATACGACGACTGGCCGTGGCGCCTATGTCTGCTCGTTCTGTGGCCGTGGGCAGGATGAGGTGCAGCGCCTGATCGCCGGCCCTGGGACGGTCTTTATCTGCGATGAGTGCGTGGCCCTGTGCAGTGCGATCATTGCCGAGGAGACCGAGCAGCAGATCACTGCGCCGCGTCGCACGGTGCCCGCCGGGCTTGCCCGCCTGCCCACCCCGCGCAAGCTCCGCGAGAAGCTTGACCAGTATGTGATCGGCCAGGACCGGGCCAAGGTGGTCCTCTCGGTCGCGGTGTATAACCACTATAAGCGGATCAAGGCTGGCGCGAAGGTCGATGATGTCGAGTTGAGCAAGAGCAACATCCTGCTGCTTGGCCCCACCGGCAGCGGGAAGACGCTGCTCGCCCAGACCCTGGCCCGTATCCTTGACGTGCCCTTTGCGATTGCCGACGCCACCGCCCTGACGGAGGCCGGCTATGTCGGCGAAGATGTGGAGAACATCCTGCTGCGGCTTATCCAGGCCGCCGACGGCGACATCGAGCGCGCTCAGACCGGGATCATCTACATCGATGAGATCGACAAGATCGCCCGCAAGGCCGACAACCCCTCGATCACCCGCGATGTCTCCGGCGAGGGCGTGCAGCAGGCGCTGCTGAAGATTCTTGAGGGCGGCGTGGCCCACGTCCCGCCTCTGCCCGGTCGCAAGCACCCCCAGCAGGAGTATATCTCCTTCGACACCACCCACGTGCTGTTCATCTGCGGCGGAGCCTTTGAGGGTGTCGATGAACTGATCGCCCGCCGCATGCGCGGCAAGAGTACGATCGGATTCACGAGCACGCAGCCTAGCACTGAGTCAGACGATCAGGCCAAGCTGCTCAGACAACTCAACCAGGACGACCTGCTGCACTACGGGTTTATCCCCGAGTTCATCGGGCGCGTCCCGGTGATCGTCGCGCTAGAGCCGCTGACGAACGAGGCCATGCTGCGCATCCTCACCGAGCCGCGCAACGCGGTGATCAAGCAGTACCAGAAGCTGCTCTCCCTCGACCACGTGGAGCTTGAGGTCACCCCGGATGGCCTGGAGGCGATTGTGGAGCGGGCGATGCTGGCGAAGACCGGTGCCCGCGCCCTGCGCAGCATCGTCGAGGAGGTGCTGCTCGATGTGATGTATGAGGTGCCAGCCCAAGAGCATATCGGGCGCTGCATCATCAATGCCGAGGTCGTCCAGGGCTGCGGCCACCCCATCCTCGTGCCGCGCACCGATTTCCGCCGTCGCCTGGATGAAGCTGTATAGCCTGTGGGATGGGCCAGAGGAGGGCCGAAGGCTCTCCCCTGAAACCCCGCCCCCTTCCAGGAACATATGCCGCCGATTCGCCGTACATCTGAACGTACCACTGACGAGGCTCAGGCTCCGCGCCGGATCCTGATTGCTGACGACGACCCGTCGATCGCGGCGCTGATCCAGATCACGCTGAAAGACCCGCGCTACGAGATTACCGCCGTCGCCAATGGTCTGGAGGCGCTCAAGTCGTTCGAGAAGAAGCCCTTCGATGTGGTCATCCTCGATGTGATGATGCCTTACGTGGACGGATTCGAGGCCTGCGAGCGCATCCGCGCCCAGAGCGATGTGCCGATCATCATCCTCACCAGCCGCGATGGCACCGAGGATGTGGTCCACGGCTTTGAACTCGGTGCCGACGACTATATCACCAAGCCGTTCAAGACGGTCGAGCTGATCGCACGGGTCGAGTCGATCCTGCGCCGTGTCGAGGGCTACAAGTCGCGTCGCGCCCCGCCAGTGGTGCGCGTGGGCGACCTGGAGATCGACGAGCCGCGTCACCGCGTCGCCGTGCGCGGTGCCGATGTGAACCTCACCCCTATGGAGTTTGAGCTGCTCTACTTCCTCTCCGCCAACGCCGGTCAGGTCTTCGACCGCGAAACGCTGTTCCGCGAGGTCTGGGGCTACGAGTATGTGGGCGAGACGAACTTGGTCGATGTGTGTGTGCGCCGCTTGCGTGAGAAGGTTGAATTGCTGCCCTCGCGACCGAGGATCATCCTCACGGTGCGCGGCGTCGGGTATAAGCTGGCCGATGGATGAGCAACAACCATGGATCATGTCCACGTCTCAGCCCACCCCCTGATCCAGCATAAGCTGGCCCTGCTGCGCAACGAGCTGACTGAGCCGAAGAAGTTCCGCGAGTTGGTGCGTGAGATTGCGCAGTTGCTCTTCTACGAGGCGACCCAGGATCTCACCCTGGCCCCGCTGACGGTGCAGACGCCGCTCGGCCCGGCCCAGGGCCACGAGGTGGCCGAGCGGGTTGGGATCATGCCCATCCTGCGCGCCGGCCTGGGCATGTCCGAGGCCGTGGTGGAGATCCTGCCCACGGTACACGTCTGGCATCTGGGGCTCTACCGCGACCACGAGACGCTCCAGCCGGTGACGTACTACAACAAGCTGCCGGCCCAGCCCAACATCGACCTGTCGATCATTGTCGACCCGATGCTGGCCACCGGCGGGTCGGCGGTGGCCGCCGTGGATATCCTCAAGAACTGGGGCGCAAGGCGGATCAAGTTCGTCGGCTTGATTGCCGCACCCGAGGGCGTGCAGGCGTTGAGCGCAGCCCACCCTGATGTGGATATCTATCTGGCGGCCATCGACAGCCACCTCAACGCGCTCGGCTATATTGTGCCCGGCCTGGGCGACGCTGGCGACCGGCAGTTTGGGACGGGGTAAACAATGCAAGATGCAAAATGCAAAACTGCCATTTTGCATTTTGCATCTTGCATTACATATGATTGCTGTTGCGCTGGCCCTTACACTTCTTACCGCCCTCGTCGTCACAGCCGTATTAATCCCGCCGCTGATCCGCCTGAGCGTGCGCGAAGGCTGGGTGGCGCAGCCGGGGCCGCGCCACGTCCACCGCGCGCCCACGCCCACGGTCGGCGGCCTGGCGATCATCGCCGGGTTTGCCGTCGCCCTGCTGCTCAGCTTCGCCCTGGAGCGGCTTGACCCGGCCCTGACGCGCTCGCCCTTTGAGCAATTGCGCCTGGGGCTGTTGCTGGTCGGCGCGGCGCTGGTGGCGATGATCAGCCTGATTGACGACCTGCGCGACCTGCCGGCCCTGCCGCGCCTGGGCGTGCAGATCCTGGCCGCCCTGATCGCAGTCGGGCCGTACCTGTGGGATCACACGCTCTATGCCGACGCCCTCGGCGCGCCCACCGAGGCCAGCGGGATCATCCTCACCGCGTTTAACTTCCCCTTCCTCAACCAGATCCCGCTGCATCAGATCAGCCCGTGGCTGGCGATCGGCGCGACGATCTTCTGGGTGGTCGGGATGCAGAATATGGTCAACTGGGCCGATGGGCTGGACGGGTTGGCCGCCGGGGTGACGCTGATCGCCGCCGTGACCCTGGCGCTGCACACGATGCGCCTACACCCACCGCAGCACACCGTGGCCATGCTGCCCTTGGCCCTGGCCGGGGCCTGCGCCGGCTTCCTGATCTTCAACTTTCACCCGGCGCGGCTGTTCATGGGCGATGTGGGCGCGATGACGATTGGCTATATCCTCGGGCTGAGCGCGATCATCGGCGGGGCCAAGCTGGCCACGGCCCTGCTGGTGATGGGCGTGCCGCTGATCGATATGGCCTGGCTCATCCTGGCGCGCACCATCCAGGGCCACTCTGCCGCCCACGCCGGGCGCGACCACCTGCACCATCGGCTGCTTGACCTCGGGTTCTCGCAGCCGCAGGTGGTGTTCTGCTACTACACGCTTAGCGCGACCTTTGGGGCAATCGCGCTACTCGACTTTTTTACGCCGCTGATGAAGCTGGCGGCGCTGCTGCTGCTCGGCCTGCTGGTGATCGGGATCATGTTCTACACAGAGCGGGGCGGCTGGGGCGCGAAGCCGGTTGGATCGCGGAGGGCGCGAAGCCGGGCGAATGACACGAACGCGAAGCCGTGAAGCCGTGAAGCCGGTTGGATCGCGGAGGGCGCGAAGCCGCGAAGCCGGTTGGATCGCGGAGGGCGCGAAGCCGCGAAGCCGGTTGGATCGCGGAGGGCGCGAAGCCGCGAAGCCGGTTGGATCGCGGAGGGCGCGAAGTTGGGCGAATGACACGAACGCGAAGCCGCGAAGCCGCGAAGCCGGTTGGATCGCGGAGGGCG
>CAISPW010000034.1 GCA_903887465.1 uncultured Oscillochloris sp. | reverse complement strand
TGACCTCGGGCGCGCCCGCGCCAGTCGTCGCCCGCGCCGCGCGCACCTCGGCCCGCAGCAACTCTAGCACGGCGGCGACATCTTCAGACTTCTGACTCATATCCTGTAGCCCACCACAATAAATTATGCGGGGTGTTTTTTCGGGGAGGGACAAGCCCTCCCCGAACCCCTCCCATCATCCCGCCGCCGACTTTTTCATCAGATCCACGACCACCTTGCCACGCACCTGGGCGATGTCGTCCTGGTATTTGAGGATGGCGCCGAGGGTGTCCTCGACCACATCCTGCACCAGGGCGGTCTGGTCGAGGTGAACTAAGGCCGTCACCCAGTCCAGGGTCTCGGCAACGCCGGGGAGCTTGTAGAGATCCATACGCCGCAACTCCTGGACGAACATCACCACCTGGCGCGAGAGCGCCTCACTGGCCTGGGGGACGCGCGCGCGCACGATCTCCAACTCCTTGCCGAGGGTGGGGTAGTCGACCCAGTAGAAGAGGCAACGGCGTTTGAGGGCGTCGTGAACCTCGCGGGTGCGGTTCGAGGTGATGATCACCGTGGGCGGGGTGGCGGCGCGGACGGTGCCGATCTCGGGGATGCTGATCTGCCAGTCGGAGAGCAGTTCCAGCAGGAATGCCTCAAACTCCGCGTCGGCGCGGTCGATCTCGTCGATCAGCAGGATGGGCGGGCGCACCATGCTCTCCTCAATCGCCTGGAGCAGGGGCCGCTTGATCAGAAACTCGGGGCCGAAGATATTCTTGATCGCGTCGCTGCCCTGGGCCGCCGCGCCCTGGGCCTCAAGCATGCGAATCTGCAGCATCTGGCGGGCGTAGTTCCACTCGTAGATCGTCGTGCTGACGTCGAGACCTTCGTAGCACTGGAGCCGGATAAGGTGGCGGTCGAGCATGCGCGCCAGAGTTTTGGCGATCTCGGTCTTGCCGACGCCGGCCTCGCCCTCAAGCAGCAGGGGCTTATCCATGCTGAGGGCCAGGAAGATCGTGGTGGCGAGCGAGCGGTCGGCGATGTAGGCGTGCTGGGCGAGGGCCGCCTGCAGCGCGTCGATCGTATCGAAGGTCATCCTCTGCTCCGATGATAGTGCGCGCCGCCGCGCCGTGTTGGGGGCGGCTACCCGCATCCTATTGTACACCGAAACCGGCGACGCGCAGGGTGGCCCTGGGACTGGTGCAACGTCGCCGCTGGCGCGGGTTGGGGGGACGAACAAAGAACACGGCCTAGGGCGCAACTCCCGTGCATCACCGCACCACCGTGATCGTGGCGACCTCGTATTCGCCGGTGGGTACCGGCGTATCGTTGAACGTCACGCTGGGGCGTACGCCGCTGGCCGGGTCGAACATGCCGATCACCACGCGGTAGCTGCCAGGGGCCAGGCCCGGCGGCAGGTAGACATCGTTGGCGTCCACCACCAGCGTCCCAGCGCGCCATGTGCCGGTGGGAAATCGTCCCTGCCAGGGCGGCGCGTCGCGCTGGGTGGGCACCCCGCCGCTGGCGTTAATCAGGTGGACAAAGATGTAGAGGTTGTCGGCGAGGGGCGCATCGACCTGCCAGAAGCTGCGCAGGCCGAGGACGCCGCCGGGCCGGAGCTTGCCATCCGGCACGAGCATGGGCGGCTTCCCGTCAGCCGAGGGGTCGCCGATGGCGACGCCGAGCAGCCTGGCCCCGCCGAGGCGCAGCACACCGGGGAACGGGCGCGGCACGTCGGCGGGCGCGAGTCCGGTGGCGACCACCAGGAGCCGCGAGCCGAGCATGTCCTCGCGGCGCGGCGAGCCGAACTCGGCCGTCACGCCGGCGCGGAGCAGGGGCGCGTAGGCCGCCGTCGGCTCAAGCTGACCCCAGCGCTTCGCGGAGAGTACTAGGTAGGCGTAGCCCTGGGCGCGGTACCAGGCCAGGTCGTGCGCTGCCAGCGAGGGCACGTCCGTCCAGCGCTGCTCGTGGTCGCCGGGCACCGGCTTCAGCTCGGCGGCGATGCGCGCCCCCGGCGGCACGTTCCGGTCGATCCAGTCGATCAGCTGCACCCGCGAGTCGCCAGCGGCCTGGCGGCTCACGTAGGCCAGGCTATCGGTGGCAGGCGGCAGAAGCAGGGCACAGGCCACGACGGCCATCGCCCCGACGCCGAGGGCCGGGCCGCGCCGGGCGGCCACCTGGCCCGCCGCGATCACGGCGACCCCCACGGGCAGGGCGCAGGCCACCAGCAGCGGCAGCATATTCTGCATAAAGTGGGTCGGCCGCGAGAGGTGGATGAGCAGGGAGGGCAGGCCAAATCCGAGCCAGACCGCCAGCACGCGCGGGCGGCGGCGGCCCAGCAGGATCAGCCCGGCCAGCCCGGCCGCGCAGAGCAGCGGGTTCAGCCCCTCGGCGCTGAAGAACTCGACGTAGCCGCCCAGGTTCCACGCGCCACGGTACTGCCCGTTCTCGCCGCCGTAGTTGCTCCACTGGCGCAGCACCCCGCCGCCCACCTCGCCGAAGCTCAACAGGGCGTAGGGCGTGCCCGCCACAAAGCAGGCGAGGGCGGCGGCCCCGGCGGCGATCAGGCGCGAAATTTGACGAACAAGACGATGGGCACGCACTGCTTGCCCATCGTTTTGTTCGTCGTTTTTGGCAACAGCCGCAGCGACCATAATCGCCCCGGCCACAATCCCGGCGTTATACTTGGCCGACGCGGCCAGACCGGCGAAGGCCCCCGCCACCAGATAGGCCCGCCAGCGGTTCGTATCGGCGGCCAGGATGGCCGCGCCGAGGCTCAGGCAGGCCAGGAATGCGGCGGTGACATCGGTGGTGGCCCACTGCGAGAACTTCAGGTGGTAGGGCAGCAGGGCCACCAGCAGCGCGCCGACGATGCCCGCGCCACGGCCCCAGCCGCGCTGGCCTAAGCTGTAGGCGGCCAGGGCCGTGAGCGCGCCGAGGCTGGCCGAAACCCAGCGCGCCACCATGAAAAAGCCCGGCAGCGTCGTCACCAGGTAGGTGGTGACCGTCATCTGGCGCAGGTCGCCGTAGGTGCCGGTGGCCAGGCCCAGGCGGTAGTGGGCGCTCAGGGCGCTCAACAGCAGGTAGACGAAGAGCGAGGGCTTCTGGAAGAAGTGCTGGTTCGGGTCGCCCGTGCGCAGCATGTCGATCACATAGTTGATCGGGTTGGGCTCGTCGGGGTGATCTACATACGGCAGGCTCTGGCGGATGGTGGTCACCCGCAGCAGCAGGGCACCGGCGGCGATCAGGGCGGCCAGCAGCCACCAGGGCCAGGCGGGGCGCGCATCTTTCGGGGGTGTGTTCATCGGCGCCATAGTACCACACCGCCACCGGCGGGCGGCCTACACCGCCGGCGAGAGCTGAACCAGGCTGTCTCGCAGCGCGCTGACCCGCGCGCGGTTGCCGCGCTCCTCGCCGAGCATGGCCAACTGGTGCTTCTTCTGGGCCAACTCGGCGCAGGTGCCGTAGAACTGCCGGGCCGCCCGGCCCCTGGCGCGGGCCGCGATCTGGGCGCGGAGCGAGCAGGCGGTGCGGTATTGCGCTGCGCTGATCGTGCCCAGGGACACCTCTTCACGCAGGTAGCTGCGCATCCAGTGCCGCTCGCGAAAGACCGCCCAGACCACCAGGCCCAGGGCCACCGCCCAGCCCGTCCAGTCTACCAGCAGGGTGATAAATATGCCGCCCAGGCCGAACTGCGCGCCGAGCAGGGTGGCCATGCTGTTGTGTAGCGCGTGCAGGAAGACCGCGACGGCCCAGCCGGCGATGGGCGCGAGGATCTTGATCGCCCAGCCGCGATGGAGTCGCGCCGCCGCTAGGCCAATCCCGATGGATGCGGTGTAGACGGCGTGGCCCCAGCCGCCCAGCAGCACCCGCAGGACAAATAGCGCAGTCAGGCCGGACGCACCATCGCTGAGGTAGCCCTGGAAGTAGAGGTAAAGTACGTTCTCGGTGGCGGCGAAGCCCAGGGCGGTGATCGCCGCGTAGACGATCCCGTCGAGCGCCGAGTCGAACTCGTGGGGGAAGGCCAGGAAGATGATTAGCACCGCCATACCCTTGAGGCTCTCCTCGACGATAGGCGCGAGCAAGGTGGTGCCGGTGATCTCGGCCACCGCCGCGCTGCCGGTGAGGAACTGCACGCTCTGCTCAAGCACCGTGGTGGCGATGATCGCCCCGATGGTGGCCACCACCGCGCCCCAGAGGAAGACCCCGGCGAGCAGGCGCAGCGGCTCTTTCTCGAAGCGATCCAGCCAGTAGATGATCGCCGCGTAGATCAGGGCCGGCCCGAAGCTCAGGGCCACCACGAGGGCGAACACCATCACAGCACTCCCTTGGTACTCGGCACCGCCCCCTCCAGGCGCGGGTCGAGGCGGGTGGCGGCGTCGAGGGCGCGCCCGAACGCCTTGAAGATCGCCTCGACCTTGTGATGGTCGTTGCGCCCGTAGAGTACCTGGGCGTGCAGATTCAGCCGCCCGTGGGTGGCCACGCTCTCCAGCAGGTGGAAGATCATGTCGGTGCCGAGTTGGCCCACGCGCGGGGTCGCGAACTCGGCCTGCACCACGCAGTAGGGCCGACCGCCCAGATCGACGGCCACCAGGGCCAGGGACTCGTCCATCGGCACGAAGCTGTGCGCGGTGCGAACCAGCCCACGCCGCTCACCGAGGGCCGCGTCAATCGCCCGGCCCAGGCAGATGCAGGTGTCCTCGGCGGTGTGGTGTTCGTCGATGTGCAGGTCGCCCTGCGCGCACACCTCTAGGTCGAACAGGCCATGCTTGGCCCAGAGGATCAGCATATGATCGAGGAATCCGACGCCGGTACGCACATCGGCCTGGCCCGCGCCGTCGATGCGTAGGCTGAGGGTGATCGCGGTCTCGCCGGTGGTGCGGTTGATGGTCGATGTGCGTTCCATGTTCTTTTAAGGATGTAAAGATGAAGGATGAAGGATGAAGGATGCGCTTCATCCTTCATCCTTCATCCTTCATCCTTCATCCTTCACCCTTCATCCTTTCGGTTCAAGCTGCGCTCAGAGCAGAACCCGTCGGGGTAGCGGCGGCGCAGCTTCTCGATGTTCTGGGCCATCACCGTGCCCATGCCCGCGCCGAGGGCGTCGCAGGCCAGGGCGACGTACCAGAGCACGTCGCCAAGCTCCTTGCGCAACGCGGCCTCGTCCATGGCGTGGCCCTGGAAGACGGACTTCTTCAGCGTGTCGGCGAACTCGCCGGCCTCGCCACACAGGCCGAGGGCCGCGTTCAGCAGGCGCTCACGCCGCTCGCGGCCGGGGGACTCGCTGCACAGAGCGAGGGTCTGGTATTCGTTAGCGTCCATAGGCTCCTTACGGTATGTGGTATTTCGGCGGGATGGCTTTGCCGCCCCGCTAGAATACCACGCGAGATCAGCGCACCATCTGCGGCGCGTAGTCCACCCGTGGGTGGTAGATGCTCTGCAGGCTGATCACAAAGGCGTGCTTGATCAGCGCCAGCTCGCGCATCGTCAGCGGCGACTCGTCGAGCTCGCCCTCGCGCACGCGGGCGCTGATAATCGACTGCACCAGGTCGTCGAGGGCGTGCGTGCCGCTGCCGTTGGCGGAGGGGTCGCCGGGGGTGCCGACAGCGAGCAGCTTGCCGTTCTGCGCCTTCGAGCGCACCGTGGCCTCCACCGAGTCGGCCAGCATGAGGATGCCCTGCTCACGGGTCTGCGGGCGCGGGCCGGGGTAGCGGAAGTCGCGCTGGTCAACGCTGTCCTGTAGCTGGAGCGCCTGCTGGTAGAAGTGGCGGATGAGCCCGGTGCCGTGGTGGGTGGCGATAAAGTCGGTGATCTGCTGGGGCAGGCCGGCGGCGCGGGCCATCTTCACGCCCTCGCGGACATGGTCGACAATGATCTGCGCGCTGGTCTGCGGGTCGAGGTCGTTGTGGACATTCTCGCGGCCCATCTGGTTGTCGGTGAAGAAGTAGGGCCGGGTGGTCTTGCCGATATCGTGGTAGTAGGCGGCCACGCGCAGCAGCAGGGCGTCGGCACCGACGGCCTCGGCGGCGGCCTCGGCTAGGTTGCCCACGGCGACGCTGTGATAGTAGGTGCCGGGGGCTTCGCGGATCAGCCTGCGCAGCAGGGGCCGCGAGGGGTGGGCCAGCTCCATCAGTTGCAGCGGCGTCACCTGACCGGCGGCCCGGCTGACCATGTTGAACACGCCTAGCGAGAGGATGGTGGAGAGCGCCCCGTTCATCCCGGCGAAGAGCAGGGTCGAGATGGCCAGGCCGCTCAGGTCGGCGGATCGCACGGTGGGCTGCTCCAGCATCCAGAAGGCCAGTTGGGATGCGGCGACGGTCAGCCCG
>CAISPW010000033.1 GCA_903887465.1 uncultured Oscillochloris sp. | reverse complement strand
GTACTCCCCCACGTGCCCGCCCAGTTGAGACTGATTCTGGGGCATTCTAGGAAGCCCCAAAACCGCCGAAATGGGCCATTTTAGACTCAAAACAAGGCGCGCCGGCCTGACTCAAAATACGGTTAATGCCTATGGGGGGTGGCAAAGCCACCCCCAAACCCCCGCCGGAGGCGACGTTGCAACCGCCCTGGGAGATGCCTGTGCGGTCACACACAGCGCCGTCAATTGTGGTATCATAACGCCCGTTCAAGCGCCGCCCCGTTTGCGGAAGGATGCACCCTGGTATGTACAAGCACCTGACCCGCGCCGGATCGCTCGCGCTACTCCTGGCCATGCTGGCCGGGTGCGCAGGCGCCGCCGCCTCTTCAGCCTCTACGCCGGGCGTCGCCGCGCCCACCGCCACGCCCATCGCCGCGCCCACCGCCGCTCAGGTCGCCACTCCGGTGCCAACCCTGCCGCCCGTGGCCCACCCCTCGCCCACACCCGCCGCGCCCAGCGCCACACCCGCCGCGCCCAGCGCCACCCCTGCACCGCCCAGCGCCACCCCTGCACCGCCCACCGGTAGCTTGGCCCTGCCGCGCGGCAGCGTGAAGGAGCGCCCGATGGTGGTGATGATCGACAATCACCCCGACGCCTACCCGCAGTCAGGTCTGAATGGCGCGGCGGTGGTCTTCGAGGCTCTGGCTGAATTTGGGATCACCCGCTATATGGCCGTGTTTGTGCCAGGTGTCTCGCCGAAACTGGACGAGATCGGCCCGGTGCGTAGCGCACGTTCATATTATGTCGAGTGGGCCAAAGGTCTACGCGCCGTCTACTCCCACGCCGGTGGCTCGCCCGAGGGCCTGCTGCTCGCCGAGACGGCAATCGAGATCATCAACAACGACGGGCTCAGGAGCATCTCCAGCCCCTACTTCCGCCGCAGCAGCGAGCGCCTGGCGCCGCACAATCTCTACACCGACAGCGCCAGCATCGCCGCCTTCGCCGCCAGCCGCCAGCGGGAGACACCGGATCTGAGCGAGATCGGCTTCATCCTCAAGCCCGAGATCTCCGCCGACCAACGCCCGGCCAGCCAGCAGCTTAGCTATTTCTTCATCTACCCCAAGACGTATGTGAGCTGGAGTTACGACCCGGCCAGCAACAACTACCGCTACTTCCGGGCCAGCAAGCCAGACATCGACCGGCGCACCGGCGAGCAGCTCCAGTTTAAGAATCTGGTTATTATGGAGGTGCCTGAGTCTTCCATCCCCGGCGACCCGAAGGGCCGCATCGAGCAACAGGTGATCGGGGCGGGCAAGGCGCGTATCTTCCGCGATGGGACGATGAGCGAGGGCACATGGCGCAAGGACGCCGGTTTCGCGCAGCTTCGCTTCTATGCGCCAGACGGCTCAGAGGTTCCGATGAACCCCGGCCCGGTCTGGATCGCGGCCATCCCATCCATGAGCAATCTTACGGTGGAAGGAGGATCATGATCGAAAGCCGATTACGTCGGCTCCTCGGCGTCGCCATCCTCGTGCTGATGGCAACCGGCGCGGCGCAGGTGCGCGCCGCGCCCTCCGCCACGCCACACCGCCAGGAGCTAGCCCCCACCTACCGCATCCTCGCTACGCGCGAGGGTCTGGTGGGCCACCGAACGGCGAACAACCACCTGATCCAGCCTCGCGACCGCTTCGTCGCCCTACCCTCTGGAAGCGTCCTCTCCCCCAAAGACACCAGCCAGTACGCCGTGCGCCTCACCTACAACGGGCGCAGCGTGATCGTGCCGGTCTGGGACGTTGGCCCCTGGAACACCAAAGATAACTACTGGGACACAAACCGCCGCTATGGCGACCTGCCGGTCGGTCGGCCAATGGCCCACGCCGCCTACTTCGACAACTATAACGGCGGGCGCGACGAGAGCGGGCGGAAGATCGACGACCCGAACGGCATCGATATCGCCGATGGCACCTTCTGGGACGACCTGGGGATGAGCCGTGCCGACTATGTGCTGGTGACATTCCTGTGGCTCGGTGCCGATCCTGGCCCTGGCAACGCGGTACCAGTCGAGCCTCCCGTCAGCGGCGGTGAGACGGCCCCAGCCCCGGCCCCAGCCCCAGCCCCAGCCCAGCCGGCCAAGCCGGTTGAGCTGGAGTCCGGGGCCACCACCGTCGATAACGGCGGGGCCGGCTATCTCGCTAGCGGCCCGCACTGGAATGACGCCGCCTGCGGAATGGGCGGCAGCTCCAGCTACACGCTTTCAACTAATAATCCAGCGAAGGGCACAAGCGCAGCCGCGTGGACATCGCAACTCCCGGCACCCGGCTTCTACGAACTGAAAGCGTATGTGCCCGAGTGCGGCCCCGCCGCCACCAGCTCGGCCCGCTACCGGGTGTCTTACGACGGGGCGATGACTGAGGTGACGCTCGACCAGCAGGCAAACGCCGGGCGGTGGGCGTCGCTGGGCACCTTCCACTTTGGCGACGACATGAACGCGCAACCCAGAGTCGATCTCGGCGACGTGACGGGCGACTCGGGCCGGGCGGTGCGCTTCGACGCGATGGCCTGGGCACCGCGCACAGACACCGCGCCGCCAGATGCGACGGTCACGGCGATCACCCGCAAAGACAACGGGTATCAGATCAGCTGGGGCGGCACGGATGCTATGAGCGGCATCGCCACCTACGACGTGCAGGTGCGGCAGTTGCCAAAGGGCGGCTGGACGGACTGGAAGCGCGGGATTGCAGACACGGGTGCCTGGTTCGGCCCCGACGAGGGCAGGCAGTTCGCCTTCCGGGTGCGCGGTCGCGACCGGGCAGGCAACCAGGAGCCGTGGCCCGAGGGCGCGGATATGGACACGCGGCAGGCGACGCCGTAACCGCAGCAGGCGATGCGGGCCATCGCCACGATACCGTAGGGCCGCAGCAGGCGATGCGGGCCATCGCCACGATACCGTAGGGCCGCAGCAGGCGATGCGGGCCATCGCCACGATACCGTAGGGCCGCAGCAGGCGATGCGG
>CAISPW010000032.1 GCA_903887465.1 uncultured Oscillochloris sp. | reverse complement strand
TTGTATCGTAAGTCTCATAATATGAGCATTATGCCATGTATCGAACGCCTGCGCAACTCAGGGCTAAAGCCGCTAAAGCGGGGCGCTCCTCCCACGGCTAAAGCTCGTGGGTTTCCGCGCCTAAAGGTAAACCTTCAATGAATGTCCACGCCGCCCGCCCCACACCCCGCGTTTGTGGCACCGTGATGCCCCGCCGATTCAAACACAACTCTAACACCACGCTAGTGTGAACCATGCGAAAAGCCGGTACACTGAGGTCAGGAATGCTGAGTGCTGAATGCTCCATGCTGAATGGATCTACGCCATTTAGCATCGGTGCGTAGGGTAGGCAATTCAACATCCACTATTCAACATTCAACATTGCAACGGAGGAGGCCATAATGGGTAAAATTGTAGGCATCGATCTAGGGACGACCAACTCGTGCGTGGCGGTGATGGAGGGCGGCGATGCCGTCGTGATCCCCAACGCCGAGGGCAACCGGACAACCCCGTCGGTCGTCGCCTTTGCCAAAAATGGTGAGCGGCTTATCGGCCAGACCGCCAAGCGCCAGGCGACGATCAACCCCGAGAATACGCTCTACTCGATCAAGCGCTTCATCGGTCGCGACTACGACGACACGCCCTCCGAGCGTGAGATTGTGCCGTTTAAGGTTGCCAAGGGCGCGCGCGGCGATGTGCGGATCGGCGTCCCGCAGACGGCCAAGGACTACGCGCCCCAAGAGATCTCGGCCATGGTGCTGCAGAAACTCAAGGCCGACGCCGAGGCATATCTGGGTGAGCCGGTCACCCAGGCGGTGATCACCGTCCCGGCCTATTTCAACGACAGTCAGCGCCAGGCTACCAAGGACGCCGGCAAGATCGCCGGCCTGGAGGTGCTGCGGATCATCAACGAGCCTACGGCGGCCGCCCTGGCCTACGGTCTCGATAAGAAGAAGGACGAGACCATCCTGGTCTTCGACCTCGGCGGCGGCACGTTCGACGTATCGGTGCTGGAGGTCGGCGACGGTGTGGTTGAGGTGCATGCCACCAACGGCGATACCCACCTTGGCGGCGACGACTACGACGCCGCGATTGTCGACTGGATCGCCGATGAGTTCCGCAAGGATCAGGGGATCGACATCGGCAAGGATCGCCAGGCGCTCCAGCGGCTCAAGGAGGCCGCCGAGAAGGCTAAGATGGAGCTGTCCAGCGTTAGCGAGACCGAGATCAACCTGCCCTTCATCACCGCCGACGCCAGCGGCCCCAAGCACCTGGCCATGAAGCTCAGCCGCGCTAGGTTCGAGCAACTCACCAGCGCGCTCACCGAGCGCCTGCGCGGCCCGGTCATCCAGGCGATCAAGGACGCTGGTCTGAAGGCTAGCGACATCCAGGAGGTTGTGCTGGTCGGCGGATCCACGCGCATGCCCGTGGTGCAGGAACTGGTGCGCAAGATCATCGGCAAGGAGCCGAACAAGAGCGTCAACCCCGATGAGGTCGTGGCAGTCGGCGCGGCCATCCAGGCCGGCGTCCTCGGCGGCGATGTCAAGGGCGTGGTGCTGCTGGATGTGACCCCGCTCTCCCTCGGCGTGGAGACTCTGGGCGGCGTGATGACCAAGCTGATCGACCGCAATACTACCATCCCGAACAAGAAGAGCGAGATCTTCAGCACGGCGGCCGAGGGCCAGACAGCGGTGGACATCCACATTCTCCAGGGCGAGCGCGAGATGGCCGGCGATAACATGACCCTCGGGCGCTTCCGCCTGGAGGGCATCCCAGCCGCGCCGCGCGGCGTGCCGCAGGTCGAGGTCACGTTTGATATCGACGCCAATGGAATCCTGAATGTCTCGGCCAAGGACAAGGCCACCGGCAAGGAGCAGCGCATCACCATCACCGCCAGCACCAACCTGAACAAGGACGAGGTTGAGCGTATGGTGCGCGATGCCCAGTCCCACGCCGAGGAGGACAAGGTGCGCCGGGAGATGGTCGAGCTGAAGAATCAGGCCGATAGCTTGGCCTATCAGAGCGAGAAGTCGCTAAGCGACCTGGGCGATAAGGTTGACAGCATCGAGAAGGGCCGCGTCGAGGGTCTGATCAAGGATCTCCGCGAGGCGGTGGCCAAGGATAACCGCGAGCGTATCGAGGGGCTGACCGGCGAGCTCCAGCAGGCCATGTACGCCATCTCGCAGGCGGCCTACAGCGACGGCGCGGCCCACGGCCAGCCGCACGCCGGTGGTGCCAAGAAGGACGACGGCGTCGTCGAGGGCGAGTACACGGTCGAGTAGGGCCGCACAAACAGCGGGGCCAGGGGCGCTATTCGCCCCTGGCCCCGCTGTTTGTGTGTCGGATCCTATTGTATGATGACCGGCATCCAGATGCGCGGCACGCGGTAGCCGCTGGCCTCGGCGAAGGCCCGCGCAAGCACCACGTGGCCGGCAGGGCGCGGGTGGAAGTCGAAGTTGGCCTGGTTAATGGGGGCGGTGATCACATACGGGAACTTCACATAGACCAGCCCAGGCTGACGCCCGGAGAAGGCGCTATAGGCATCGGCCACCGGGATACTACGGGCCGCCGCCTCCTCGGCAACCACCTGGTTGAACAACGGCACCGCGAGATCGGTGACGATCGGCTCCTGGCCGGGCGCCAGCGTCACCAGGGGTGGCGCGAGTACCGCCCCTGGGTAGGGGTTGTAGAGGTTCATCAGGATCAGGTCGCCCTGGCGTTGGCCGCCCACCGTCATCGCGGCATCGAGGGTGTCCAGGATGATCTTCAGATCCGCCCGGTAGAGGGTCAGCGTGTTGGTGACGGTGGCCGCGCCCTGCAAAAACACGGCCGCCATGTCGTTGCCGCCGATGTCCAGGGTCACCGGACTGACCACCTTACCCGCCGCCCGCTGCGTGGCGATGTAGGCGACAGCCTGAGCGAGTTGACCTGCCGGCGCGAGCATGCTCAGGCTCGTCTCGCCACTCACCCCCAGCCTGTGGAGCGTGATCGACGGCTTCACGGCCCCAAGGATTTGGGCCATGGTCGCGGGGTAACCCGGCAGACTATCGTCGACCAGCTCCGTGCCCGTAACCAGCGAGTCTCCTAGGGCCAGATAGAAGTCACCCGGGCCGACCGGCGCAGCCGCCGGGATCGACAGGGCGGCGGCATTGTGTGGGGCGGCGGACACGACCAGAACGAGGGTCACAAGAACTGCGGTCACCAGCGTCCAGCGTCTCATGATCTGTCCTTTCACTAATAGCGAGCCTTATCCTCTGAGTCCCGCCCCGGCAATCTTCCCGTGCCGATTACTTGCTGCGAGTTTACAAATAACCCGCAAAAGAAGATCATCAGGTAGCGGCGAAGTCACCCCCACATAAGGCATCGGGTATGACTACCCTCAGTATAAGAGAATATCAAGTTGCGCGCTACCCGTCATTGTGATAAAATCTTGCAGGTTACGGGCAGGTCGCATAGCCTGGTCTAGTGCGCGGCACTGGAAATGCCGTACAGCAGCAATGCTGTCGCGAGTTCGAATCTCGCCCTGCCCGCCAGATCCTCTTCGCGCTACGCTAGTGTCCAGATACAGACTCGGCTCCCCTCCTCCCAACCTCAATCTCGTCCTCGCCACATGGTCGCCCCCCAGCTATCCGCCCGCCACCGAGGTGCGCTCCGGCGATCTTCGCCGAACTCCGCCCGCCCGCATAGGGTGTGAGCGCGGCAGCGCAGGGCTGATGCAACGTCGCTGGGGCTGCGCCCCAGACCTCGCTTTTGGTTGGTTTTTGGCGGCGAAGCCGCCAAAAACCAACAAAAAAAGATCTTTCGGGGGTGGCTTTGCCACCCCCAAACCCCCGCCGGAGGCGACTTTGCAACCGCCCTGCGGTGCAACCGTCATGGATCGACCGGTCGCGCTGCGTGCTACAATTGTGCCCTAGCCGGTGGCGTCATCTACGATCTACAGTCGGGCCGGGGGGCGTGTGGAACAGAGTGTGCAGCGGCGGGCGGTACAACGGCTGGCCTTCGCGGCGGGGTCGCTGGTTCTGCTGTTGCTGATCGGCACGACAGGCTACACCCTGATCGAGGGCATGAGCCTGATCAACGCCCTGTACATGGTGGTGATCACCATCAGCACGGTGGGGTTTGGCGAGATCAGCCCGCTCACCTCGGCGGGGCGGCTGTTCACCATCGGCCTGATCGGCTCTGGGGCGGGCCTGGTCGCCTTCACCCTCAGCGGCGCGGCCGAGTTCATCCTCTCGGGCGAGTGGCAGGAGTATCTGGATCAGCGGAGGCGCCAGCGCATGGTGGAGCAACTCAACCGGCACACGATCATCTGCGGGTACGGGCGGATCGGCCGACACGTCGCCGACGAACTGCACGCCCAGGGCATGCCCTTTGTGGTCCTCGACCTCGACGCGGCCAGGGTCGAGCGGGTGCGCCACCGGGGCTACCTAGCCCTCCAGGGAAATGCGGCCAACGAAGAATATCTCCAGTCGGCGGGCATTGATCGCGCCAGCAGCCTGATCTCCGTCGCCAACTCCGACGCCGAGAATGTGTTTATCGTGCTGACCGCGCGGAGCATGCGGCCCGACATCGTGATCGTCGCCCGTGCTAACTTCGATGAGTCCGAGGATAAGCTGCTGCGCGCCGGGGCCTCGCGGGTGATCTTGCCCTACCGCATCTGCGGCAGACGTATGGCCACCCTGATCTCCCGCCCCGGCGTGGCCGACTTTCTCGACGAGGTTATGCACACTAGCAACCTCGAACTGCTGATCGACCAGGTCGTCCTGGACATCGGCTCGACGCTGGTCGGGCAGACTCTCGGCGACGCCAACCTACGCTCGCGGCTCGGCATCACCGTCCTCGCCCTCGGTCGGCCCGGCGAGCGGGTAGACATCAGCCCCGGCGCACAGGCGCTGCTCACCTCTGGCAGCAGCCTGATCGCCCTCGGCACCCGCGATCAGCTCCAGGCTCTGGCCGCCCTCGCGCGCCAGGGGTAGGGCGAGTGATGCTATAATACTTATGTCACCAAGCACCACACAATAGGCTACGAAGGGTGCATGCGAGCTGGGTGACTGCCCTATTGTCAGGAGCGCCGCCGTGTCTGCTCTGTCACTGCCCCTGACCGAGAAGCTGAGCCAGTCGTTGAGCGTCCTGTGCGCCCATGCCACTGGTACCGGCCACCTTGCTGATCTCCGGTCAGGTGCGGAGGCCGTCGCCGGACAGCTGCGCGGCATCGGGATGCATGTGCGGGTGGCCAGCACCGCCAGCGCGCCGGTGGTGCTGGCCCACCTCGGCGGGCGGACGGATCGCACGCTGCTGCTCTACCACCATTATGACACGGCCTCGCCCGGCCCCTGGCGCGAGTGGTCGCACGAGCCGCTCCAGCTGGCCGAGCGCTCTGGCGTTCTCTACGCCCGTGGGGTTGTGGCTGGCAAAGGCCCCCTGTCCGCCCACATCCAGGCCATCCACAGCCTCCTCCAGGCCGATGGCGCGCTTCCCTGCGGCGTGATCATCGTCGCCGAGGGCCACGGCATGAGCGGGAGCCAGCACCTGGCCGAGGTGCTGGCCACCCACGCCGACATCCTCCGCGCGGATGTGTGCCTGGCCAGCCAGGGCGAGCGCGATAGCCGGGGCATCCCGCTGTGCTATAGCGGCACGAAGGGCCACCTGCAGGTGCGGCTGCACGCCCGCAGCGGCACCTATCCCCTGCCCTCCAGCCTGTCCCCGAGCCTGCGCAACCCGCTCTGGCGGTTGAGTTGGGCGCTCACCAGCATCAAGGGCGACGATGAGGATATTAAGATCGAGGGTTTTTACGATAGCGTGGAGGGGCCGACCCGCGCCGAGAACGACCTGCTGCGCCAGGTCGTGATCGATGAGGCCGCCCGCCTGCGGGCGTGGCAGCGCAAGGAGTTTCTCTTTGGGATGAGCGGGCACGCGCTGGTGCGCGCTGAGGCCACTTTGCCCACCTGCAACCTGAGCGCGATCACCTGCGACCTGGCCGGCGACGCCGCGCGCATCCCGGCGTCGGCGGAGGCTACCCTCGACTTTCAGCTGGTGCCCCATCAGCATCCCGACGCGATCTTTGCCATGCTTCAGTCCCACCTCGCCGTGGGTGGCTTCGCCGACATCGCGGTCGAGCGCATGCCCGGCGGCTACCCTCCCGCCTACACGCCCCACGACGCGCCCTTCATCGCGCTGGTCTCCAAGGCAGGCGCGGCGGTCTACGGTGCCCCCCTGAACATGGCTCCCGCTGGTCCCCTCGCCCTGCCGCTCCAGATGTTCATCGAGCGCCTCGGCCTAGCCGCCGTCACGGTTGGGTTCAGTCGGCCCGACAGCGCCATCCACGGCCCCGATGAGCGCGTCCCGATTGATGATCTCACCCGCCACGCCCAGCTCCTCGGCGAGGTACTCGCCGCCCTCGCCGGGTAATCGTGAAGGCTAAATTTAGGACGGCCAAGCATTCACATAGCAATCCTCTTGGGGTTGTTGCGTGGAGTCGAGGCTTTAGCCGGATAGGGCCGCCTAAAGGCTCGACTCCTTTTCATAACCTATGTAGGATTGCTACAGCAGCGGCCAGAGCGGCGCGAGCGCCAGTTCAGAGGCGCGGGCCAGCCATGAGCGCCGCGCCCACTCCTCGGGGAGGATCTCGACGGCGTTGGTCAGGTCACAGCTGAAGATCGCCTCCATCGCGTGGGCCACCTCGGGGCTGAAGATCTCGATATTGATCTCGTAGTTCCCGGCCAGGCTCAGCCGGTCGATATTCGCCGTGCCCACCATCGACCAGATCGTGTCGACCGTGGCCGCCTTGGCGTGGATCATGGCACCCTGGTAGCCGAAGATCCGCACGCCGCTGCGCAGGCAGAGGTCGAAGGAGTGGCGGGCCAGCCAGTCGGCGATCACGTGGTTGCTCTGCCAGGGCACCAGCACGCGCACATCCACCCCACGGCGGGCCGCGCGCATGAGCGCCTGGAGGATGGCCTCGTCGGGGATGAAGTATGCCTGGGTCATGAAGATATGCGTCTGGGCCTGCTCGATCGCCTCGATGTAGATCGAGCGGATGGGGAAGATCAGCCGCAGCGGGTCGTTGCGGTACGCGCGCAGCTCGGACGACCACGACCGGCGCGGCAGGGCCAGGGCCGGCAGGTGCGGGTAGCGGTTGGTGTTCCAGAAGTCCACAAAGGCGCTGGTGAGGTCGTCTACCTCGGGGCCCGCTAGGCGCAGGTGGGTGTCGCGCCACTGGGTGCGGTAGATCTCGCCGATGTTGTAGCCGCCGACGAAGCCGACCGCGCCGTCGACCACCAGGATCTTGCGGTGGTCGCGCCCGTAGCGCCGAAAGTCGAGGGCGTGCCAGGGGCGACGCCAGGCCCGGTAGGGCAGCACGTGCAGCTCGGGCGGGAAGCGCAGGAAGGATCGCGGGACGACAATATTGGCGAAGGTGTCGTAGATCAGGTAGACGGCCACGCCCGCGCGGGCCTTGCGGGTTAGCGCCTGCTTAAATCGTTCGCCAAGCTCGTCGCCCTTCCAGATATAGGTCTCCAGGTAGATCGTCTCGCGGGCACCCTCGATGGCGGCGAGCATCGCCTCGAAGATCTGACCGCCCGCCGTGTAGAGCTGCACCTCGGTGCCGGCGACCGTGATCGGCGGGGGGTGGAAGTAGGGGAAGCCCTCGGGGGGGACGCGGCGGCGGCGTACCCTGGCCTCGATCAGCAGCACACTGACGATCAGCAACTGGATGGCAAAGACACCGCCCAGGCTGATCGGGAGGATATGCCAGAGCGCGAGATCCAACCGCCCCTCCTCACGGTGACGGCGCAGCAGCGCCGCGCGGCTGCGCTCTTACTTGGCCTATTCCGCCAGGCGCTCGGCGAGCCAGCCCTGGATGAGCAGGAGTCCCTCCATGCTGATCGTGTGGCCGATTGGATATTCCTGGTAGGAGTAGCGCTTGGCCACCGGCGTCAGGAAGTCGCGGGTGCGGCGGGCGGCGGCCACGCCGATCACCTCGTCCTCGGTGCCGTGGATCTGCAGGATGGGCAGATCGGCGACGGCGGCGGGCAGCGGGCCATCCAGGCTGTCGGGGTCGAGGTAGCCGCTGATGGGCATAATCCCGGCGAGCTGGCCGGGGATCTGGGCGGCCAGGGCCAGGCTCATAATTGCGCCCTGGCTGAAGCCCAGCACGTAGGTGCGCTGCGGATCCGTGCCGAGGCGACCGGGCAGGTCGGCCACCAGCTTGCTGAGGATATCACGGGCGCGGGCGCGGGTGGCCGGGTCGGGCACGAGGTTGCCGGGGACACCGCCAAGGTGATACCAGGCGAAGCCGAATCCCAGGTTGAGTACCCCGCGCGCGCTGATAATGTGCAGGCGCGGATCGAGGTACTCACTGAGATCAAACAGGTCGCGTTCATTGCTGCCGTAGCCGTGCAGCATGATCAGCAGGGGCGGCGGGCCGGCGGATGCGGCGCGGGGCTTGCGCTCGATGGTGTGTATGGTAGTCATGGGCTTTCTACGGTATCACCAACTCTTGCCCGATGTGCAGGGCGTCGCCCTGGGCCGGGGTGAGATTATTGGCCTTGAGCAGCGCCGTGATCGACACGTCAAACTTTGCGGCGATGCTGCGCAGGCTATCGCCGGACTCGACCGTGTAGTGGCGGGTTGTAGTGGGCGGCGCGGGGGTTGCGGTGGGCGGCGCGGGGGTTGCGGTGGGCATCGCGGTGGGCGTCGCGGTGGGCAGCGGGGTGCTGGTGGCGGTTGCCGTCGCCGACGGTCGCGGGGTGAGGGTGGGCAGCGCCACCGGCGCGGCGGCCGGGATATCGGGGGGCGCATCGCTCAACGGGATATCGGCGGGCAGGGCGAAGCTGGCGCCGGGGCGGGTGCCGGGCAGCAGCAGGCTCACATCGCCGATCCGCAGCACGCCGACATCGCTGCGCGAGAGTAGCAGCACGCTGGCAATCGTGACGCCAAAGAGTATCGCCGCCGCGATGGTACCGATGCGCGTGCTGACGTGCGGGCCAGACAGGCGCAAGGCCACCGCGCCGATGATCGGCAGCAGCAAGGCCATGGCCAGCAACAGGTAGACAAGTGGCTCAGGCATAGCGCGGGCATTGTACCATGGGGGCGGCTCGCTGCCGTCGGGGGTGGCGAAGTCATCAGGGCGGATGCCACGTCGCCTCCGGCGGAGGTTTGGGGGTGGCAACGCCACCCCCGAAAGATCTTTTTTGGTTGGTTTTTGGCGGCTTCGCC
>CAISPW010000031.1 GCA_903887465.1 uncultured Oscillochloris sp. | reverse complement strand
CTTGTTTTGAGTCTAAAATGGCCCATTTCGGCGGTTTTGGGGCTTCCTAGAATGCCCCAGAATCAGTCTCAACTGGGCGGGCACGTGGGGGAGTACCGACCCACCTTGACGCCCGACATTTAAGCTTAATGCCTATGGGGGTGGCGTTGCCACCCCCAAACCCCCGCCGGAGGCGACGTTGCAACCGCCCTGCCTCGCTTTTTGTTGGTTGAAGGCGGCGAAGCCGTCCCCCCGTCCTATGATATAATCGCTGCAATGAGTACATACACCTACAGCATGGGCCAGCAGCAGCGCCGCACCCGTGGGCCGGGAGGTACGGCGATCTGACGCTGCGCAGCGCGCCGAACTCACGCCCGTCGGGGGAACTCCCCGGCGGGCGCTTTGTTGGGACGTAGCAGGCGCAGCGCTTGGACACACCGAGGAGCAGCACGCGCTACCGCATGCGATGCCCGCAATAGAGAGGCGACGATGGACGTGGGATTTCTGCTGAGGGGGCTGCTGGTCGGGTTCGCGATTGCCGCGCCGGTGGGGCCGATCGGGGTGCTGTGCATCCGGCGTACCCTGGCCGATGGGCGCATGACCGGGTTTGTGTCGGGGATGGGTGCAGCGACGGCGGACATGATCTACGGGACGGTGGCGGCCCTGGGGCTGACGGCGGTGGCGGATCTGCTGGCGGGGGTGAGTCTGTGGACTCGCCTGCTGGGCGGGATCTTCCTGTGCTACCTGGGGGTACGCACCGCGCGCGAGGTTCCGGCAGATCGCCCGGCGACGGTGGCAGGCGCGCGGGGACTGCTAGGCGCCTACGCATCCACCTTCGCCCTGACGATCACCAACCCGGCGACGATCATCGCCTTTGCGGCGGTGTTCGCCGGCATGGGCGCGGCGAGCGGGGTGAGCGGCTACGGCGACGCACTGCTGCTGGTGGTGGGGGTGTTCAGCGGCTCGGCCCTCTGGTGGCTGCTGCTGAGCGGCGGGGTGAGCCTGCTGCGCAGCCGGGTGACCCCCGGCGCGCTACGCTGGGTCAACCGCAGCGCCGGGCTGATCATCCTCGGATTCGGCGCGGCAGCCCTGGCAAGCCTGCTCTAGGGATGACGTCGCTCTCCCTGGCCCGCCCCTACCGAGGCTCCAGGCCACGCCGGAAGAACGTCGCGACATCATTGGGCATCATCTCGGGGCTAGGGCTGCCGGTGAGACTCAGCCGACCAATATTGGGCGACATGAACAGTGCGTAAAAGATTCGTACCACGCTGGGCGGGTCAAACTGCGGGGCGATCTCACCGTCGTGGATCGCCCGATGCACCAGATCAATCACCACCGCGTCCATTTTGCAGATCTGGTCCAGCGGCTCCTGGTGACCTTTGAGCATGTGGACAATCTCGGGCATCCAGAGCTGCATCGCAGTAAAGCGCTGGTCGAGCTGAACCTGTACGCTGGTGCGCAACAGGTCGGTCAGGCGGTCGAGGGCCGAGCGCGAGGTCTGGCCATGTTCATCGACCACCGAAAACAGGCGCTCCATCACCTGGGTTGCCATCGCCACCACCAAATCTTCCTTGGTCGAGAACTGGCTGTAGAGAGTGGGCTTCGAGACGCCGACCCGCGCCGCCAGATCGTCCATCGACATTGCGGCATAGCCCCGCTCGGCGATGAGGGTTTGCGATGCCGCGAGGATCTCATCGCGGAGTATCTGGCGACGGCGCTCGCGGAGGCTACTCGTCATTGAACTGCCTTTCTACGCAAAATGGTTTGGATCGCGGACGGCACGAAGCCGTGCGAAGTTCGCGAACTTCGCGTTCGTGTCGTTCGCCAGGCTTCGCGGTATTCGCGATCCAAACCTGTCCGCGATCCAAAATGGTTTGGATCGCGGACGGCACGAAGCCGTGCGAAGTTCGCGAACTTCGCGTTCGTGTCGTTTGCCAGGTTTCGCGGTATTCGCGATCCAAACCTGTCCACGATCCAAACCGGCTTCGCGGTATTCGCGATCCAGGCCGTGGTCACAGCTGGATGCTGACGCGGGCGCTCATCCCGGCGCGCAGGCCCTCCTGTGTCTCAAGGACGACCCGCACGGTGTAGGTACGCACCGTCCCCGTCACCGTCGCGGTTGGGGCGACGTAGGTCACCTTCCCCTGGAAGGTCTGGCCGGGGATGGCGTCCACCTGCACCTGGGCCGCCTGGCCCTCGCGCACCTTGGCCACATCGGTATCGCTAATGTTGACCTCGATCCGCAGCTCGCTGATATCCACCACCTGGATGATCATCTGGCCCGAGCCATTCGAGAGGTCGCCCGGGTCGATCTTAACGGCGGAGACGATGCCGGCGAAGGGCGCGCGGATCGACGACTTCTCGCGGTTCAGCTTGGCCGAGTCGCGGGCGGCGGTGGCGACCTGCACTTGGGCCAGGGCACCGGCGACGGTGGCCTCGGTGGGGCCGGAGGTGAGTTGGCCTAGGTTCGCCTGGGCGGCGGCGAGGCCCGCCTGCGATGCGGCGAGTTGGCCACCGCGCTGGTCGCCCTGCAACTTGCTCAGGCTGGCACGGGCCTGAGACACCGCAGCGTCGGCGGCGGCGCGCTGGTCGGCGGTGGCTCCGTCGATCAGCTTCTGGAGGCTCGCCTGGGCACCGCTGAGCTGGGCCTTGGCCGCCTGGAGGCCGTCGACCTCATTCTGCTTGGATTGGTCGTAGGCGAGTTGCGCGTTCTGGAGCGCGCTCCCGGCGTCGTCTACGGCGCGCAGCGCCTGGGCCTCCTGATCCTTCAGCGCCTGCGGCAGATCGCCGGGCAGCGACTCGAGCTTGCGGTTGCTCCAGTAGACCCGCGAGTAGGCGTCCTGGGCGTTGCGCAGGGCGTTGGCGGCCGACTCCATCTGCAGGCGAGCGCGCTCCTTGGCCGCCGCGAGGTTGGTGCGCTGCATATCCAGGTTCGCCTGGGCCTGCTGCACCGCCGCCTGCGTCTGCTGGAGGTCGGTGGACTTCGGGCCGGCGGCGATGTCGGCCTGGCGTGCGAGCGCCTGCTGGAGCGCCGACTCGGCGGCGGCGATGTCCTGATCCGTCACGGAACCCTTCGTCTGGCGCAGGCCGGCGGCCGCCTGGGCCACCTGGGCCTTGGCGGCGGCGATCTGCTGGGGCGTGGCCCCGTCGATCGTGCGCTGGTAGTTGGCCTGCGCCGAGGCGAGCTGGGCCTCGGCCTGCGCCACCTGGAGATCAAGCTCGTGGGTGTCGAGATGGGCGAGTTCCTGGCCCTCTGTGACCACGGCACCCTCATCCACCAGCACCTCGGCCACGGTGCCGGGCACGCGGAAACCTAGGTCAGCGGTGTGGCGTGCGGTCACTTCGCCCGAGGCCGTCACTCCTAGGTTGATCGACGGGGCGCTGGAACTGGGTGCGCTGGTGGCGACCGGAGCGACCGGGGCGGCGCTGCTCGTGTTCTCCGCAGCAGATAGCGCCATGGTCGGCACGGCAGGCGCGGCGGTGGGGGCCGCCGAGGTCGCCGCGCAGGCGCTTAGGGCAGCGGTCATCAGGGCCAGGGCGAGAATCTTCTTGTGCATGCTATTCCTCAGGTTGCAGAGAACGTCTTCCGATTCGGTCGTCGATGGTCGGCTATCGAAGTGTATGCTTCGGCATGGTTCAGATCTGCGCTAAGACAAGGTTTCACTTGCTAGGTTTCAGCTTTACCGTTTAGCGACGAGGCGACGAGGCGATGCTATCGCATCCTCGCCGCATCGCGTCCCCGCCAAACGGTAAAGCTGTTCTGAACCATGTCCAAAACCATGCCAAACCATGTATCGCCATCCCGTAGAACTCGCCTGGGCTGGCAGAGTGACTTCTGCGGTATGGCCAAGTATCAGTCCCCGGATGTCTCAACCGGCTGAGTGACCGACGCAGTGGGCTGGATGGCCGACGCGGTGGGCTGAGACTCGGCGCGGTTCCTCCGGCGGAATAGGCCCATAAAGCGGGAGACCAGCGAGTCGAGCAAGCTGTACACCGTCGGCACCACCAGCAGAGTCAGCACGGTCGAGGTGGTGACGCCGCCGACGATCACCCAGGCCAGGCCACGGCGGAACTCGCTGCCCGCGCCGCTGCCGAAGAGGTGGATGCCGAGGGCGGTGGGGATGGCCCCGGCGATCAGGGCCGCCGAGGTCATCAGGATGGGCCGCAGGCGGATGGCCCCCGCTAGGCGCAGGGCTTGATGCTTCTCCACGCCTACCCGGCGCAGGCGGTTGGTGAAGTCCACCAGCAGGATTGAGTTTTTTACCACCACGCCCAGGAGCATGATCAGGCCGATCATGCCGGTGATGTCCAGATCGATGCCGACGATGCGCAGGGCCAGGAAGGCACCGATGAAGCTGAACGGCATGGCCATCATAATCACCAGCGGCTGGGTGAAGGAGCCGAACTGCGAGGCCAGTACCATATAGACGAACAATACCGAGAGGCCCATGGCCAGGATCAGCGAGCCGAAGCCTTCGGAGGTCTGCTGTAGGGTGCCCTGGTAGGAGATCACGATGTCGCCGGGGATGCCCAGGACGTTGATCTTTGGCTTCAGATCATTGGAGACATCGGTGAGGTTGCGGCCCTCCAGGTTTGCGCCGACCAGCAGTTGGTTCAGCCGGTCGTAGCGGCGGATGGTCGTCGGGCTTGTGTCTAGGGCCACCGTACCCAAGGAACTCAGCGGCACCACGCCCGAGCGAGTCGGGATGGTGATCGCGCTGAGCGACCCCAGGCTGCTGCGGTCGCCGGGGCGCAGGCGCACCACCACGTCGGTGTCCACGCCGTTCTGGCGCAGCACCGTGGCCCGGCTGCCATTGATCAGGGCGCGCACAGAGGTAGAGATATCGTCATTCGTGATGCCCAGATCGCCGATCCGACCAGCGTCCGCATTAAAGCGCAGCTCGGGTTTGCCGGTGGTGAAGTTGGTATCAATGTCCACCATGCCCTTCACCTCGCCCAGCGCGCTGCGCACCGCCGTCACCACCGGGGCCATCTCGCTCAGGGGCCGAGTACTCTGGAGGCTCACCTGGAGCTGTCGTCCAGCCACGCCGGTGCTGCCGCCCGAGAAGCTCGGCACGGCGAACGATAGGCGGGGCAAGTACTGGAGTTGGCTGCGCAGACGCTCTTGCACCGTCAGCGATGGGATGCGGCTATCGATTTTGATCGAGAACTCGGCCCGCTCGGGGGCACCGCTGAAACCCACGGTAGAGATCATCGTCTGGAGGGCCGGGTCAGCGCGCAGCACATCCTCGGCCTTGCGGGCCAGACGGTCGGTTTCGCCCAGGGCCGTGCCGGGAGGCAGCTCGAAGCCCATAATAAACTGGTGATTATCTTGGGTGGGGAAGAACGAAAACTTCAGGCCGCTGGCCACCCAGGCGCTGAGGGCCAGCACGACAATCGCGATCAACACCATAATGGTGCGGTTACGCAGCGACACGAGCGTCCACGCTAACAGCCGACCGTAGACCTGGCCCATGGCGCCTGGATCCTCGTGGGCCTCCTCGACCAGGCCCGCGTCGCGCTCGTTTAGCTCGGCATTAACGACGATCTTCAGGTCAGGGATAACATCGTGGTGTTCTTTGGGGTGCTTCTTCGCCTTCGCCCTGATGTTCGGGAAGAGGTTGGCCGACATCATCGGCGCAAAGGTGAACGCCTCGACCAGCGAGAGCAGGATGGCGATGGCGACGATCAGGCCGAAGGATTTGAACACGATGCCGGCCGTGCCCGAGGCGAAGGTGACCGGCACGAACACCGCAACGATTGTCAGCGTCATGGCCAACACCGAGAGGCCCACCTCCCAGGTGCCCTTGGACGAGGCGACGCGGGCGCTGTCGCCGCGCTCAAGGTGGCGGAAGATATTCTCGCGCACCACAATCGCGTCGTCGATCACTAGGCCCACGCAGAGCGAAAGGGCCAGCAGGCTGATCAGGTTGATCGTCAGCCCGAAGAGCGGCATAAAGATGAAGCTGCCGATCAGGATCACCGGCAGACCGATCATCGTGATGATCGTGCTGCGCAGGTTGCCGAAGAAGAGCCAGACTACCAGGAAGGCGGCCAGGGCGGCAAAGCCCAGCTCCTGAATCGAGCTGTTCACCGAGTCGCGCACCTGAACCGAGTCATCGCGCGGGATATTGTAGGTGAGGTCGGGCCGGGCGGCGAAGGTCTTCTCCAGGGTCGCACGCACATTGTCGGCCACCTGGACGGTGTTGGTGCCCGACTGCTTGAGGATGGAGAGGATGATCGCGTTATCGCTGTTGAGCCGCGAGTAGCTGGTGCTGTCAGCAACGCCGTCCTCGATGCTGGCCACATCGGAGATGCGGTAGCTGGTGCCGGTGATCTGAATGTGCGCGATGTCGGCGGGGCGCTGCAGCAAGCTCGGGGCGCGCAGGCCGATCTCCTGGTTGCCCTGGGTGATCGTGCCCAGGCCGAGGGTGGCGTTAGCCTGCTGGAGCGAGCGAGTCAGCTGCGAGGGCAGGATGCCATATGCCTGGAGTTTGCTCAGATCCATCAGGACGTTGATCTGGCGCACCTGGCCACCGTTGATCGTGATGTTACCCACGCCGCCGGCCCGCTGTAGCAGCGGCACGATATCGTTCTCCAGCGTGGTGCGCAACTCCAGGGGCGTCTGGTTTGCCTTGCCCGACACTGCCACCTGCATAATCGGCGCGGCGTTCGGGTCGAAGCGCTGGATGACTGGGTCGCGCACGTCTTGCGGCAGGCTCGGCTTGACGCCGTTCACCTTGTCACGCACACTCTGGTCGGCCCGGTCGATGTTGGTGCCAGCCTTGAACGAGAGGATGACGAGGCCAAAACCGTCGCTGGCCTGCGAGGTGATATGCTCCAGACCCTCCAGCGTATTGACCGCATCTTCCACCGGCTTGATCACCTGGTCGGCCACGCTCTCGGGGCCGGCACCGGGGTAGGCCAGGGTCACCGCCACCACCGGAATGTCGATGTCGGGCAGCAGGTTGACCGGGGTGGTGTTAAAGGCCAAAACACCAAAGGTGATGATTGCCAGCATCACCATCGTAATAAAGACCGGCTGGTTGATCGCGACATCGGAGATTGCGAGGCCATGAAGCTTCTCGCGTTGGCGTGGTGCCATTCCATCCTCCCCAGAGGCTACTTTCTGTCCAGGTTTTGCACAGTACACTATATTTAACTATAGCGTAAAAGAACCTGACGCGCAAGTAGGACATTGGGAGGATGTGGCGATCACCCGAATGCCGTAGGGCTAAAGCATTCGCCCGCAGATCGTGGCGAATAGGTGCCTATAGCAGTCCTATTCCAGTTGTGAAGAAGGAGTCAAGGCTTTAGCCGGCCTTATCCGGCTAAAGCCTCGACTCCACGCAACAACCCCAAGAGGATTGCTATAACAGAGGCGAATGCTTCGGCTTTACGTTGCCACCGACATCACAGCAGGGGAATCAGTTCGACGCCCGCAGGCACGAAGAGGCTACCCTCGGTGGTGCCAGCGGGGGCGATCTGGGACAAGTGGCGGGTCAGTTCGGGGGCGGGGATCGTGCCGGCCAGATAGTCGGCGAAGGCGCGAGCTACCTGCGCCACCTGCGCGCCGGTCTCGTGGACGAACTCTAGCCGGTAGTGGGCGATCCCCGCCGCCCGCCAAGCGTCCATATGACGGCTGGCCTCCTGGGCCTCGGCACCGAAGACCGTGTTGCGGCAGCCGACATCGGCCATCACCGGATGTGTTCGCCCGCGCTCATCACGCAGGGCCACGCGGCGCGTCTCGCAGGGGTGGCCGCAGTCCTTGGAGCTGGTGCCGCTGGAGAGGAAGCGGCAGAAGACACAGAACTCGGTGTGGAAGACCTGCAGATGCTGGTAGGCCACCGCCTCGATAGCACCGGGGCCAAGTCCACGGGCCAGATCCGCCACCTGGGCCGCGTTAAGGTCGTAGGTCGGCGTGAGTCGCTCTAGCCCGAGGCCCATAAAGATTTCGGCGCTGAGCCGGTTGGCCGTGTTCAGGCTGAAGTCGCCGATCAGGGCCGGGCGCTGCTCGACCTGGAGCGCCTGGAGCGCCTGGAGTAGCCCGCTGGATCGCACCAGAATCGGACAGTTGAGCTTGAGCAGGAAGTGAATCACCTGCTCCTCGCTGGGCTTGAGGACACGCGGGCTGGCCACGCGGGCCTCAACCCCGGCCTCGTTCACGTACTCCACCGCCGACCGCAGCCCGTACAGATCGAGGTAGTCTAGCGTGATGCTGGCCGGGTGCAGCTCCAGGGCGGCGGCGAGTTGCTCGGGGGTGCGGACGAGGATGTGGAGATGGCATGTGGCAGGTGGTTGGCTTGCAGGAGGCATGCTCGGCTCCCGCCACCCGGCTTCCGCCACCCGGCTTCCGCTGCCTGCCTCCTGCTGCCTGACCAGTTGCTCCACCGCCTCACGGCGCAGGTTATTCAGCAGCGAGCTGGGCGCAAAAGGTGAACCTTTTATGTCAAGCTGAAGATCGACCAACTCATAGGGCGTGGTTCCCATACGCCCAAGCTGCTCGCGCAGGTAGTCGGCGTCCACGGCGCGGCGCTGGGCGACACCCAGCGGCTCGGCAGAGCGCACCGTCGCCCGCAGCTCGGGGCGTGCGACCAGGGAGAGGCTGATCTCCAGGGGCGCGCCCTCGTGGGCGATCACCTGCGCCGTCAGCGGTTGGCGGCGCAGGGGCGCGGCGGGCGCGAGGAAAGGCCGCACCACCTTCTCCAGATCAGGATCATAGGTGCGCCAGAGCAAATCGCCCACCTTGATCCGGCTGAAATCGAGCGCGCCTTTAGCAAACTCTAGCTCTAGCAGCCCCCCGCGCGCCGGGGTCACGTAGTAGAGTCGCCCACCCTCCTCAGGTTCCTCGGGGCTACGCCAGTCGGCTGCGTCAAAGACCACGCCGTCGCCAGGCTTGAGCGGAGCCACATCAATGCGCGGGTCAGGCACAAGCAGCACGTGGTCTGACAAGATAAGATCGACCCGGCCAACCAGCACGCCACGGTTGCGCGGCGAGCGCCCGGTCACCACCTTCTGGTGATCCGTGCCACCGATAAAGTAGTCACCCAGACCACGCGAGTAGACCTGCTCCAGGCGGATCTCCTCGGCGCGGGTGATGCTAAGGGGCAGCCCGGCCCACGCCTCGTCAATCGCCTTGCGGTAGGCGCTCGTGGTCAACGCCACGTAGGCCGCGTCTTTATAGCGGCCCTCGATCTTGATCGCCGCAACGCCGATCTGCACGATCTCAGGGATATGCCGGAGCGCGTAGAGGTCGCCGGGCGAGAGCAGGTAGCGTGCAGCGCCGAGCGGCACGTGGTGGCCATCGACGATCAGCTCGTAGGGCATGCGGCATGCCTGAGCGCACTGGCCACGGTTGGCGCTACGCCCGCCCCATGCCTCCGATGAGAAACATTGGCCCGAGTAGGAGATGCAAAGGGCACCGTGGCCGAAGATCTCTAGCTCAAGGTCGGTGGCGGCGCGGATGGCGCGCACATCGGCCAGGGAGAGTTCGCGGGCCAGCACCACCCGGCGGATCCCGAACTGGCGGGCCAACTCGGCCCCCTCGGCGCTGGTGACGCTCATCTGCGTGCTGGCGTGAATGGCCAGATCGGGGGCGATCTGATGGGCCATGTGGGCCACGCCGACATCCTGCACGATGATCGAGTCGGCACCGGCGGCAGCGATGGCCTCCAGTCCACGGGCGGCCTCGCGCAACTCATGGTCGAACACCAGGGTATTGAAGGTGACAGAGCCCTTCACGCCGCGCCGGTGGAGGGTACGCAGCGCCTCGGGCAACTCCTCCATGCTGAAGCCAACCTTGGCGCGGGCCGAGAAATGCCTCAGGCCAAAGTAGACGGTGTCGGCCCCGGCCTCGATCGCGGCGTGCAGCTGCGGCCAGTGGCCGGCCGGGCTCATCACCTCGGGCTTTGTCAGACGATTCGTATCGCTCATAGTATCTATTGTACGTCGTTTGGCCTGCTTCGTCGAGGAGGCTCGGGCTACGCCCAGGGCTGGTGCAATGTCGCCTCTGGCGGGGGTTTGGGGGTGGCCCACCCCATGCGCATCAAGCTTCTTTTGCCTCGGTCGTCAGGGCGAGCAAAAGCTGGTAGGTGTTTGGGCGCTTGTTGCGCGGGTTGATGCGTGCGGTGCGCTTCAGGACGCGCTGTACCGCCTGCAAGACCTCGGTGAGTTGT